>JBIJAV010000011.1:0-96921 GCA_044345595.1 Terrimicrobiaceae bacterium
AAACCGAAGAACGGCACTCCGAGAGCCGGATGCGGGCAATCCGCACGTCCGGTTCGATGAGGGGGAGACCCCGGCGGTCATTGGCCTTCGCGCCTCTAACCCCGTCCGGGTCTCCCTACTCTACTAACCTATTTTTGGACATTTTCCTCTTGAGATTGAACTTTGAATTCCTCGGCGCGGAGAGTTCCCTCTGCGACAACTGCCGGGTCGAGCACTGCGGTAAGGTTTTCTAAAGGAAGTTTTCCTGTAACTTCATCTTGGTTGGCCGAAAGTGTGTAGTATTTGATGGCCTCTACTTTATCTTTCTCTATGCCGTTTCCATTTAGGAGCGCATCTGCGTAGGATGCCTGTGCTTTCGCATGGCCGCGATCTGCTGCCTTTTTTAGCCAAAGTGCGGCATCTTTTTTGTTAGTTTTTGTTCCCCAGCCGTATGAAAGCATGATGCCTACCATGTTTTGGCATTCCAGATCGCCCCCCTCAGCAGCCAGCATCGCGTTTGGAAAAGCGCGGGCATAATCCACTTTCTGACCATACTCACCGAAATAGAAGATTTTTGCCAACACAATTTGAGCAGGCTTGATCCCTTCGTTTGCTGAAGCTTGCAATGATTCAATGCCCTTTTCAATATCGACTGGACCACCAATTCCCAAGATCAAAAACCTCCCATAGTTGAACTTCGCTTTCGAGAGGCCGGCAGAAGCCGCCTTTTCAAACCATTCACGAGCCTTGGTTTGGTTCTCAGCCACGCCTTCTCCCTTGCCGTAGAGATTTCCAAGTCGATTAGCCGCCTCTGCATTACCGGCAGCCGCAGCTTGAGCAAGATACATCACAGCAAACTGAGCATTGCCCGGGTTGCTGGTGTCACTCAGAAGCGCGACTGCTTTGTTTAGGAGAGTTTCTGGATCAGGAGCTGATTCTTCACTTGCGGATGGGTTTTGTTCCTCTGCAAGGATTGGTTGCGTTGAAAATGGCAGAATAGCAAATGATAGGAAGCAGATTATCTTCTGCCCGGTGCGGTTGGATGGTTTTTGGTTTAGCATAAAATTGACATAAATTTTAACATTAAAAAGCTAACGTGTTATGAGATAAGTTTCATTGTTTTTGAGGCGCAATATCCATTGCATTGCGCAGCAATTGATTCAAAAGTGTGTTTTCAGGATACTCAGTCAGAGCCGTCTGAAGAATACGGACTGCAGTTTGAGCTTGTCCAGCATCGAGGCGGTAAATCGCCTGCGCAATCAAGGAATCCAAGCGAGTCTGATCGGGAACGATTTCAAAAAGCGAAACAGATTCCTCCTCCAACTCAAAATTCGGAGGAATGGGATAAAACAATGGTCGAACCCACTGAGGCATCTCCTCATCCTTTAGGAGTCGTGATACAAAGATATCGCCTGAAGGAGTTCCTGTCTCCATTCCATTTAACGCAGCGTAATCCTTGCTAAATTCATCCCAAGAAAAGAGAAGGATGTGTGTAACATTCCGCGAGAGAAGTTTTTGTTTTGCAATATCTGCCGAATGGGCGGAAAAAATATCCGCCGCAGCTTTGAGGCCTGGCATATTTTCCCAATAGAGAGAGCCAATAACGCGTGCTTGGCCGTAAAAGGCCAAGTCTGTAGAAGTCGTGGGACCGGAAAGTATAACCGGATTACGCTCCGGATTGGCTCGCAAAATACGATGAACGACATCGCGTGCAATCACATTCGGAAGCAAATCTTTTGGAATTTCTTGGCTGTTAGATGCCCAACGCATCATGTTCCGTAAGGTCATGTAAGGCAAAATCAATACAGCTATTATACTGAGGACAGCAAGGATCCAGGTCGTCCATTTTTTGGGAAATGGCCAATGATTTTTATCTTGCCTCAAGGCAAATAGCACCGTTAGCAAAAGGCACCAGAAAAAGAGCGCAATCCCCAACCAGCGAACTTGTTTTAAAGCAAGTCCAAACATGAGAGCTGCGGGAAAGAGGACAATTGCTATCGAAGCCAAACTGAATATGGACAGGCGTTGCTGGACAAATAAGAATCCTATGCGTAGCAAAGCAATAACTGGAATAATGATAGCCATGACCAACAAAATCCCAATTGCGCGGCCTTCCAGAGCTTTTAAAAGGGGCTGAAACTCGCCGATGTGTTCATTGTGAAGCGCGAGGAGGAATCGATCCGCAACCCAGAAAAACTCATGGGCTTTCCATAAAATAAGAAAGATTGGCAGAAGCACAAAAACGAGACATGCACAAAGGCGGGCCAGATCAAAAGGGGTCTTATTGAAAAGCGGCTTTCCAGAAAACCATGAAACCGTGCGCGATAGAATCTCCGCCCCTCCGAGCCACGCCATAGAGTAGAGAGGATGATTCACTTCCACCCTCCACCCCATGTGGTTGGGAAAGTATTCCAGCAAGTAAAAGCCGATCGAGGCGATACAGCCTGAACGCCCCCAAGTGAGCCAGAGGCTGGGTTCCAGAGTCTCGGACTTTCTGAGTAGCCAACCACCTGCGAGTCCCCCAATGGCTACTCCAACCAGAACAGGAATTTCCGTGGCAGCACTGATCCATAGCGCGGCAGCGCCAAACACTCCCGAGGCAATGAACCAGCGCCTTGCTTGCTGCTCGGTAGGCAAAACAGCTTCATGGGCGAGAGTAAGATCGATGGATTTCTTTTTTGATTTTGCTCTCGCGACGCATCCCGCCCCCCCGAGAACCAAACAAAGTATACTCATCATGGAAAACCAGCCCACAAGACCATGATGGTCGAAATTTCCAGCCTTGAAGAACTCAAAAACCGGGGAGCATGTGCCCAGAATCAAAACTCCAAAACTCGCGGTGATCCAGCCATATTTTCGCTGGAGAAAGCCCCCATAAATCCCAAGAAGCGTGAGCCAGAGAACGGGGCCAACATAAAGAGCGGCCAGCGGCACACAATCCAAAATTGGCTTGTTGGAGCAGAGCGAGATCAAGCAGGCAAATCCTGCCAACAACCATATCGGGCCGGAACTCCAGTGAACTTCGCGACCATGCGGGCTGTTATCAATTGCTGTGTGTCTCACACGAAAAAATCCCTTTCGGATCAGCTCCTCTGTGTGAATGATCCACCATTTACCGTCTATGCCTGAAACAGGAAGAACAAGCTCCCTTTCTTTCGCGCCTGTAGGGATCGGAAGTATACCGACTTGGTGTTCGGAGAGCTTGAGGCGGGTCGCATTCCAAAATGTGTTTGATACCACCCATGTATCACCAAAAACAAAAAAAGCTAATATTCCAAAGCAGCAAGCAAAAAATATGACAGGCGGTATTCTACCCTTCATCACCGCCGCCGTAGCCTAAAATTTCCACAGTTATGAGAGAAGGGGATTCGACAATTTCTTGGGAAGGTCGGGAACTTTGATTGGCAACGGATTCTGCAGCACTGGATGTGGCGGCAGTCGAGCTGGCTCCCGAGGCTAATCCTCCCACATTAGGGGCGGCGGCCACAGGCGCTGATGGAACACCAGTGGAGGTGCCTCCGGCAGAGATGTTATCGGCATTCAAAACAACCGCAGCAGCAATTTTGATATTTCCCGTTGCTTGGATACCAGCGTCCCCTGCATCAACAGTGCCCTCTGGAGCAATCAAGTTGACATCACCCGGCTCGACACCTTTGACGGATGCTAGGACGCCAATACCTCCACCGGTCGCAAGCCCACCCAAGTCCGTCGCAACATCCGCGCTCGTGGTATCGATGACAACGCGCGTTGGAGGAGCCGTTACAACTGTTTTTGGGGATGTTCCCGCAGCTATATCACCAGTCGATGACCAGATTGTCATGTCTCCTCCGCGAAGTGTGAATATACGCGTCCTGCCAATGTCCACATTTCCGTTGGTAAATATAGATACTTCACCGCCATATTCGGTTACAATTCCGGGTGGAAGAGTCGGATTACCAAAGATGTCGGATGCCATAGTGAGTCCACCAGTTGGGGCAGCAATTGTGATCGATCCACCGGTGGATGTTCGAATATCGCGAGCCCGTGTAAAAATTTCAGCAGTGCCTGTTGCACTGCCGAATACATCATCAATCGTAGAGTAACCCAATTCATAGGAACCAGTTGTCTCGGATTCCACCCCCGCTTGCCTGAGAAGTGAGAAGAAATTATTTAGTCCGTCAATGAGGATTAGTTCTTGGGAATTCAGGCTGCCTTTACCTGCTACACCTGTCGAAACATTCTTGAGGTTCAGATTACTGCCCGATAGGCCAAGTGCTGGACCCCCTGTGGAGTTTTGAATGCCGGCGATTGCTATAATCGACGCCCCATCAAAAGGCAAGAAGGGGTTGCGGTAGTTCCCGATACTGGTTATTCCCACGCCTGTGCCATCTTTATAGTTCGGCCCAGTCCCCAAGTCCAAATTTCGACCTGCCAAAACTTCCAAGTAACCAGGCCCGTTGATTTGAATATCTCCAGCAATTCTGTTTGATGGAATATATGTGCCCGATGAATCACGGAGAACCGTATCCTTTGGAGTGTCAGTGAAGAGATTACCTCGACTCAGATCGCTTGCAAAAGCTCTGCGCGCTGCATTTGCGTTGTAGGGGATGATGTCACGAGCAGCGGAAATAATGGAAACATCGGCGCTCTTTAAGTTTTGAATATAAAATGAAATATCCGTAATATCATTGCCTGATAGTATTTGTGATGGCTTTGCTGAAAATAGGGTAAGACCTGCGATATCTCCTTCGACTCCATAGAATTTAGCTGGGCTCGTGCTTCCAGAGTATGCGGATGTTTGCGCATGTAGGGATCTTTTCAGATCAATGCTCGAGGCTGCCCCGATATAGGAGCCAGTCTCATTGAACGAGGAGTCGATCGGAGTAAGAAATGCTTTGGTTGGAGTGCTGTTCAATTCGCTTGAAAACCTGCCCTTGAGGCTTTGATATGAGTAAGGATTCTGTATTCCGGGACTCAAAGCAGGGTCCGAGTCGGAAAGATTGATCTTCGTGCTGGCCCAGGCAAGAACGCTTGTGGCTGGACTACCAGTGGTTGTTCTCCCAGCAGGGTTGATACCAGTTATGCCGCCCGATGCTGCAACTTCGACTGAGCCAATTGGTGACGGAAACATATTGAGCGAGCCAACAAAGCCCACATCGCCCGAGAATGCCGTCGCGCTGAAGGAGGGCGGTGCAATACTGAGCGCCGTGTCAAATAAGGCAGAGGCTGCAGATGTTTCTGCAATGCGTGTCCAAGGTTGTGTGAACGAAGCGCGGTCCGAAGCGGAGAAACCTGAATTTTGTCGATCAATCCATGCTCCGAAAATGTTGCGTGGGTTGGTTGTCCTTGGAAGAACCGTGGCAAGTTGGAACATGATGCCGCCTCCAAATGATGATACTTTCAACCCACTGTCCGCGCCATAAGTTTGGAAGTAGGTTTTATACCAAAACTTGTTGTTAAGACCTTGGGGAATCAGATTAACATTCATCGTTGGTCCAAGAAGAATGTTGCCTTGAGCCGTAACATCAAATTGAGATCTGCCAACAAGGAGTGTTGTGGGCAAGCGATTGGAGGGGTCTGTTCCGGAGATTGCTCTCGCTGAGTTGGTAGTAATCTGGTTACCAGCTTTTAAAGTTCCTTTTCCTTTCTCGACATAGTAAATGCCACCATCAATGTTTCGACCAGTTTTTACCCAAAGATTTCCACCTCCATACTCAAGTGTTCTTGCTTGATCGGCTTGAATATTGTTGCCACTTGGGTCGAAGCTTTCTGTTCTGGCGTTGGTGGGAATGAAGGCATCGGTGTTTATGATGTCACGCCCTGCGAGCAAGGCGATGTCGCCTCCACCGAGTGCACCGATTCCCTCAAAAAAGTTGCTGTAATCAATCCACCAAGCAGTTGACGCAGAAGCATCAACTTTGTATTCTGTGTAAAGTCCTGTTGCACCAAATGTTCCCGATGTTGAATCGACATTGCCACGACGATACATCCAGTTTGTGGGAATTTGGCGAGAGCTCTCGGTTACTACTACACTTCCGACGCGATTCACCCGGCGTAAATCCGACTGCGCTTGGATGGAGATGCTTCCACCCGCCATCGCCCACTGTGCAGGGTAAATTTGCTGGATATTTCCCAAGTCTCCTTGATCCGGGTGGTTTGCGCCATCAAACTCCACTTGTGGAAGTGAAAAGTCGTCCCGTGTGGTAGAGTATATTTTTGTCGGTGTCGGGATAGCAACACCTGCTGTGTAGATTGAGGCAAATACATTGCGGAGTTGGACATCCCGCGCTGCTGCGATATCAATGCGTCCCGTTCCTGTTCTTACCACTTGGAAACGGCTGTTTGAACCATTTGGCGATATAGCCTTGGCGGTTTCCGCAGCTAATCCAGAACCGCTACCCAGGTTTCCATAGAAATTACCAACTCGAATCGATCCCGAATCACTGTTGCTCGCAAAGGTGGAGAGTGGGCGCACAGTGCCGAAGTAGGTCGATGTCAAGTCAGCGCCTGCGACAAGACGATAAGACCATGATTGAGCATTTGCCGGTAGGTCGGGGTTAAGTGACATCAGGTTTGCGAGCCAGAGCTCGCGCCCTTTATCAAGTCCCACACCAGTCTGAGTTTGAGTATGACCTTTAAATCCATCGCTCAAAGCATTTTGGAATACAAGATCTCCAAAGGCTCGAAGGGTGAGAACCCCAGGAGATTGTTTTGCACCATACCGATAGGAGGATAAATCCCAGTCGTTTGATGGATCTGCGCCGTCCTTAATTGAAGGACCAGTTGGTGTAGGGCCAATTAGCAAGTCTCCAGTAAGATGGACGACTTCAACACCAGGACTTATAACTAACGAACGGCCAAGCTCGCTGGTGCCAGCTCTGCCAGCCAGCAGGGAGCGCACCATATCCACCTCGCCTTCCATGAAGTTTTTGTTATCACCATGAAATTGCTCTCTCAGATCTGTGCTTCTTGCATGGTTAGCGCGGTTATAGACTCGGAAGCCCTCAACTATGACAGAGGAAGGGTTTAGAATATTTCCCTCAAGCGGGCTAACATTTAGGGTGGTATTGTCGACGCGTGGAGCACGAAGGTGCAAGGTTCCCGAGAACTTTCCAAGGAAGGCGCTGGAACCCACATCGCTGACACTGCCTGGCACTAAACTGTCAACGCGAAGGTCGATAGTGGAACCATCCGCTACAGTAACCATTCCAGTTTCATCTGATCGGCCTGCCGGGTTCAAAGCGGTGTTGATCGCGCCTGCTTCAAGGCGGACCGATCCGCCTTTTCCGGCTGAACTGAAATCCTCAGCCGAAACATCCAAGAGGGACTTGTCGAGAAGAGTCACATTCTTGCGAGCGGAGAGGGCGATATCTCCACCCGTGCGTCCGGCACCCTTTCGGCCAGCGGCATTGATGGTTCCCGAGACAAGAATTGACTCCTCGTCGGCAGAGAGTGAGAATTTTCGAGCATTCGTTTGTCCTGTTATATTCACATCACCGGTGCGAATACGCAGGCTTAGGGACTCTGCTAATGTATTACCCCAGAAGGCCTCGATAGCCGAGTAATTCGAAAGCTCACGAAGATCCAAGTTGAGCGAGGCGGCTACTTCTCCAGGCGCAACTGATCTAGAGATAGTTCCAGAATTTAAGAACTGACCTGCTGGTGTTGAAATGGATAAGCTGCCGGCACTTCCCCCCCCAGAATCGGCAGAAATATCAATACGGCTGGTGGATAAAAGTTCCACATCGCCAGAACTGGAAATCATCGTTACGCTACCGGCATTGGCATAACGGGTTAAGTCATAAAATTTCTTCGCAGATCCTGCCACACTAATTTGTCCACCAACAGAAATGCTGCCGGTGGATTGAAGTGTGAGAGAACCGCTTGGCAATGTGATCGCTGTATTTGCGGCAATGGAAGCGGCGGTGAATGTCAGCGTAGCTCCCAAGCCACCCGAGAAGGCTTTTTGAGCTTCCGAATCGAGGGAGAGTGATTTGGCAGATACGAAGCCATAAGACACTCCTTGAGCGGCGCTAATATTGGGCGTCAATATCTCAAGTGCACCTTTAGCGTCCAACTTTCCATTTGCAGATGCCATTACAACTTGTGAAGCGGTTACATGCAGTTTTTCATAGCCTGATACACTAAAGTCGTTATCCCCCAATTTAAGATTGGCAGTTTCCAGACGGATTGTTCCCGATAGTGGCGTCGGTGCAGTGAGAGATTTACTGAGGGCAGGGTTGGCGATTTCAATTTCTTGAGCCGAGAAGGCCACATCGCCTCGATTAATGCCTCGGATTCCCGAGGCTGAGATTCTAAGTTTACCAAGGTCTTGGCCTCCGAAATTTCCGCCGCCATAAACATCAATTGTTCGATAGCTTAAAAGGTTGAGAATCTCAATTAAGCGACTGCTCTTGGGCACGCCAGTCAGAACAAGATGAGAGTCAACTTCGCTTCCGGTGAGCGTTTCAGCACTGGCACTTGGTATAATGCTGATTTGGCCACTTCCCATAGTTAAATTCGAAGCATCCAAAATAGCGTTTGGGTTTACAAGGGTTGAAAATGTGGAATCAATAGTGAGTCCACGGCCAGAGATTTTTGCTCCCGCGTCCACTGAAACAATAGGCCTGATGCTATCTGTGAATGAGGCGCGAGAATAAGAGGCTTGAGCATCATCGCTGACTCTTAAAAGAGCACTCTCTCCATTTTGAGTTGATGAAACTTTTGATAGAATCAGATTCTCAGAAGTTGTTGTTTGAGGTCCTGAAGACTTTAATTGCGAGCCACTCGAGACCGAAAGGCGTGACTTTGCGACGAGAATAATCTCTGGTGCCTCGAGCGAGGAACCACTGTTATTTAGTATCACGGAATTGGCGCGCACATTCACCTCTGTTCCTGATGAAGTATAGCGTCGCAAACCACCGATCAGGAGACTCTCGGCATCCATTGAATTCAAGACAGAGTCCTCAATAACCACGGTTGCCTCTTGCGGAGCTGAGGTTGAGCGACCTTTAATGAAAATGTCTGAATCGCTGCTAATGTCGATTTTTGCGCCACGGCCCCCCAGCGAGGCGCTGGAAAATACCTTTCCCTCAAGCTTGAGGGCGGAATTTCCATGAAAAGCAAGATGTCCGGAATCAATAGGAAGTTCCTGTATCGTATCGGTATCGAGCCTTGTCGCCGCCTGTCGAATGAAGTCGTTCGCAAGATAAGTCTGATATTCTACGCGACCACTCACAACACTGGAAGGAGCAATTTCAAAGAGGGATCGGATACCAAGCGGTTCAACGAGCCTAAATGAATTTGTAGCAATTCCGCTGGTGAGAGAGGTTCCCTCTGCAGTGCTGTAACTGGCAAATGTTCCGCTCGATTTACTATCGACGCGGAATCCACTGGTTGATAACGAACCGGATGTCGTTGAAAATTTCGAAAATCTTCCACTGCTTTTAGGAGTGATCAGGTAGGCCCCTGGCAGTATTCCATACCGCCTTGGAAGTAATGTGTATGTTCCCGCCTTTAGACTTTCCATGCCATCAATTTGAATCTGATCACCGATTTTGAGGCTTGTGCTTGTGTATCCGGGATCTCCTCCCAGATCGCCGGCGGTTCCATCAGCATTAGAGTTATAAATAATACTCGGTGCATACTTTGCTGTATATCCTGGTAGAATTGCATAAGAGTCTGCAATTGGGAGCCAGTAGATACTGCCAGCACCTGGGATGGGTGGGTTCGGCGTTACTCCACTGGATGTTGAACCTAAGTTTGAAGCGCCAGAGTAGGTCTTTCGCGCTATGCCAAGAGACGAATCGGTAAAATCAGCTGGATCAATTGATCGTCGAGCAGACCATGTCTTTCCCCCATAGCTGACCAAATCACCAGCTTGATATTCATTTAATGAGCTCCAATTAGCGCCGGTAGAGTCGCCCAGTAGATCATGGCTGCCACCTGTTCCTGAGACCCATCTATAGGCAAGAAGATCGCCCCCACCGCGAATGTCAACCACAGATCCCTGCTGGGTGTCTACAGCACGGCCCATGATAGCGACTTTTTTTTGTGGAAGACCACTGGTTGTAATATTTTGTCCGCGTGGGTCATACCATGACAAACCGTCTGGACTGATACCAAAGGGCAAAAGGATTGGAACACCTGTAGTCGGATCTATAGCAGATACAGAGGTTAGACTGTTCGATCCCAGGATAACCGATCGTGTTGTTGGAGTGATGAGATTTGTGCCGACAACTGAGTTCGATGGTGAATCGAATGACGGGCTTGATAGATTCCAGTCAGTTCCATCCCAACCAAGAGAAATTGAGCCAAAGGGGGCCTTCAGAGTGCCATCTTGTTTTATAACAGAGGCAAAAATATTGATGCTTGATCCTGCCGAGTAGGGAGTTGGTCTGGTGCCAAGACTTTCAATTGTTACAGAACCTTCACGAGGTGAACCATCGGCGGCGTTATAATCGTAAGCAAACATACTGAAATTTAAAAGAGTCGGCGCGTAAATCTGACCTGCTGCCATCCCAATGTCTCCAGCTACTGAAACGACTCCACCGCCACGGATGTCCCCATCTCGTGCTGTAAATGAAACCCTCCCCGTGTTTTCGAAAACTGATGTCCCGATGTCAATGAGGTTTGCAGCAAAATTGAACTGACCTGAGGAGCTATATGTTGGAGTCGGGAAATACTCTACAGCAGCGCCATCCACGAGTTTCTTGAACGAAGGAATTTGAGTTATCGCAGCGGTTGGTTCTCTAAAGCGCTGCCCCACAAACAAGTAATTCGCTGTGAGATTGACGGTAGAATCTGTTCGTATCACTCCGCCAGCTGCTACCCTCAAACTCCCTGTCGCTGATATTGAGACAGGGCCTCTAAATTCCACATTTCCACCAAATGGAAGATTTGAATTCTCAAGAAATTTGTAGCCAAGATCCAATGATGCAAAACCACCTTCGCGGAAGGAATCCGCTGCGAAGTATCCCATGGCGGAAATAGGGTCTCCTTTGGAATATGTTATGTTATTCTGAACAACATTATTTGAATATTTGATTTTAAGGCCCACTCCGCGTTCGGAATCAGCTAAATCCAGTGATGGAGTTGACTGGGTTACGACCATGTTAATGTCGGCACTAGTTGGAGCTGGCGCTTCAGGATCTGGTGAATAGTATCGGCCTGAAAATACAGATAGCGTTCCTCCCGATGCCTTCGATCCGCCTGATTTACCTATGATTTTTGCATCGCTGAAAAGCATTTGCGAACCGTGAAGTTCCAAAAGGCCCCCGTTGGTTTGCAATTCGGTTGTAACAAATTGTCTTCCATAGGGGAGAGTGGTGAGACCTGAGGATGCAGGAATTGAGGCGCCTTTAGCACTGGAAAGTTGCAAAGGATGCAAGTCGAAGAGAGCGCGACTTCCAGAAACATCCAATAAGGCGCCGGCTTCGGCTACAATGTTTCCATCGATGCTTATTCTTCCTCCAGAATAGATGGAGCCAAGTCGCCGACCGAACGCGTCAAAGGAGTAGACTGGTTTACCAGCAACAGAAATACTCGCTTCTTTTGATAAATATATTGTTGGTAGGGGGTAATTTAAAGCGCTTTTTTCGACATCAGATAAACGGAATTCACCTCTGGAAAAAATGGCCACTGTGCCTCCGGGGGCTTGGATTGAACCGCCAATTGATACCGTATCAGCGAGCTTGCTGCTCAGGTTTTCATCTGTGCCAAATAAGACACTTGCTCCGGCATCCGTCCGAATTTTGCTACCATTTTCCATCACAATATCGCCCCGAGCTTCGATAAAGTCTGTTGTGAATGGGTCATCCGCACCAGTTGCGGCGAACTTGATGCTGACGGGTTTACGCTCTCCTTCGCGTTTTAAGATTCTTTCAAATGCCAATTTGCCATTTGACTTGAGAATTGGATCTAACAGGAGTTGTTCAGCAATGGGTTCCAAGATTGAATTCCCCACAATGCGGATTGCTGGGATGTAGGTATCCCCCAGCTCGGATGTTCCAGCAGCTGGTGCGGGTGACGATCTCGTTTTTTGTTTGTCATTCGCCAGAACGGTTGGCTGTGTCGATTTTCCTATTCCTGTTAACGAGTAGCTAGTGAATCCACCTGAGCGAAAGAAACTTGGTGCTAATACCAACATCGATGGGTCAGATTGCTGTCCTCCGATTTGAATCAGGTTTGCCAGAATACTGAGTGCCCCACCCTTGTTCGCGGAGTAGGCGGATAGAGATGAATCCAATTTAAGTGCCCCTCCAGTGAGATTTTTTATATTTGGGTCCCTTCCAGCCAAAATGCTAATTTTACCCCCATCGCCATAAGTTAATTTCTGTTTACCTTGATTGTCCATTTCAGCAAGAACTCCGCCAGACGCATCGATTGCTCCACCATTAGCGAGATTAATTTCATATCCTTCCAATGATACAGATCCTCCAGATAATGCTCGTGGATTTGAAATGAAATAATCTGCACTCGGACGATTATCAACAATCATCCCCGATACATCAATTTTTGCGGAAGGTAGCAGCGTAATGACTCCTTTGTTTGGGACGGGATCAGGTATGCTAGATTTATTTGCAAATCCCCCCGTTTCAGTTAGCAGTAAGTAATCGTAAGGTGAATAATTGTAGGAAGTAAGCTGTATTGTTCCGCCCGGAGCCGTCAGTGTCCCAGCAATCAATACATTTGAAGCTCTTGCCGAAAATCCTCCGTTAGCAGGAATCTCAACATCAATGCCTTCTGGTATTAATAAATCTCCATCTCTATTGTCAAGAAAAAGACTTCCGAAGCCTCCGCCACTGCTTTCCCACCAAGAGGATTGAAGGGCGAACTGGTTAGCCGTGCTATTCGGTAAACTGTTACCTGATGTCACTACGACGCTTGGTGCTGCTGGTGATGTTTTGTAATATGAAAAGACATCTGTGCTTTTCTCAAATCGGCCTTCTGCTTGAAAGTTTATGGAGAGCGCGGACATTTCTCCCGGTTTTCCCAATTGCTTGGGTCCGGTAATAGTTTGTCCAATTAGGTTTCCATCTAATACGATTGAAGGCGCAGTGAAGCTTAAAGCTCCGCCATCTGCGCCTTGTATATAGTCTTTCTCTGTGTAAGTCCCAGTGGGAGCTAATGGTTGCAGAAATGTTTTCTTAACACCCCATTTTAATGACTCGCTTGTCGACTTGCCATCATAGACTCCATCATAGGTAACATCTGGTTTGGCATCTTGTATGCTGACGACCCGTCCATTTCTCAAGAGGCGACTTTTCTGGACAAGTCCTCCCTCATACTTCATGAAACCACCAGAAACATCAATTGTTGAACCCTGTTGGGCTAAAATTGAGTTTCCAGCTTGTATTGCTACTGTTCCTCCGTTTACTGTTAGTTGGGAAACATTTCTTTTAATAATTCCTGCTAAAGATGTTAAATCGCCCAATGGAGTTCCTTGCCAGAAAGTCCCATTGTATTCGCCTGAGTCTCTTAGGTCCACAGTCAAACTTTTACCTCGCAGTGATGAATTGCGCTGGACCGGGGAGTCAGCCAACTCTGAACCACGGAGTTGAACGGAGATGAGATTTTGTGACTGAGGAACAATAACTCCCGTGCTTCCACTGACATCAAGCAAACTTCCGTTTTCAAAAAGGACCAGACCCGATGAAAAAAACATCCTGCTCATATCGAACACATTATTTTCAAAAAGAGGGTCGATTGTTTCACCATTTGCCAAGAAAACGGTTCTATTTTGATCACCATCAATGTAGGACCAACCTCCCGCAAGGAGCCTAACATTGGCATTCGGGGCCATAACTTTAGAATCATTTAAGAAATAAATATTTCTTGCTTGAACATTGACTTGAGAAGCTTCTGGTAGCGTTAAGCCCGGCACTGAAGAATCGCTTGAGTATTCAGGAAGGATACGCGTAATGCTACCTTTGTGAAAGGTTACTGATCCCGAATGCTGATTTATAAAAATTGGGGCCCCAGCGCCTTTAATGCCTTTATTGTCGTAGTTGGGATTCCCAACAGCACCATAGTTAGCGATCAGATCAATTCGCCCGTTTAATGCAACTGATGTTGAACTCTCTAATACACCGGAATTATTAATATCTTTCCCTGAAAACCATATATTTCCAGTTAGAGAAGAAATAATTCCAGTGTTTGTAGCTGTGCCTGCATAGTCGCCCACGGCTCCGACCCAGACATCCAGTCCGCGGAGGCTTGGGTCTTCATTGTCGTGGGCCTGAACTCCCACTTGGAGACCAGCGGCGAGTATGGTTTGGCCTGCAGGGGTGGAAATGGAGCCTTCGTTGCGGACATTGGCTCCTACGAGCATGACGCGGCCGCCGTTGCCGTCGGCGCTGGTGGGGGTTTGCAGGAGGGCGCCGCGTTCGACCACGACATCGCCGTATTTGGCTCCTGTGGGAAGCGGTGTGGGAATAAAGGCGGGTGTGCCGTCGGAGCCGCCTGGAACATCGAGGCCTGAGAACAGGAATTGGGCGTCTTTGTTGTTGAGGAGGCCGTTTTTGATGAGGTTGTCGTTGATCGGAAGGCTGGAGGCGACGAGGGTGCGGGCGTTGACTTGGGAGCCGGCGCCGAAGATGATGCCGTTTTGGTTGATGATGTAAACTTGGCCCTGGGCGTTGATTTTGCCTCGGATTTGGGAGGGTTTGGCGGCGGGATCGAAGACTTTGTTGAAGGCGATCCATTTACCGGAGTCGGCTCCGCCGGCGGATTGGTCGAAGTTGACGGTGGTTTGACTGCCGACATTGAAGGTTTCCCAGTGGAGGAGGGCTTGAGAGGCGGTTTGGGTGATGTTGACATTGTTGCCGGAGGCGGTGGGGGCGTTTGCGCCTTCCCATTTTGCCTTGGCTCCTGTGAGGACTTTTAAGCCACCTTGGGTAAGGCCGTTGGGGATGGAGTTGGCTCCAGCGGCGGCGCGTGCGGAGGCTTGGAGGGCGCGCATGTCGTTGACGGACTTGGTAGTGCGTGTGAGGCGGTCTTGGGCGCGGACTTTGGCGGCTTCGGCTGCGGCAGCACCGGCGTTGGCGCGGGCTTCGGAGTTTCGCTTGGCGTTACCGGCGCTGGCTCCGGGGCGGAGCATGTCGCCGGCTTGGAGTCCGCCGGTGGGCATAGTGGCCAGAAAGGAGGCGAGGAGGGTGCATGTGAGAACGGCACGCGAACGCCGCCGCGCTGCGAGGAACTCGAAGGCGCGGAGGTGGTATTTGGTGCGGTGGCCGGTTTTCAACATGGGTGGCGAGTTTTAGGGATCGGACGGATCGGGCAATTCTGACGGATTGGATGCGTCGTGAGGAGTTAGGATCGGCGGGGTGGGGTGGTGGGTTTAGAGTTGGTTTTGTGACGATTTTGTAACTTGCGGGGTTATTTTTTGTCGTCGAGTTTGAGGAGGGCGGGTAAGGCGATTTCGTCGAGGGTGATGGGGGCTTGGGCTTGGAGGCGTTGGAGGTAGGCTTGGCGGTTCAGGTTTTGGCGTTCGGTGCGGAGGGCGCGGACGATTTGGGGTTTTACCTCTTCGAGGGTGGCTGTGCGGGGTTCCTGGATTTCGAGGACTTTGACGAAGTAGAGTCCGTCGCCGAGCTCGATGGGGCCGGCGGTGGCGCCTTTGGCGAGGCCGGTGAGGGCTTTGCGGATGGCGGGCTGGATGGAGTCTTCGGGGAGGAGTCCGATTTCGCCTCCGTTGGCAGCGCTGCGGGGTTCGTCGCTGTTGGTTTTGGCGAGGGCGGCGAAGTCGCCGGATTTTACCTGTTTGGCGAGGGCGTCGGCTTTTGCCTTGGCTTTGGCGGGGTCGGTGCCGTTGGCGATGAAGATTTGGGCAAGGCGGTATTGCTTGGGCAGGCTGAGTTCGGCCTTGCGGGCGTCGTAGACTTCCTTGACTTCGGCATCCGAGGGGAAGTCGGCGGGGACTTTGGTGACGGATTCGAGGTAGCTCTCGGCGATGGCTGCGTCTCGCACGCGGGCGAGGAGGGCCTGGGTGTCGGGCTTATCGTCCCAGTCGGCGTTGCTGGCTTCTTTGAGGAGGACTTGTTGGAGGATGAGGGTGCGGACTGCTTGGCTGAGGGCGGCGGGGTTTTGCTTGAGGGCGGCGCGGTCGGCTTCGCTGAGGCTGGAGAGGTAGGGCTGGATTTGCGCGACGGTGATGTCGCGGTCGCCGGCTCGGGCGATGACGGAGTCGGCGGCGTGGGCGGGGAGGGTGAGTGAGGCGGCGGCGAGGAGGGCGAGGGTGGTGTGGCGGAGTGGCATGGTGGTTTTTTGGATTGGACGGATCGGGTTACTTTTTGACTGCGTCGGCTGGGATGCGGGCGTCGGTGAGTTTGTCGGAGAGGTCTTGGACGAGGTTTTGGAATTTGACGCGTTGGGCGGCGGTGAAGGGTTCACGGGCGAGTATGGCGTCGCCGAGGCCGAATTTTTCGTAGCGGTCGAGGATTTCCATGCCGGCTTGATACATTTCGATGTTTTTTTGTTGTTCCTCTTGGACTTTGCGTTCGAGTTCGATGCGTTTGGTGTCGAGTTGGGCGCGTTGGCCTTCGCGTTTGGAGGCGAGTTTGGCGACTTCGCCATAGGATTTTTTCCATTTGGCGAGGGCGGCATTGAGTTCGACGATCGAGCCGTCGCGGTCGGCGATCTTTTTATTGAGATCGGCGATCATGTTGGTGGAGGTGTTGCGCTCGTTGGCGAGTTCCTTGTTCAGGGATTCGGTTTTTGTGGTGAGTTCGGTGGCTTTGGCTTCGGCGGCGTATTGGGCGGCTTGCGCGTTGGCGAGGTCGGTTTGGGCGGCGCGGAGCTTGAGCATGGTGTCCTTGAGTGCTTCGCGGAACTTTGCGGTGGGGTCTTCGTCGGCGGCGCGGAGGATGGGCGCAAGGAGGACGGCAGCTGCGGCCAGGAGTGCGTAGGTTTTGATTTTCATGTGGCGTTAGAATTTGGAGTTGATCTCGAAGTAAAAAATATTGGTGTCGAGTTGGGGGCCGGCGATACTCTCGGAGCCCATCCAGCGCAGGCCGAGGTAGACATTTTCGGAGAGGGAGAGGAAGCCGCCTACGGTGAAGCCTTTCATGTTCGTGCCGCCCCAGCCGAAGTCGGAGTCGTTGAAGCCATCCACCACGGCATCCGAGCCGATCCAGCGGTAGCCGACATTGACTTGCCAGTCCCAAAGCTTGGCCAGTTTGGGTGTGCCCACGCGGAGTTCGCCGAACCAACCTATGCCACTTCCCTCGAACGCGCCAAGCGGGTCGGTGAGGGAAACCTCTGCGCGGTTATTTTCCACCCGGTTGTCGCTGAATACATTCTCTGGGCTGTTGGTGCCGATATTGGAAATGTCAGTTTTGTTGAACGACATGTTCGACACGAATTCACTGACCACAGAAACTTGGACGGGTTCGAAGCCATTGTATTCGAGGCGGGCGGTCAGGGCGAGGTCGTTGAACTCCGTGGCTAGGCCGTAGTATTGGTAATTGTTTTGGGCTCCTGAGGGGTCGAACTCAACTTGGCGGAGCGGGAAATAAGAGTTTCCTTTCTGGGCAAAAGCGGGGCGGCTTTGATCCGTGCTGCCTGGATCGTTGCTGCTATACTGGATGTATGGGTCCGAGAGTTGGCCTTCGATGTTGTAATAGCTGTAGTAGGCGACAGCGGCTTTGAACTTCCAGTCATCTCCGATTTTCCAATCGATGCCGGTTTGGACGCCGAAGAGATATTTGTCGTAGCTGGCGAAGGTTTCTCCGGTGGCAGCGGAAGAGAAGTTGAGTGCGGTATTGTAAACAGCGAATGCGCCGCCTGTGGCGAAAATCTGGAAGCCTTCCGTTAAATTAGCCTTGAGGTTTGCGGCAACGCCGTCGAAGCCGAGGTCGTCATCCCAGATGAGCGGTGTGCTGAAATATGGATTGTCGAAGCGGCCGATCCAAACACTGCCTTTGATGACATCCTCGTAGGCTGCGTCGTATCGGATGAAGGCACGGTCGACCCAGATCGCGTATTTGCTGAAGTTGCCGCCCTGCACGCCGGAGTTGACCAGCCCGAGGCTCTGGTTCGTGGAGGTCGGGCTGTTGTTGCTGCCGGTGGCGATGCGGAAGCCGGAGGAGAAGTTTTCGCCCATAGCAATATCGGCTCCGAAACGCATGCGGAGGAGGTATTGATTGCGGTCTTCGTTGACATTGAGTTGTGGGGCAAAAATGGTTGCGTCCGGACTTTGGTTGAAAGGTGTCGCGCTGCTGTTGATCGCGTTGAAATTGGGGAATTGTCCCTCGGCATTTCCCGTCGGGAAATAGGTGCCTGCATAGCGGACGCGGATGTCGAGGAAGGGCTTGGCGTTTTCAACCCATTTTGGAAGGCGTAGGGCGGCTCCGATTTCCTTCGAAGTGCGGTTGGTGGCGAGTTCGAGTTTGATTTCTTCTTTGATCTGATCCTTGACCGGTTGGGGAATGTGGGTCACGCGGATGTCCTCGGGTGACGAAGGTGGGAGGTCGGAGCCTGCTGGTGCCGATGAGGCGGCTACCTGCACGGCGGCGGCCTGGGCGATGGCGACCATGTCGGTCTGGCTCTGGGCGCGGACCGCCTCGGCCTCGGCTTCCGACTGGCGGATCATTTCGTTGGCTTCCTCCTGGGTGAGGATGCCGCGTTTGACGAGTTTTTGAATGAGGTTGATGGTGACATTTCCCGTGGGGGTGGATGGAGTCGAGGGAAGCGGGGATTCGACAACGGGAAGTGGCGCGGCGTTCGATTGGGATTCCTGAATGGCGGTTTTGATCGGCTTGAGTTCAGGTGTGGGGGCTGGAGTCGGCTCGGGAGTGGGTGACGGAGCGGGGGTCGGCGAAGGTTGTGGTGTTGGTGTCGGTTGGGGTTCTGGCGTTGTGGCGGGCGCGACATCCATCGGGCCTGACAAGGACAGGGCCACTGTTTGGTCGACCGGTTGGGCGGGTTTGAGAGGTTCGATTTCCGGTGTGGGTGCCGGGGTTGGAGTGCTTACGGGTGTGGGAGCGGGGGTTGGTTCTGGAGAGGGCGCTGGCTCCGGAGTTGGAGCAGGAGCGGGCTTTTTATAGAGGGAATTCCATTGGCCGGAGTCGGAATTTGTATTCTGCGCGTAGTCGATGACGATCTTGTTTTTTGCGGGTTCGCTGACGGTGTAGTCCTGTGCGCGGAGGGGTGCGGCGGCAAGCAGGGTGGCCAGGGCGAGGAGTCTTAGGGTGGTGGGCAGGCTCATGGGATCAGTTGGGTCGAGTGGCTTTGAGTCGCATGACGATGGGCATCGGCATGCCTTCCGGTGGGGGAGCCTGCATTTGCAGACCGGTGAGAATTTCGTTGCGGAGGGCGGCATCTGTGGCGGGGTCGCCGGAGGAACCGGAGATGGTGGCGCGGGTCACGCGGCCGGTGGCATCCAGCCAGATACGGGCGGTGACATTGAGGGCGGCGGCTTTGGTTTTTTTGTGATTGCGGAGGGCCTGGACGACGGAGCCTTGGACTTGGGAGGCATAGCCGCCGAATTTCGAGCCCTTGCCGCCTTTTCCTGTGCCGGTGCCTCCAATCATGCCGCTACCGCCGCCCTTGGTGAGGCCGAAGGCGTCGGGGCCGTTGCCCTCGATGTTAGTGCCCATGGGAGCGGGTTCGGGCGCGGCCTGCGGTTCGGGTTCGGAGACCTCCTCGGGTGTGAACTTTTCTTCTTTCACCGTTTCGGGCTCGGGTGGTTGTTCCTTCGGTGGCGGAGGTGGTGGTGGGGGGGGAGGTGGTGGCGGAGGCGGGGGCAGGGAAATCATGACCGGGCCGGAGGATTTTTTCTTCGGGGCCGATTTCGGTGCGCCAATGAAGTAAATGCCCAACGCAACGATGAGGACACCACCAAGGATGATCTTGATTTTGTGCTTCGCAAAGAAACTCGGCTCGTCTTCTTCTTCGTCGGGCATGGTCGTGGGTTACTTGGGCGCTTGGGTGGCGAGGCCGATTTGCTTGATGTCGAGGCGTCCCAGCACATCGAGGACTTCCATGACCATCATGTATTGCGTGGCGCGGTCGCCACGGACCACGACCGGGAACTCGGGCACCTTCGATTTGTGCTCGCTGAGCTTGGCTTCGAGTTCGGGGATGGTCACCGGCACGGTGTCGAGGAAGAGTTTGCCCTCGTTGTTGATAGTGATGGATTTTCCCTTGGGGCCGCCGAGAGCCGGAGCCTTGCTGCCTTTAGGGAGGTCGATTTTCACGCCTTGGACTCCGGCTGTGGTCATGATGATAAAAATCAGCAAAAGCACGAGGTAGAGGTCTACCATCGGGGTCACATTGATGTCGTCGTAGGATTTGTCGTCGCCGGCGTCCATGGTGGGTTATTTGTGTTTGATGAGGTTGTCCATGATGGCGGCGTTCTCATCGCCCTTGGTCTCCTCAATACGTGCGGCCTCCTCCGGCGTGCGGACTTGGCGGATCGGGACGGTGAGGGCGGAATCTCCCGGGGTGGGGTAGAATTCGGCTACCTTGGCGACGAACTCGTCGATGAAGACCTGCATCGCGGAAACGGTGTTTTTGATGCTGGTATTCAGGAAGCTATACATGAACAGCGCCGGGATCGCGACGAGGAGACCTACAGTCGTGGCGAGGAGCGCACTGGCGATACCAGGAGCAATCGAGTTCACATCCACCTCGCCGGATTTGGCGATGATGGCGAAGGTGATCATAACACCCACGACCGTTCCGAGCAGACCGACATAGGGGCCGCCGGCGATGCTGGTGGTGAGGTAAACGAGGCCGTTGCCCAAGCGGTGCTGTTCATGCACGAGGGCGGCATCCAACGAGGCGCGGATGGCTTGGATCGAGCGGGCGGAGAGACCTTGGCCCTTGTTTTTGCCGAAGCCGAGGCGGTGGCGGATTTCCTCCGAGCCGACATGGTAGATGTGGTAGAGGGGAGAGTCCGCGAGCAGGGTGAGGCCTTTTTTGCCAATCTTGCCGCCGAAGGTTTTTGAGGACTCAGGGTTGTCGAGATCCATCGCGGTGAGGTCGGTGGCGACATCCTTCCAGAGGCGCTGGAACTCGGCGTTACCTTTTTTGATTTTATCGAGGTTGATGAATTTGACGACGGCAACGGTCCATCCGGCAAACATCATGATCACGCAGACGCCGATAGCGATCCAGCCGTCGAACATCATGTTCTTGGCGATGTCGCCGAAGAGCATGACATGCTCCATGGCTCCTCCATGTCCGCCGCTGGCTCCACCTTCACCCTCGCCGAGGGCGACGAGCTTGGTGCTGGCATCGTTGCCGGCTTGACCGGTGTAAGCGAGTTGGACCCAGCCTGCGGGGCGGGCGGTTTTCGAGAGGCTGAACTCGTCGATCTCGCCAACGAGGCCGTTTTTGCCATCGGCATCTGCGCCGAGCGTGGCCTCGCCAACGATGGCGGGCAGACCAGCGGCGACGGAGGAGTATTCCTTGCCATCGACGAAGAGTTTTGTGCTCGAACCGTCGGAGACCACGGCGATGTGTTTCCAGACATTGGGTGCGACTGGGTCGGCGGGTGTGGATTTGGAAGTGCCGGAAGCAGACTTGATGACAACAACAGGCGCGCCGGATTGGAAAACGATTTGGAAGCGGGCGGAGTCATCGCCCCAATCAAAGAGGACGCCTTTTTCGTTGAGGGTAGATTGTTTCAACCATGCGGAGAGGGTGAAGGGCTGGCCGGCATCGGCGCGGAGGGTTTCCGAGCCGGGAATCTTGGCGGCTGTGTTGCCGAGGAGGCGCATGCCGGGGCCGATGAGAGCGCCCTCGGAGAGCGTGCCGCCGGAGGTGGCGTTGTTGGCGTTTTTCGTGGCGTCCTTGGGTGTGGCTGCGGTGAAGTTGTAGGCGAGGATGGTGTCGGCATCGTGGGCGGCGAGCGGGTCTGCGGCTTCCTCGGCGGTGATTTCGGGGTTGCCGCTGTAGAGCCAGATTTTGGTTTGTGCGCCGGGCTTGATGTCGGGGACTTTGACCCACACGAAGCCTTCGTTCATGAGGGCGTCCCATTTTTCCACGCGGGATTCGAGTGGTGTCTTGTCATCCTCGGTCACGAAGCGGATGTCTGTGCCGTCCTCTTTGGCGGTTGAGAAATCGAAGTTTCCTTGGTGGAGGCGCAGGAGGATGGTGGCGGTGCCGACCGGTTCGCTGATTTCAAATCCGGTCTTGGTGGTATCGATCGTGACGGGTCTGCGGGCGGTCCAGTCTTTGTTCCACCAGGCGTAGGAGTTCGCTGTGACGGAAACAAGGGCCGTGGCGGCGAGAAGTGCTGTTCGGATGAATGCGGTTGTTTTCATATCGTGCGGTTACAGTTCTGCGGAGATGCTGAAGGAAAAGAGTGGTTGGTAGGCTTCGGAGGGAGATTGGGTGACCTGCGGGATGCCGATGAAGAAATCGCCATTGATGTGGTCCACGAGGCGGATGCTGGTGCCGACGCCGTAGCTCCAGAGGTTGAAGGTCGAGGTCTGCTCGGGGAGGGGATCGTTGAGCATGGCGTAGCCGGCGTCGATGAAGACGAAGAAGCGCCACTCGTTGCCCTTCGGAAGCCAGCCGAGGAGGGACGGTGTGCGGAATTCCAGCGTGCCTGCGATGGCGTTGTCGCCCGTGACCACCGACTCGAGGTAGCCGCGCACGGTGGATTGCCCACCGAGGCTGTATTGTTCGGTGTCCACGAGAGGATTCGCCGTCGCTTGGCCCTGCACCTCGCCGAAAAGTTGGAAATCCCATGGCAGCTTCTGCGTGTGGGCCAGATTGCCGCGCAGGTAGAAAAAGTTCGCATTTGCATTGTAGCGGCGGTTGTCGAAATCAATCGCCTCCTGCGTGCCCGTTCCGCGGAAGGAGAAGGTCACTCCGGCACCGAACTCGGTTTCGTAGTGTTTGCCAAGTGAGCTGGCGTTGTAATTGATCGAGAACGGCCAGTAGGTGAGGGGACTGGAAACCGTTTGGTTGCCCACAACGAGATCTTGAGCAAAGTCCTTGTAGTCGATGCCCATACTGGCCGAGTGGTAGAAGCCGGTCTTTGCGGGGAGGTTGAAAAGGAAGCGCCCGCCGTAGATTTCGCCGTTTCCGAGCGAGTCGGTGCCGCCGAGTGTGGAGACCTCGCTATTCTGGCGCGTGGCTTGGAGCATGAGTGCGACCCAATCGATGGATGGCGTGCGTGCTATATAATAACCGGAAAAAATAAGGGCGTCGCTTGGGCGCTGGGGAGCGATCTGGAATCCCGCTCCGATGGTGTGGCCCATCTGCCAGAGGTTGTCGTAACGCACTGAGGCGTCGAGGCGCAGGGGCGTCGTGTTCGCGCTGTAGCGGTTGTTCAGCTCCACGCTGCCGTGCAGCGGGAACTTGTCCTTCACCGTAAGCTCCACATCGACAGTTCCCGGTGTTTTTCCAACGGCCAGTGAGGGAGTGACTTGAAGATCGGCTGTCTGGTTAAGGGCGATGATGTCGCGCTGCACATCGTTGAAGTTCGGCACGGTGCCTTCCGCGAGAGCCGGGGCCATCTTTTTGATCCTCTCGATGTCGAAAAACCGAGAACCCTTCACGCGCAAGCGGCCGACGGTCGCCTCGGTGACCTGCAACACAATGACGCCGGTATTCACCCCTTGGGGCGGCACAGAGACGGAAACGGTCTGGTAGCCTTCGTCGTGGTAGGCCTTCTCCAGCGAGGCGCGGGCGTTTTCCACATCCTCCGGCGTGCGGCCCGGCCCGGTGTGGCTGTAGAGCGCCTTATCCACCGCTCCGGTTGGAAGTGTCTTGGCGCCCACCACGCGGAATTCACGGATGAGAAAAGTCTGCGGAGGCTCTGGATCGACGACTGGCGGCGGTTCCTCATCGATAGAATGATTCGTGTCCTGCGCGGCCAGGTGGCCGGACAGGACGACAGAGACTCCCAAGACCCATTGAAGGATCAGGCGCCTGAAGCGGATGGTGTGAGAACTCCGAATCATTGGACGCAGTAGGTCAGCAGTTGGACCCTCACCCGGCAACCGGAGTAATGTTACGATCTTGTCACAAAGAATCCGGGCTTGATTTTCAGGCAAAGGTCGCCGTGGTTTCTCAAGCCGTGTTTGGAACAAGGGGGAATGCGGGGCGGCAAGATAGTGAAACAGGCGGGAGCGCTGCCCCCGCCTGTTCCTTTTGCACTGATTCTCACACCAAGTGCACCCTGTTGAATCTTGGCTTCCGATGCATTGTGCAACGGAATTGATGTTACGAATTCGTAACCTTGGGATGTGCGTGTTTGGTGGTTCTCCTGTTTCTTGCCGCGCTCAGATCGTGGCCAGAATGCCATTGAATGTGGCACTCGGGCGCATGGCGACGGAGGCCTTGGCGTCATCCGGCATGTAGTAGCCACCGACATCGATCGCGCTGCCTTGCACGGCAGCGAGTTCGTTGACGATTTTCGCCTCGTTCGCGGTGAGCGCTTCGGCGACGGGAGTGAAGATTTTTTTCAACTCAGCGTCCTGGTTTTGAGCGGCGAGTGCCTGTGCCCAGTAGAGCGCGATGTAGAAGTGGCTGCCCCGGTTGTCGAGTCCGCCGACCTTGCGGGCTGGGGATTTGTCGTGCTCGAGGAGTTGGCCGGTGGCGGCGTCGAGGGTGTCGGCAAGGACTTTGGCTTTTGCGTGGGATTGCGTTTCGGCCAGATGTTCAAACGAGGCGGCGATGGCAAAAAATTCACCGAGCGAGTCCCAGCGGAGGTAATTCTCCTCGAGGAATTGCTGCACATGCTTCGGAGCGGATCCGCCGGCGCCTGTCTCGAAGAGGCCGCCGCCATTCATGAGCGGGACGATAGAGAGCATCTTGGCGCTGGTGCCGACTTCCAGGATCGGGAAGAGGTCTGTGAGGTAGTCGCGGAGCACATTGCCGGTCACGGAAATGGTGTCCTCGCCTTTGACGATGCGCTCGAGGCTGAATTGGCAGGCCTCGGCAGGCGGGAGGATGCGGATGTCGAGGCCGGCGGTGTCGTGGTCGGCGAGATATTTCTCCACCTTGGCGATGAGTTGAGCATCGTGGGCGCGCTTGGCGTCGAGCCAGAAAACAGCGGGGGAGCCGGTGGCACGGGCGCGGCGCACGGCGAGTTTCACCCAGTCGCGGATGGCGGCATCCTTCGTCTGGCAGGCACGCCAGATGTCTCCGGACTCCACGCTGTGTTCGATCAGCGTTTTGCCGTCGGCATCTGTGATGCGCACAATGCCGTCAGCTGGAATTTCAAAAGTCTTGTTGTGCGATCCGTATTCTTCTGCAGCTTGGGCCATGAGACCCACATTTGGGACTGAGCCCATGGTCTTGGGATCGAGCGCGCCGTTTTTGCGGCAGAATGAGATGACAGTCTCGTAAACCGGCGCGTAGCAACTATCGGGAATCACGGCAAGAGTGTCCTGGGTTTTGCCCTCGGCGTTCCACATTTTGCCGCCCTCGCGGATCATGGCTGGCATGGAGGCGTCCACAATCACATCGCTCGGCACATGGAGGTTGGTGATGCCTTTGTCCGAATTTACCATGGCCAGAGCCGGGCGGGAGGCGAGGCTGGCTTTGAGGTCTGCTTCGATGGCGGCTTTCTCGTTGGCGGGGAGTTTTTCGATTTTTGCCACGAGGTCGCCAAGGCCGTTGTTGAAATCAACGCCCAGCTTGGCCAGCACGGCGGCGTGTTTTTTCAGGAAATCACCAAGGAAAACCTTCACGACATGACCGAAGAGAATCGGGTCTGAAACCTTCATCATCGTGGCTTTGAGGTGGAGCGAGAAAAGCACGCCGAGATTTTGCGCGGTGGCAATTTGGGCGGCGAGGAAGGCCTCGAGAGCCTTGCGGCTCATGAAGGTCGCGTCGAGAACCTCGCCGGCCTGGAGCTTGAGGCCGTCTTTGAGAACGACGGGTGCTCCTCCATTTGGCAGGAACTCGATCTTTGCCGTGGTGGCTGCAGGAAGGGTTACGGATTTTTCATTCGAGAAAAAGTCGTTCGCTCCCATCGTGGCGACCCGGGTTTTGGAGTCCTGCGACCAGGTGCCCATTTTGTGTGGGTGCTTGCGGGCGTAGTCTTTTACAGCCTTGGGGGCGCGGCGGTCGGAATTGCCTTCGCGGAGGACAGGATTCACCGCGCTGCCTTTGACCTTGTCGTAGCGGGCCTTGATGTCCTTCTCGTCATCATTTGCTGGAACCTCGGGGTAATCCGGCAGGGCGAAGCCGCGTTTTTGGAGTTCTGCGATGGCGGCCTTCAATTGCGGAATCGATGCGCTGATGTTTGGAAGTTTGATGATATTTGCCTCGGCCTTGAGCGTGAGCGCACCCAACTCAGCGAGGGCATCCTTCGTTTTTTGCTCCGCAGGCAACCGGTCTGCAAATACTGCCAAGATACGGCCAGCGAGCGAAATATCCCGCATTTCCACTCCGATGCCGGCATGTTTTGTAAAGGCTTCGATAATCGGCAGCAGGGAATAAGTGGCGAGCAGAGGGGCCTCGTCGGTCTTGGTGTAGATGATGGTCGGTTGGGTAGGCATAAGAGAAAGGGGGATTATTAAAGGCTTTTTGCGTGGCCGGTCAAAGCAAAGGATGCGCATCAGGGCGCTGGCGCAAGGGCCGAGCGCAGTTTTGAACCGGCGAGGTCGAGCAGGATGATCGCTATGAGGATGCATGCCAGCACGGCGGCGAATTTGTCCCATTGGTAGAATTCCTGGTAGGTGTGCAGCCAAGTTCCGATGCCGCCCGCGCCTACATATCCGATGATTGCAGCCGAGCGGATGTTGTATTCCAGCATCCAGAGGGTGTGGCTCCAGATGAGTGGGCGGGCGTGCGGCCAGATGCCGTATTGGAAGGCCTGCACGCGGCTGGCTCCAGAGGCTCGGAGGGCATTGCCCACGGCGGGATCGGCGCTTTCGAAGGCGTCGCTGAAAAATTTCCCCAAGTAGCCGAGCGAGTAAATGGCGAGGGCCGCGACACCCGATCCGGCATTCGCTCCCAAGACGGCTACAGTGATAAGCGCCCATACGAGACCGGGGATGGCGCGGATGATGTTGAGTAAAAACCGGGTGGCAGCGACAAGGGCTCGCGGAGCGATGGTCTTCGAGGCTGCGGCTGCGAGTGGGATGCCAATGAGGGAGGCTGCGAGCGTGGAGAGAACAGCAATTTGAAATGTTTCCCAAAGTGACGGTAGGATTTGGGGGAGAATGGAAAAATCCGGAGGCCAGAAGCGCGAGAGAAAGCGGCTGAGGTTCGCGGCGTAGTCGAGTTCGCGACCGGAAGGTTTCAGCACGGGCAGCGAGAAAAGCGCTGCGAGGAAAAGAAGCAGAAACGCCACGCGGGGGGCGTCGAGCTTTGGTCTCAAGACTTGCCTCCTGCGGAGTAGTCCCATCCTCCACCGCCACGCAGGCGCAGTGTGGCGTCTGAAAATTCGCCGGAGAGGGCTTTGTCATGGAGGGCGCAAAGCACTGTGCAGCCGGAGTTGGCGCATTCTTCTTTTAGCAGGCCGAGAACTTGGCGGGCGAGCTGGGGATCCAGACTCGAAACGGGTTCATCGGCGAGGACGCACTCGGGTTTGCTGATCAAGGCACGGGCGACGGCTACGCGCTGGCGCTCGCCGCCGGATATGTGGGCGACAGTTTTTTGTGCGAGGTGGCCGATGCCGAGTTTTTCGAGAAGTTCCATGGCGCGGTGCCGGTCCGAGCGTGGGAATCCGAAAAGTGTGCGCCAAGTCGAACGCTGCCCGAGGAGGCCGCAGAGGACATTTGTCTCGGCGGTGGCATTTGGCGTGAGGCGGAGGTGTTGAAAAACGAGGCCCAGCCGACTGCAGAATCCCTTTGGCGAGTGTTCACCGTTTTCTTGGCAACTGTAGGTGACTTGTCCGGATACCGGCTCAAGCATTCCGGCGAGGCAAGAAAGGAGGCTGGTTTTGCCGGCTCCGGATCCGCCTTCGATCGAAACAAACGTGCCCCGCTCTACATTGAGATCGAGATCGTGGAGCAGCGAACGACCTTCCCGCTCCACGGCGAGATTTTTAATTCGAAGATGAGGCGTTGCTGTTTTCATCCTACTGGTTGGAGTCTTTAGCAAAGGCGAGGGCGTCCTCCACGGGTTGGAGGTGGTTTTTTGCATCGGCCTCGACAAGTTTCGAAGAGAAAACGGTGTCGCGGAGAGCGGGATTTTTTTCCGAGAAATCCAGCAGGGCTTTGCGAAGTTCCTGACAGGCCTCAGGGCTGAGGCGGGATGCAACGGCAATGACATGGGTCGGAACGGGGCCCTGCTTTGCGAGGATGCGGAGGCGGGATTTCTGCTCCGGTGTGAGATGCTTGTCCTTGTCGAAAACATAGTCGCTCACAGCGGCGGCCTCCGCCTCGCCTGCGAGCACGCGCTCGACGGCGCTCATGTAGCCGGTGCCGAACCAAACATTCCCTTCGCCGAAAAATTCCGTGGGGCTTTTCGCGATGAGATTTTGTTTTTTCAAATCCAAAAGGGGAACGAGATATCCGGAAGTGCTGGTGCGGCTGGCAAAGGCGACGGGTTTTCCGCGCAGGTCGGCGATCCGCTCGTAGGGGCGCTCCTTCAAGCACAGCCAGACGCTTTCGTAATACCTTCTGCCGTCAATCTCTCCCACCAACAACAAACCCGCCGCGCCTGCCTCGCGGGCGTTCACCATATCGGTGGCGCTCAAATAGCCCAGGTCGATGGAGCCATTGGAGAGTCCTTCGATGATCACCGCTGCCGAGAGGGGAACGATGACTTTCACCGGGCGTCCGAGCGAGGCACCGAGGGCCTTGGCAAGTGCCTCGCGTTCGACGAGCATTTTGTCTGGATCCTTGTCGGGCTTGAGAGCCACAACGACCTCGGCGGGCATTTCGGTTGCGGAAACAACAGGCGCTCCCATGCACAACGAAAGCGCGATAAAAAACTGCCAACAGCTAAGGTTCATAAACAATCTCATTAGTTATTGAGATCGCATCTCAATCGCAATTTGCCAAGAGAATCTCTTTCGATCCGCCGGAGCGCTGCGCGCAAAAAATCAGCTGATTTTGTCGATGAGGTAGTTTTTGAGGTCGGAGATGGCGATGCGTTCCTGCATCATCGAGTCGCGGTGGCGCAGGGTCACGGTATTTTCCTTTTCAGGGCCGTTTTCGCCGATGGTGTCGAAGTCAATCGTAACGCAGAAGGGCGTGCCGGCCTCGTCTTGGCGGCGATAGCGGCGGCCGATGGCACCGGCTTCGTCGTAGAAGACATTCATGATTGGGCGGAGCGCGGTGGCGATCTCCTTGGCTTTTTCCACAAGCACAGGCTTGTTTTTAAGCAGCGGGAAGATGCCGCATTTGATCGGGGCCATGCGGGGATGGAAACGCAGGACGTTGCGGGTCTCGGAGTTTCCTTTCTCGTCGGTGACGGTTTCTTCGTCGAAGGCCTCGCAGAGGAGTGCGAGTGTGGTGCGGTCCACGCCGGCGCTTGGCTCCACGACATGCGGGACGAAGCGTTCCTTGGTGGCCTCGTCGAAGTAGTCAAGCGGCTTGCCGGAGTGCTCGATGTGTTTTCCGAGATCGTAGTCGGTGCGGTAGGCTATGCCTTCGAGTTCGCTCACGCCGAAGGGGAACTCGTATTCGAGGTCGTAAGTCTTCTTCGAGTAGAAAGCTCTTTCTCCATCCGGAATGTCATTGATGTGGATTTTCGAGCGGGGAATGCCGATGTCCTCGTAGAATTTGAGCCGTTGCTCGAGCCAGTAGTCGGTGAGTTGCATTCCATCCTCTGGACGGCAGAAATACTCGATCTCCATCTGCTCGAATTCGCGAGAGCGGAAGATGTAGTTGCGCGGGTTGATCTCGTTGCGAAAGGCCTTTCCGATCTGAGCGATGCCGAAGGGGAGCTTCTGGCGCGAGGTATCGAGCACATTGCGGAAATTTACAAAGATCGCCTGCGCTGTCTCGGGGCGCAGATAAACAAGGTTGTCCTCGCTCTCAAGTGGACCCGCGTGGCTCTTGAACATGAGATTGAAATCGCGCGCTTCTGTGAGGTCGCGGCTTCCGCATTGCGGGCAGTATTTTTTCCCGTCCTTCTCCGGCAACTGATCAGCGCGGTTGCGGGAGTTGCACACTTTGCAGTCGACCATCGGATCGCTGAATGTCTCCTCGTGACCCGAGGCCTTCCAGACGGCACGGTTCATGATGATCGACCCATCCATTCCCTCCATGTCGTCGCGCTCGCGCACATTGCGCCGCCACCAGAAGTCCTTGAGGTTTTTCTTCAATTCCACGCCGAGCGGGCCGTAGTCCCAGAAGCCGTTCAGGCCGCCGTAGATTTCGGAGGATTGGAAAATGAACCCGCGTCGCTTGCACAGGCTGACGATTTTTTCCATTCGGGCGGCAGAAGCATCTTTGGACATAAGCGCGGAATGAAACCCCAGTCGCGCCGTGGCGTCAACGCGGCAGTCGATGCCGGATTTTTGCGAGTGAAGGAATTTTGCGCATCACGCGTCTTGCGCGGTGTGTATTTCGGTTTATCGTGCCGGTCATGTTTGAGCTGACGCGCCGCGAGCAGACGCTGGTTGTGGGCTTTGTGTTCATTCTGGTGCTGGGCCTTGGTGTCCGGCACTGGAGGGAGTCGCACCCTGACAACGCAGCCATCGCCGCCGAGGCTCCGAAGACCAACTAATGCAGAACACAGGATTTCAAGAAGCCGTCGAAACGGTCTGCCAAGAAGATCGTCGTTATCATCCCGAAGCCTATGCCTTCCTCCGCGATTCGCTCGAGGCCACGATCAAGCGCCGCAAGAAGTCGAAAAAGGAACCCGGACCCCATGTTGGCGCTGCTGAGCTGCTCGATGGCTTTCGTATTCACGCGTTGGGAGAATTCGGCCCGATGGCGCTCATGGTTTTGAACTACTGGGGCGTCATGGCCACGGCGGATGTCGGCCAGATGGTCTTCAACCTCGTGGAGGCTGGCATTTTTGGAAAGACTGATGAAGACACGACCGAGAGTTTTCGGGATGTGTTTGATTTCCGCGAGGCCTTTGTCGCGCCATTCCGTCCATTGGAGGGCTCCATGAACGGCGAGCCGCCTCTCAGTGTCGGATCCCTCCTATGAAACCACTTTTTTTAACTGCCGCCTTCGCCGCTGTGCTCTTCCTTATGCCTGATCAAATCCAAGCCAAAAACCCTGAAAGCCTGACACTCCCCGAATCCAAGGCCCAAGTCTTCTCTTACGAAAACGGCCTCACGCTCATCGTCGAGGAGGATCGCAGCGCACCGGTGGCCAGCGTGCAGGCGTGGTGCGGCACGGGCAGTATCCACGAGGGTGAAAAGATGGGTGCCGGCCTCTCTCACATCCTTGAGCACATGCTTTTCAAAGGCACCGAAAAGCGCCCGCCGGGCGAGATTGCCAAGCAGGTTCAAAATCGCGGTGGCTACATCAATGCCTACACTTCCTTCGACCGCACGGTCTACTGGATCGATGTGCCAAAAGAAGGCGCCTCGGATGCCGTAGCGATCCTTGCCGATGCGATGCAGAACGCCACTCTTCCTGAGGAAGAATATACCAAGGAGCAAGAAGTCATCCGCCGTGAGTTTGCGATGGGATTTGATGATCCCGGTCGCCAGAGCTCCCAGCTCATGCTCGACACGGTTTTCAACACCAGCCCGTTCCGGCATCCGGTGATCGGCTATCTCGATGTCTACAACAAGCTCACTCGCGAGGATGTCCTGAACTATTACAAATCCCGCTATGTCCCGAACAATCTGACTTTCGTTGTGGTGGGGGATGTCGATGCCGCTGCGATCCACAAGGAACTCGGAGAGCTTTTTGATTCAGCTCCCCGCAAGGCTCTCGAGCCCCTCTATGTGGCCACTGAGCCTCCTCAAATGGGGCGCCGCGAGATTCACGAGGAGTTCCCGACCGAGTTGTCGCGTCTTTCCATGTCTTGGCGTGTGCCCGGCGTGACGAATCCCGATACGCCCGCATTGGAAATTCTCGGCGAAATCCTCGGCTCCGGTGCGAGTTCGCGCCTGAACCGTGAAGTCCGAGAGCGAAAACAAATCGCCCACAGCGCTGGCGCCGGCATGTTTTCCCTCCAGTCCGAAGGCGTCTTTCTCATGCAGGCAGTGACAGATCCCGACAAGCGTGAGGCAGCCGAGAAGGAATCCCTCGCCATCCTCGAGAACCTCAAAAAGAACGGCGTCACCGAGCTGGAACTCGACCGCGCCCGCCGCTCGTTGCTCTCATCCCAGCTTCATGGCCTTACCACGGCGCGTGGCAAAGCCTCGGACCTTGGTTCAAACTGGATGCTTACCCGTAATCTGAATTTCACCCGCCACTATTTGGATCAGATTTCCAAAGTCACAGCCGCCGATGTTCAGCGCGTCGCCCGCGAATACCTCCGCGACGAGGCGCTCAATGTGACCTCCCTCAACCCGCCCGTTACCAAGGCCGACGCCGCAGAAGTTGCCGAAAACAAAGCCGGCGAAATCAAAAAATTCACCCTCTCAAATGGCCTGCGCCTCCTCGTGCGCGAGGATTCCCGCATCCCGCTCGTGGCCATGAGCGCCGTCTTCCGTGGCGGCCTCCTCGCCGAGACGAAGGAAACAAACGGCATCACCCGCCTCTACTCCCGCACCATTCTCAAGGGCACGAAAACCCGCACAGCCGAGCAACTCGCCGACGACATCGAAGGCGTGGGCGGCAGCATCGGCTCGGATAGCGGTAATAATTCCTTCACCGTATCGGTGGATGTCATGCGGCCAGACCTGAAGCTCGGTGTCGATATTCTGGCTGATGTGCTTTTGAATCCCACATTCCCCGAGCGTGAGGTCGAGTTGGAAAGGCGCACGCAGATCGCTGGCATCAAGGCCGATGAGGAGCAAGTCACCTCGGTGGCCCGCAATCTCGTTCGGGAAAATCTCTTCGGCACGCATCCCTATGCCCTGCGCAATCTCGGTTCGCCGGATTCCGTCTCCGGCATCAGTGCCACGCAACTCCGCGAATTCCACAAAAAATTCGCCTGCGCTGCGAATGCTGTGATCTCCGTCTTCGGTGATGTGAAGGCGGAAGAGGTCGTGAAACTTTTCGAAAAATCCTTTGCCTCGATGCCCAAAGGCGCGCTGGCCTTTGAGAATGTCGAAACGCCCGCTCCCGTTGCAGGCCTGGCTCCCGCCACCGCGCATCTGGACAAGAAACAGGCTGTCCTCATGCTCGGTTTCCAAGGAGCCTCGGTGAACGACCCGAATCGCATCGCACTCGAATTGATCAGTGAGGCATCGAGCGATCTTGGCTCACGCTTCTTCAATCGCATTCGTGAGCAAATGGGCCTCGCCTACTTCGTCGGAGCCGCCCAATTCTGCGGCCTCGCGCCGGGCGCCTTCCTTTTTTATCTCGGCACCGATCCTCAAAAGATCGAACCCGTCACCAAGGAAATGCGCTCCGAGATTCAGGACCTGGCCACAAACGGCCTCACCGATGAGGAACTCACCCGCGCCAAAGCGAAGCTCCTCGGCGGCGAGGCGATTCGCAACCAAAGCAACAGCGCCTTTGGTGCCGCCGTGGCCGTCGATGAACTCATGGGCCTCGGAGTCGATGCGCACAAACGCCGCAAGGAAGAGATCGAAAAAATCACCCTCGACGACACGCGCCGCGTCGCCGCAAAATATTTCCACTCCGATTCCCGCGTTGAAGCCACCGTCCTTCCGCCTGACAAAAAATCATCCACCAACTAAAAAACCATGCCCGAAGTCCAATCCGCCACCCACTCCGGTGAAATGACCCAGCGTTTCATCGAACTCGTTATGATGCAGGCCCAGCAGGCCGCCATGTTTCTAGGCCATGTGCCGAATCCCCAAACCGGCCAACCCGAGGTGAATCTCGAGTTCGCCCGCATGTTCATCGATCAAATCGAAATGCTTCAGGAAAAAACCCGTGGCAACCTCAGCAACGAAGAGACTCAAATGCTCACCAGCGTCCTCTCCGACCTTCGCCTCGCTTTCCTCCAAACCTCGAAAAATCCCGCCCCCGCACCGAGTCAACCTGCCGCGCCTGCCGTCGAGTCAGCGCCCACGCAGGTCACTGCGGCAGCGGAGCCCGAATCCGAGTCGCGCAAGCGTTTCAGCAAAAGCTACGGATCGTAATTGATCATTCCCTCGCTTCTTGCCCCAAATCCCAAACCTACAAAACAACACACATGCCATACTTCCCTGAAGTCCCGAAAATCGCCTACGAAGGCCCTAAGTCGAAAAATCCCTTCGCCTTTAAACACTACAATCCCGCCGAACTCGTCGAGGGCAAATCCATGCGCGAGCACCTGCGTTTCGCAGCCGCTTACTGGCATGTTATGCGCAATCCTCTCGCCGATCCCTTCGGCGGCGGCACGGCCTTGATGCCGTGGGATGACGGCACGAACTCTGTCGCCAATGCCCAGAAGCGCGTGCGTGTGTTTTTTGAATTCCTCGAAAAAATCGACATCGATTTCTACTGCTTCCACGACCGCGATGTCGCGCCCGAGTGCGACACGCTCGCCGAGTCCCACGCTGCATTGGATGCCGTGGCCGGAACTCTCGCCGAGGAGCAGCAGCGCACTGGCAAGAAGCTCCTCTGGGGCACGGCCTGCCTGTTTGCGCATCCGCGTTTCGCTCAAGGTGGAGCCACCACACCGAGCCTGCCTGTCTTCGCCCACGCCGCAGCCCAGGTGAAAAAAGCCATCTCCGTCACCAAGGAACTCGGTGGCGGCGGCTATGTTTTCTGGGGTGGTCGCGAAGGCTACTCGTCGCTTTGGAACACCGACATGAAGCACGAACTCGACCAACTCGCCGCCTTCCTGCACATGGCGGTCGCTTGGAAGAAGGAAATCGGCTTCACCGGAAAATTCTGGATCGAACCGAAACCCCGCGAACCCTCGACCCACCAATACGACTCGGATTCTGCCGCCTGCTTCAACTTCTTGCGCGAATACGGACTCTTTGACGAATTCGAACTCAACATCGAAACCAACCACGCCACCCTCGCGGGCCACACGATGCGCCACGAACTGACCGTTGCTGCCAATGCGGGTCGCCTCGGCTCGATCGACGCCAACCGTGGCGACGAACTCATCGGCTGGGATACCGACCAATTCCCGACCAACATCTACCTCGCAGCCGAAGTCATGCTTGTTGTTCTCGGCATGGGTGGCTTCAAGGAGGGTGGACTCAACTTCGACGCCAAGCGCCGTCGCGAATCCCACCACCCCGTTGATCTCTTCCACGCCCACATCGGCGGTATGGATGCCTTCGCGCGCGGACTCAAAATCGCTGCAGCCATCCGGGCTGACGGCCGCATCGAGGAATTCGTGAAAAACCGCTACGCCTCGTGGAATTCCGATCTCGGAAAGAAAATCCTCGCTGGCAAGGCATCGTTCGCCGAACTCGAAAAGCTCGCGCTCTCGCAGCCCGCGCCCACACTCGAAAGCGGTGGTCAGGAGTATCTCGAAAACATCCTTAACGAACTCCTGTGATCACCCTCGGCATCGACTGCGGCACGCAGAGTCTGAAAACGGTCGCCCTCGACGGCGACTCTGGAAAAGTCGTCGCCTCTGCCAGCAAAGCCTACGGCTTGGTGGAGGGACTGCCCGCCGGCCACCTCGAGCAGGATCCCACCATCTGGTGGGATGCCCTCGGGGAGACCGTGCAAAAAGTCCTCGCCGACCTCGGCCCACGCAAAGCCGAGGTTGCAGGCATCGGCGTTTCCGGTCAGCAACACGGCTTCGTGCCGCTCGATGCCAGCCACCAGGTCATCCGCCCCGCCAAACTCTGGTGCGATACCTCCACAGCCGCGCAGTGTGACGAAATCCGCGCTAAACTCGGAGGTCGCGAAAAAACAATCGCCCTCGCCGGAAATGACATCCTGCCTGGTTTCACCGCGCCGAAAATTCTTTGGCTTAAGCAAAACGAGCCTGCCAATTTCGCCAAGCTCGCCCATGTCGCCTTGCCGCATGATTTTTTAAATCTCCGCCTCACCGGCACACTGCGAATGGAGTTCGGCGATGCCTCCGGCACAGCCCTCCTCGATGTCCGCACACGCCGTTGGAGCAGTGAAGTCTGCGCCGCCATCGACGAGAATCTCATCTCAAAACTCCCGTTGGTCGGCTCCTCCAACGAACCTGTCGGAAAACTCCTCCCCGCCCTTGCCACCGCATGGGGCCTCTCGCCGGATGTCATCATCAGCGCCGGGGGAGGGGACAACATGATGGCCGCCATCGGCACGGGAAACATCCGCCCCGGCACAGTCACCGCCAGCCTCGGCACAAGCGGCACGATTTTCGCCTGCGCTCCGCAGCCAGTCATCGATCCTCAGGGCGAAATCGCCGCATTCTGCGACAGCGCCGACCACTGGATGCCGCTCCTCTGCACGATGAATGTCACCGTTGCCACAGAGGCCTTCCGCAACCTTTTTGGCTGGGATCATGAGCGCATGAACAAGGAAATTTCCGAGGTTCCCGCCGGAGCTGACGGCTTGGTCTTCCTGCCCTACCTCCAAGGCGAGCGCACGCCAAACCTCCCCGACGGCTGCGGTGTCCTACACGGCATGACCACTTCAAATCTCACCCCTGCCCATATGGCACGAGCCGCGATTGAAGGCGTCACACTCGGCATGGCCTACGGCCTCCGCCGCATGGAATCCCTCGGCCTCAAACCCTCCGAAATCCGCCTCACCGGCGGTGGAAGTAAAAGCCCAGCTTGGCGCCAAATTCTCGCCGACATCTTCGGCTATCCCGTCGTCACTATGCAGAGCGCCGAAGGAGCCGCCCTAGGCGCCGCCATCCAAGCCCTGGCCGCAGCCAGCCCCAAGCAATCGCTCGAAGATCTCTCAGCCCACTGCGCACCAGTTGCAGCAGAGTCCCGATTGGAACCGTGTCGTGATTTCAACTACACAGCACTCCTCGACCGGCAAAATCAGCTCAGGCAACAAATCTTCGGATAGCCCTGCTTTCAGGCCTGCTCGATCGCCAAAACTTCGGCCAGATTGACTTCATGCCCGCTTTGCACGGATTGGGTCGCCAGTCGCAGCAGTGCAACTGCTCGCCCCGGGGAAGATTTTTCCCAGAGTGAAGCAATAGTCATTAGTGCGCGGATTCTCACCCGGATTGGATCGTATGCCGGGATGCGTGAATGGGACGGCGTTTGGAAGACCCGATGGAGAAAAGCCATTCCCTTGTGTGTATCGCCAAGACTGATCTCCGCTTGTCCCCGAAGAAAAAGTAACTCTGGATGCCATTCCGCTTCGGAGTGCGCAGGTTGAAGCGCGCGGATTTCATGAAATCTTTTCAAGTCCGCAAGACAAGTGGCGCGGCGAACCAGTGAGGCCTCGTGGACGGTTTCACCGGGGATGGTTGTCTGCGAACATTGAACATAGGCCGCAAGGGCTTCATCAGGGCGGTTCAAATCGAGAAGAGCGCCACCCTTGAGGAACCATACCATCGGATGCACCGCATCGCTTGCTTGGGTCATTTTTTCTAAAATCCGAAGATTGCGCGCTTGCTTGGCGGCATTCACTTCGGGGCTTGAGTAGCCGGTATGAATGATTTCGACCTGGGTGTCCTCCACCGGAATGCCCGCCCTCTGCAGGCTGGTTGCGACTTGTTCGTGAACAGGCCATTCATATCGCACGCGTGGATCATTCGGGAAAAGCCGCACAATCAGGCCTGATGTGCCCGTGCGGCCATCGTCGGAGCTGCTTTTATTCAAAAGGTGATAGGCGCAGTGCGGCGTGGCGTCATCTGATGTCAGCGCCCGAATGGCTTCCACACTGGCCGGAGGCAAGTATTCATCCGCGTCCAGCACAAGAATCCATCGGCCTCTGGCGATCTCAAGAGCCTTGTTCCGGGCAGCGCTGAAATCATCGATCCATGGGAAATTCAAAACCCTCGCCCCGCACGCGATTGAGATTTCTCTCGTTTTGTCAGTCGAGCCCGTATCAACAACGATCATCTCCGCATCGAGTCCTGATGCGGATTTCAGACATCTTTCGATGTGCGTTTCCTCATCCCGCGCGATGAGCGCGAGAGTGATGTTCGGGCCGCTGGAATCCATATCCTCATTATGACGCCGCTACCTCTCCGAATCCATATTTCTGAGGTGATCGAAAAAAATTTCTAAAGTCGATCAAGCCATGCGCCGATGTATCAATCAACGGAGACAATCTCCCCCAGTGAGGTCGAACACTGAACAAAAGCGGCCCGACAGCGAAACGGACTTCGCAACACAGAAAGACAAAGGATATGTCAGTCGTAATCAACACCAATTCAGCAGCCACATCAGCAGCTTACAACCTCAGCAACACAAACGTTAATCTCCAGAGAAGCCTCAATCGCCTCTCTAGCGGTTCACGCATCAACTCGTCCTACGATGACGCCGGCGGCCTCGCCGTGTCGATGAAGATGAGTGCATCCATCCGTCGCACCGACGCTACCTTGGCAAACGTCAACAACTCGATCGCCTTCCTGCAAACCCAAGACGGAGTTATCAAGACAGCGGATAAAATTCTCAATCGCATGTCGGAACTCGCCACTCTTGCTCAAGATGTGACGAAATCTCCTGACGATCTCGCCCTCTACAACACCGAGCTTTCCCAACTTAAAGGTCAATTGAACCTCATGGTTGGCGAGGAATTTAATGGTATTAGCTTATTTGATGCCGGTGCATCGGTAGGCTCCGCAGGCCTCGATGTCGCAAGCACACTGACAGTCGTTACTTCTCATGATGGCGATCAGACTGTCGGTATCACCCAAGTTGATCTCGAGTTCATCAGCGCCTCCGTCGGAACAGCCGCTGGCGACGGAATGGATATCAGCTCCAACGCCGGAGCCCAGACAGCAGTTGACACTATCCAAACGGCGATCCAAAACCTCGCAACCCTCCGCGCCAACAACGGTGCCGAGCAGTCCCGCTTGACCTTCGCTGCCGACATGCTGGCGGTCAATAAAACGAACCTCGAAGCTGCCAACAGCCGCATCCTCGATGTGGATGTCGCTGACGAGAGCACGAAGCTCGCACGGTTCAACATCCTGCAGCAGGCCGGCACGGCGATGCTCGCCCAGGCCAACCAGTCGACCCAGTCGATCCTTCGACTGATCAGCTAAGGCTGGTTTCAAGCTAAGATTGATATCAAATGATTCAGAGGCTCTCCCGCGAGGGAGAGCCTCTTGTTTTTTCTAAAAAACCTTTGCCCCGCATGGTGGCGGACTGGTTCATTGGTTGCCTCGATGGATGACTCGAAGTTTGAGCTTGTGGACAATGCCCGCGTGGGCCTTCAGCATTTTTCGCTGGAGAGGTTGAAGACCATTGCCCCGACTTTCCGTGAGAGGTCTGCTCAGAGATTGGCCTGCGTGGAATTGATCGCCGAGAAGGAGCGTGAACTGGCTCGGCTACAAATGGGCGCTGTCTCGCGCAAAGCCTCGCTGGCATTGGTTCTGGCGACTATTGCGGTCGCTTGGCCTCTCCTTGTGTTGGCGGCTTGGATTTATTTTCAGCCGCTTTTGAAAAAGCCGGAGGCGGTTCAAGCAAGGCCAACCAGCGTTGCTCGTCCGCTTCCCTCTCCAACATCAACACCCCAACCTGCCGAACCCGATTCAACTCCGGAGCCTTTGCCGGCGGCGCTTGGCGAGTTGCCGGCTACGCCTGGCGGGGGCTGAAGAGCTCGTGGGCTAGGACGCTCAGGCAATAAATCGCGGCCGTTTCAGTCCGTAGAATGATTGGGCCGAGTGTCACAGGTTGGCATCCGTGGCTCTTCGCAAGGGCGATTTCCGCAGGGGTAAAGTCCCCTTCCGGGCCTACAAAAATCGTCACGCGTTTAGGAACCTTGCCGTATTCGGCAAGGACGGTCTTGATGGGCCTCGCATCGGGTTGCAGGGAGGCGATGAGATGTAGGTCTCCTTTGTCCAAGCGCTCGGCAAAGGTTTTTGGTGAGATCGGATCGGCGACTTCCGGCAGATGGTTTTGTCCACACTGCTTGCAGGCCTCCAAGGCGATAGCGCTCCACTTCTCGCGCTTCTTGGCGGCTTCGCCTGCATCGATCTGAACAATCGTTCGGTCCGAGAGCAGCGGGACGATGCGCGCTGCGCCGAGTTCCACGGCTTTCTGCACGATGAGATCCATGTTTTTTCCTTTGGGCACGGCCTGTGCGAGCGTGATCGCACAGGGAGGGGGAGGTGTTGTCGCGGTTGAAGAGATTTTTAACTTTGCCTTGGATCCGGCGGTGGCGGCGATCACGGCTTGGCCTTCACGGCCTGCGCCGTCGAAGACCGTAACACGATCTCCCTCCGAGAGGCGGAGGACATTGAGGCAATGGTGGGATTCTTCCGCATCGAGTGTGGCGGATTCCCAGTTTTCAGGACGGAGATAAAAGCGGTGCATATTTTTTGAAAATGTATTCGCGCAGGGCTTCGTGCCAGTGGCGTGGCGTGATGCCGGTCGCGGCTGCGAGCTTGCGCGTGGAGAGAATCGAAAAAACGGGGCGCGGTGCAATGAATTGTTTCATGTCCGCAAGCCGGATTGGTTCAACGCGCGAGGTTCTAAGCGCCAAGCCCGCCTCCGAGGCGAATTCGAGAGTCTTTGCTCCGTATTCCTGCCACGAGCATTCGCCACTGTTGCAGGCGTGGTAGAGCCCTCCCGCAAGCGAGGGATCAAAAAAAACTTCGAGCCACCTGGCTGTGTCTTCGGCCGAGGTGGGGCAGGAAATTTTATCTGCGATCGCCTCGACCCGCTCGTCGCGAAGCGCGCGTTCGATGAGCGAATCCGGGAAGGCAGGTTTCGATTGGCCGAAAACCCAGGAAACTCTCACGACCATGTGCTGCGGACTACGGGCGAGCACTTGCTCTTCGCCCTCCCGCTTTGTGGCTCCATACCAACCAAGAGGCGAGGGGAGATCCTCCTCCGTGTAGTCCGTGCGTTTTGTGCCGTCGAAAACATAGTCCGTGCTGAAATGAATCAATCGGGCACCGCGCTGCGATGCGCAGTCAGCCATGATTCCCGGCGCAAGTGCATTGACGGTCCGCGCCTCTTCGCGGGCAGTCTCGCAGCGGTCCACATTCGTCAAGCCCGTGCCATTCACAAGCACATCGAACTCGTGAAGCTCGAGCAACCTTCGGAGGGAATCCAAATCCGCCACATCCAACGAAGGACGGGCAAGGCCGGACACTTCGTGCGTTGCGGCCCATGTGGCCATGAGTGAGGCGGCGAGCCTGCCGCGCGAACCAAGAATCAAAATACGGCGCTTTTTTTCAGACATGCAAAAAATTCAAGTCTGGCATTTTTATTCTTGCATAAAAGATTTGTCCCTTCATTTTACACAACCCTTATTCAATAGGAAAAATTTATGGCATACGCAGTCATCCAAACAGGCGGGAAACAATACCGCGTTGAATCCGGCAATGAGATCGAGGTCGAGAAACTCGACGTCGAACCCGGCGCGGCTCTTGAAATCTCAGAAGTCCTGCTCGTCTCGGACGGTGGCAATCTTCATGTTGGCGCGCCCTTCGTCGCCGGCGCTTCGGTGAAAGCAACCGTGGTCGATCAATTCAAAGACGACAAGGTCATCGCTTTCAAATTCCGCCGCCGCAAAGGCTATCACCGCACTGTCGGCCATCGCCGCCGTCTCACCACACTCAAAATCGAATCCATCTCAACAAAGTAACTTTTTATGGCCCATAAAAAAGGACAAGGTAGCGTCAAAAACGGACGCGATAGTATCAGCAAACGCCTCGGCGTGAAAAAATTCGGCGGTGAGTCGGTCATCGCCGGCAACATCATCCTCCGCCAGCGCGGAACCAAATTCGAGCCGGGCAGCAATGTCGGTCTCGGTCGTGATTACACGATCTGGGCCCTTGTGGACGGTCATGTTAAATTCGACCGCAACGGCCGCCGCGTGAATGTGGTGCCGGTTTCTGCAAACTAACCCGCCTTACAATCAGTCAATTTGAAAACGCGCCGACTCGTTCGGCGCGTTTTTCTTTTTTCAGGAAACCTTCCCTCGCCCCTTTGCCCAATTAGCTCGCAAGCCGCGTCCCTCCAAGCATAGTATCAATACCATGGACAGTAGATTGGATGAGATCGCGAAGGGAATTCTTGCCTCTTACGAAGAGGTGGGTGGGTTGAACAATACGGATCGCCACAATCTTCCATCCAAACGCGCGTTGGACAACCTCTGCGAACAGTTGCTCCAATTTTTGTTTCCTGGATTTCACGACGAGCGACCGATTCATAAAAACGAATTGGCGCTGATCACCGGCGAACGCCTCCGCGCCTTGGCGGTGCAGTTTGAAGACCAGATTGGGAAAAGCCTTTTGCTCACAAATCCCGAAGCCCCGGCATCGCTCGCAAACGAAGTGCTCATGCGGTTTCTCGGGAGTCTTCCCGAGGTGAGGGAATTGTTGAGGACCGATATTCTCGCTGCCTACGAGGGCGATCCAGCCGCCGTGAGCAGTGAGGAGATCATTCTTTCCTACCCTTTTCTCGAAGCCATCGCCATCCAGCGCTGCGCCCATGTGCTCTACCGCGAAAGCGTGCCTCTTCTGCCACGCATGATGACCGAGTGGGCCCACACACGCACCGGCATCGATATCCATCCCGGCGCGGAGATCGGGGAGTATTTTTTCATCGATCATGGCACTGGCGTGGTCATTGGGGAAACCTGCCGCATCGGAAAACGGGTCAAGCTCTACCATGGAGTGACCCTCGGAGCCCGCAGCTTTGCCAAGGATGATTCCGGCCAAATTGTAAAGGGGGGTAAACGCCATCCCGAGGTTGGCGACCGCGTCACAATCTACCCAAATTCCACAATTTTGGGTGGAGAGACTTTGATTGGTGATCGTAGCACCATCGGCGCCAATGTTTTCCTCATGCAGAGCGTTCCGTCCGACTCGCTGGTGGTTTACGAGGAGAAACAATTGCGTATCCTTAATAAATCCAAACGCACCGCATCCGAGGAAATCGAATGGTTTATTTAGATCACAACGCCACCACACCCCTGGCCCCCGAGGCCAAGGAGGCCATGTTGCCTTTTCTTGACGGGGAGTATGGAAATCCCTCGTCCATCCACTCGGCCGGTCGGCGTGCCAGGGCTGCGGTGGATGATGCGCGTGACCGCATGGCCTCCTTGCTTGGAGCCAAAGCGCACGAGATCATTTTCACAGGCGGCGGCACGGAATCCTGCAATCTCGGCCTGATCGGCATCGCCCGCGCCCATGCTGTGCGAGGCAAACACATCATCATCTCCGCTGTGGAGCATCATGCCGTCCTCCACGCTGCCGAGCATTTGCAGCATTTTGAAGGTTTCGAAGTCACCTTGCTCCCGGTGGATTCCGCCGGAGTGGTCGATCCCGCGCTTCTCTCCCGCCTGATTCGTAAGGAGACGACCGTTGTCTCCATCATGCATGCCAACAATGAAACCGGAGCCATCCAACCGCTTGAGGAAATTGCCGCTGTCTGCGCGGAGCGCGGCGTGTTTTTTCATACCGATGCCGTCCAGACATTCGGAAAAATCCCTGTCGGGACCGCGTTGCCCGGCCTCTCGGCGGTTTCGATTGCCGCCCACAAGTTCTATGGTCCCAAGGGCGTGGGCGCACTCTATCTTCGCGCCGGCATTGCGCTTTCGCGAACGGCCTATGGTGGATCGCATGAAAACTCCCGCCGTCCGGGAACGGAAAATGTCGCCGCCATCGTAGGAATGGCCGCCGCCGCCGAGACTGCCATTTCCCGCGCCGCAGAGGATGCCGAGCGTCTCGCCCCGCTTCGTGAGAGGCTCTGGGAGGGGATTCGTTCCGCTTGTCCACAATCCATTCGAAATGGCGACCCCGCCCGCTCTCTTGCCAATACTCTGAATGTGAGCTTCCCAGGAGCCGATGGGGAATCGCTTTTGATGGGGCTTGATTTGGAAGGCGTCTGCGTCTCCAGCGGTTCCGCATGCATGGTCGGCTCAATTCAGGCGTCGCATGTTCTCATCGCCATGGGAGTGGATTCGCGGACGGCATTGGCCACGGTGCGTTTTTCCATGGGACATTCCACAACGGAAGAGTCCATCGACCTGGCCGCCGCTGCCGTGGGACGGGTGGCAAAACTTCAACCTGCCTTGGCTGCGTGAAATACAAACAACTCGTCATGGATTTCGGTCGTTCAGTCATGAGGCGCGTTCGCTCCTCGCCGGATGATCTTGCTGTTCCGAGGCGGAAGACCCGTCTGCGTCATGATCCGTTGCTCGAGGATTTTGCAAACCAGCTTCTCAAGTCAGTTGGATGCCGCCATCTCCAAGTTCGCGTCTTCTGGAACCCCGGGCTCCGCACCACGGCGGGCCTGGCCGTCTGGAGCGATCGCATGGTGGTTTTGAATCCGAAGCTCTTGGAGGTTTCGGCCGCAGAAGTCCAGCGCACCCTGCGCCACGAGTTGGCTCATCTTCTGGCTAAGCACCGTGTCGGTCGTCATCGTATCGAAGCCCATGGTGAGGAGTGGCATCAGGCCTGCGCAGATCTTGGAATTCCCAATGAGGCGCGCTGCCACGATCTCCCCTTCAAACGCCGACGCGTCATGCGGAAGTTTTTCTACGCCTGCCCCGAGTGCTCCACGATCCTTGCCCGCGTGAAGATTCTCCGCCGCAAGGCTGCCTGCATCAAATGCTGCCGGAAGCACAATGGCGGAAAATACCACGAGCGCTTTCGGTTCCGTCCCGTCGAGCGCTCAGAGACGGTCGCCGCTTGAGCAGGCCGGGTGCTCAGCGTCCGGGACTATACATTGAAGCGAAACTCCACGACATCGCCGTCTTGGACGACATACTCCTTGCCTTCGAGGCGGAGTTTTCCGGCTTCGCGGGCTTTCGCTTCGGAACCGAGGGTGATGAGATCCTCAAAGGAAACGATCTGTGCCGCGATGAATCCACGCTCAAAGTCGCTGTGGATGACGCCTGCCGCGGCAGGGGCTTTATCTCCCGCGTTGATCGTCCATGCCCGGCTTTCCTTCGGGCCGGTGGTCAGATAGGTGCGAAGGCCGAGGAGGTGGTAGGCGGCGCGGATGAGTTGGCTCACACCACTGTCCTTGACGCCCAGTCCCGCGAGAAACTCAGCCGCCTCCTCCGCCGGAAGTTCGGCGAGTTCGCTTTCGATTTGGGCGCTGATGACGACGGCTTCGCAACCCAGATGCTCGGCCGCATATTCGCGCACGGCTTTCACATGTTTCGCTGCCGCAGAGTCTCCATCGAGATGGGAAAGGTCGTTTTCCCCGACATTGCAGGCGAACAGGGTCGGCTTCGAGGTGAGGAGGAAAAATCCGCGTAGGAGTTCTTTTTCATCCGCGCTGAGATCGGCCGTGAGTGCGGGTTTTCCGGAATCGAGGTGGGGAATGAGTTTCTCCGCCAGGGCGAGTTCGGCCTTGGCTGTTTTGTCTCCGCTGCGGGCGCCCTTTTGGTTTCGCTCCGCGCGTTTCTTTATCGCTCCAAGGTCGGCGAGAATGAGTTCGGTATTGATAACCTCGATGTCGCGCACCGGATCCACTGTGCCTGAGACATGGTGGATGTCTTCGCTTTCAAAGCAGCGAACGACTTGAATGATCGCATCGACCTCCCGGATGTGGCTCAGAAATTGGTTGCCCAGTCCCTCGCCCTCGCTGGCTCCGGCGACGAGCCCTGCGATATCCACAAACTCGATGGCGGCCGGGAGGATTTTTTCGGACTTCGAAAGCTCGGCCAGCTTCTGCAAGCGGTCGTCGGGCACATTCACGATGCCAACATTCGGCTCGATCGTGCAGAAGGGGAAATTGGCAGCCTGGGCCTTGCGGGTGCGGGTGACGGCGTTGAAGAGAGTTGATTTTCCCACATTCGGGAGCCCGACGATTCCTGTTTTGAGCATAGGTGCGGGAGGTTAGACAGGCCTTTGCAAAAAGGAAAAAACTTCTTTTCGAGGCATCAGCGCCGGAGGCGTCGGATCGTGTCTCTCACCGAGTCGATGGCGGATTCCATTTCGGCGCGGAGTTGCATGCCCGAGATGGTGTTTGATCCGAAAGCCTCGGCCGTTGTGCGTTCCAAGCGGTCGTTTGTGGCCACTGTGACTTCATGGTCCCTCGCATACTTGGCCGCAAGCCGCTCGATGATGGAGTCCGCCGTCTGGCCCGACTGGGAATAAAAAACGGCAATCCCATTCGGTGCGCCATCGCTCGAGGCCTTCACGCCCTTGCCATCGAAAACCACGGCAACCGTCCACTCTGTGTTGTCCTGCAATCCGGTGAGTCTCTTAACCAGTTCCTCCCGTGCAGCAGCGGTGTTGCGGGCATGCATGGCAGCGAGGTCCGGCCAGTCGAAAATCATGCTGTGTCCGTCAACGAGCAGGATTTTTTGCTTCATGAAAACTGGGGCCTACTTCGCATCGGGCAGGACCTTCGCGCTGAGGCGCTCTATGCCCGCGCGGGCGAAGGTGCTGGCGGGATATTTTTTTCGTGCCTGCAAATACCAAGCCAGGGATGCGCCAGACTGGTCCTGGTTCTCCAATGCCTCGGCCTTGGCGAGCGTCTGAACAAAATCCGCCGCCTGGGTGGTTAGAGTAGCCCGGAGTTGGTTCAATTCGCTGTCGTTGGGAAATTCTTTTTGCGCCGCCTGCACGCTCTCCCAAGCTCCCGCCGGGTCACCGCGTCCCGCGATTTCTTGCGCCTTCAAAATAGCTCCTTCGACAGCGGCCATGCGCTGGAGGACATCGTTGAGCTCTTTTTGTTTCTCGGGATACATGGCGGCCGCAGCAATGAAGCGCAATTTGTCATTGTAAATCTGGCGGTGGTTTTTTTGGCTCAGCAAGCGGTCGAAATCATTCATTGCCTGCTGCTGAACATCCGACTGCGTGAAAATTGTGTTCCCCACCTCGGCAAGGGCGGGATTGCGGGGCCAGATTTGAGCCGCAGAGCGAAGTTCGGCCTCCATCGCGGACTTGTCCCCCGAGACGGCGGCATTCCGGGCCTTGGCCAGATGCATCGCGCTGATAGTTTTCGCGGTTTCAATTTTGGCCAGTGGTTTGCTGGTGTCGAAATCCTTGGCCATACCCTCGATTTCGTTCACCAACTTCTCGGCGCGAGTGAGGTCGTTCACTTCCAAGGCGGCCAGTAGCTCGTTGGTTTTTTGGGAGTATTCCAGCGCGCGCCGTTTTGCCTCCCTCGGCAGCAACCGGACGCTGGGCATGTATTCGCCGAGGGCGAATGTTTCCGCGAGTCGCTCTGTGGCGCTCTGGAGTTCGCCTTGCTCCAGGAGGAACTTGTAGGCTTCCACGCCTTCGTTGATGTCGCGGATCGCTTCATTGGCGAGGCTGTCGATCTGGCTCAATGAGCTGACGAGTTTGCTGATCGTCTGCGCGGCGCTGGCTGCGCCTCCGGTGAGGCTTTCGATGCCGAAATTCTCGATTCCGAGTTTGGCCCCTTTGGCCGAGAACGAGCTTCCAGACCTTGCAGCCGGCGTTCCGTTGTAAATGTTCACATTCGTCCCGTTTCCTCCCGCACCGGCTCCGACGGCGGCATCATGGTCCATGACGCCTGCAGTGGCCGAGATTTGAGGATTCAATTCCCCTGTGATCTTCGCCTGGCCTGCGTCCTTGTTTGTCGGCAGGGAGTCGACCATTTTTTTGTAGATGGCGATTGAGTTGTCTCCATCCGTGTAGATCGCGCGGTAAAAACGATTCGCGATGATGACATGCTCGAAGCGGCGTGTGGCGAAATACTGCATGATGAGTGCCTGGAGATGTCCCTTCGTGTTGATCTCGATGGCTGCGATGCGGAGTTTGTTGTTCTCGATCGTCTGGGCCACATCGGAAAGTTCGCGACTGGCTGTGGCCAATCTGGCGTCCCGTTCGATTTTTTGATTCTCCTTCGCCACATCCGTGTCCTTCGAACTGGTCGAAATCCCAAGGTTCGAATTTTTTGCCGCCATTTCCCTGTTCCACTCGGCGGAGGAGCGCTGCTTCTCGAGAGTCGCATTCTCCCGTTTCAGCTTTTCAATGGTGGCGAGACTTGTTTGAGCCGCATAAATCGCATCTGACATCGTTCGGCACAGGTTCGCGTCGTCCTTGTATTCGGATGCCTTCTTGAGGAGCAAAAAAGCCGAGTTGATGTTTTGCTTGGTGGCGTTGCCCGGCGCAAGAAGGTCCAGAATGCGATCAATTATCTCGCGGTAGGCCACATCCGCCCTGTCGGTGGCCGCAGGCGCGTTAAGGTATTTCTCAAAGCGCGCACGGAACAAACGGTTGTTGTTAATGTTCCAAAGTTTCCCGTCGTAGCTCATCACCTCGCTGCCGGGGTCAAAAGCCGGCACATCCCGCCCGATGAAGCCCTCGTTCATCTGGGGAGGTCGGGCACCGCCGGTGGCGGCCCGCGAGTCCCCAAGGGCCCTGTCCTGTGCTGATGCCGTGAGGGCGATTGATGAAATGGCAACGCAAGCCGCGATGAGGGATTTCATGATTTGGTGACCTTTCGTGTGCGCAGGATTCCCTTTTCATCCACCTCCAGAATGAAAACCAACTTCTGTTCCTTCTGGATATTCATTGATTGAAACTCCGGTGTGACGAGGACTGGGATGATGTTTTCATCGGTCTCTACAGCGATCAGGCGACCGGAGTCCGGCGACCACGCGAGGGATTCGGAGACGGTTCCTTCGAGTTTGTAGATGTTTCCACGGAGGCTGTTGGCGCTCGCGAGGTAGGACTGGACATCCAGCGGCGGCGTCGTTCGGGCGGTGGTGTCTTCTTTGGAACTCAGCAGGTGGAAACCGGCAAACAAAAGAACACCGCATGTGATGAGTCCAACGAGCCAACCTGCGCGCGGACGGGATTTGCGTTTGCGTGCCATGAATGTTTGTAATCCCTGCCGCTTCTTTCATCAAGGCGCTCTTTTTCAGCAAATGGCAGGGATTTTTGACACGGATGACCTGTCCATCATAGTCTGTGACCGCATCCCATGCTGAATTTCCTCATCCGCCGCTCGCTCGTCAGTGTGCTGCTCCTTTTTTGCATCAGCCTCGTATCGTTTTTCATGATCACGCTGGCTCCGGGCAGCCCTTATCCGTGGGGGGAACTCAACCCGAAGATCACGCCGCAGGTGAAGGAAATGTTTCGCAAGAAATTCCATCTCGACCGGCCGCTTTACGAGCAATACTGGCTCAATATGAGGGACCTCTTCACGGGCGAGCTTCGCAGCATCAAGGACGACCGCCCTGTGCTGGCAAGGATCGCCGAACGCCTTCCCGCAACGGTTTTGCTCAATGTCGCTGCCATCACCTTGTCTCTCACATTTGGCCTTCTGATCGGTGTCTTCTGCGCGCGGTATGCGGGAACTCCGGCGGATACCCTAACCTCGTTCGGGGTGTTTGTGTTCATCGCCGTGCCGACTTTTTGGATTGCGAATCTGGCCCTCATTGGACTGGTGAAATACGCCGCCGTGCCAGTGCTGGGCACGCAATCCTACGGCATAGCCTTTCCGAATGCCGCTGCACTCTGCCTCGACCGCATCTGGCATATTGCGCTGCCAGCGACCATCCTCTCGCTTGGCGGCATCGCTGTGCAGTCACGCTATGTCCGCGCCAGCATGCTCGAAACCCTGCGCGAAGGGTATGTGCGCACCGCACGCGCCAAGGGACTCGATGAGGATACGATTTTTTACAAACACGCCCTCAGAAATTCCATTCGTCCACTCATCACCGGTATTGGAGGACTTCTTCCGGCTCTCATCGGCGGCTCGGTGATCGTTGAAACCATCTTTGCCTATCCTGGTATGGGGCGTCTGGGTTACGAGGCCGTGCTGGAGCGTGATTATCCAACGCTCGTCGCCCTTAATTTCATCGTGGCCGCGCTCGTGCTTTTTGGGAATTTAATCTCGGACCTTCTCTACGCCGTTGTCGATCCGCGCGTGAGATTGGAATAGGATTTCATTGGCCGGGGGCGGGCATCGCGATAGCGTTTTGCTTATGAAATCAGCACTTGATTGGAAGGCCGCGTTGCAATTTGAGGATATCCGCTACGAAAAAGCGGAGGGCATAGCCAAGATCACCATCAATCGCCCCGAGCGACGGAATGCATTTCGCCCGCTCACGGTGGATGAGATGCGCAAGGCGCTGCAGGACGCGCGAGATGACTCCTCGATTGGTGTCGTTATTTTAACTGGCCAAGGCGAGTTGGCTTTCTGCTCCGGCGGTGACCAAAAAATCCGTGGCGACGCCGGCTATTCCGATTCGGGGGGAGTGGAGCGTTTGAATGTGCTCGATTTTCAACGCGAGATCCGCACCTGCCCGAAGCCAGTCATCGCCATGGTGGCGGGATGGGCTGTCGGCGGTGGACATGTGCTTCATGTCATGTGCGACCTGACGATTGCCGCCGAGAATGCCAAGTTCGGACAGACCGGTCCCCGCGTGGGGTCGTTCGATGGCGGATTCGGCGCAAGCTATCTGGCGCGGATCGTTGGTCAAAAAAAAGCCCGCGAGATCTGGTTTTTGTGTCGCACTTACGATGCCAAAGAGGCGCTCGAGATGGGTCTCGTGAACACCGTCGTTCCCTACGAGGAACTCGAAATCGAAACCGTGAAATGGTGCCGCGAGATCCTTGAAAAGTCGCCGCTCGCCATCCGCTGCCTCAAAGCGGCGCTCAATGCTGATTGCGATGGCCAAAGCGGGCTACAGGAACTCGCCGGCAATGCCACTTTGCTCTACTACATGACCGAAGAGGGCCAGGAGGGGAGAAATGCTTTTGTCGAAAAACGCAAACCCGACTTCGCGAAATTTCCCAAGCGTCCGTGAGCGCCGCCGCACCAAGTCCCCTCAAGGCATGGGTGATGGCCAGTCGGCCGAAAACCCTTTTCGCATCGATCTCACCGGTGCTGCTCGGGACGGCGCTCGCCTACTCCTGGGGCCTTGGTGATGGAGTCGCCGCCTTTCTCGCATTTGTCGGGGCGGTCTTTATCCAGATCGGCACAAACCTGGCGAATGATTACTGGGATGCAAAAAAAGGCGCCGATCGCGCTGATCGCCTTGGCCCGGTGAGGGTCACATCAAGCGGTCTTCTGAAGCCGCGGACCGTCTTTTTGGGAATGCTAATCTGTTTCGCCGTAGCCTGCCTTGCCGGGCTGTGCCTCATCGCCCGGGCGGGATGGCCGGTTGCCGTGATCGGAATCGTCTCGATTCTCTGCGGTATCCTTTACACCGCCGGTCCCTTTCCGCTCGCCTACCTGGGCCTAGGGGATGTTTTCACCTTTTTGTTTTTTGGCCTGGTGGCGACTTCTGGCACATACTTTGTCGAGGCGAAGGAATTTTCCACGACATCCCTCCTCCTCGGCACCGTGCCGGGATTTTACTCGGTCGTCTTAATCGCGCTGAACAATCTGCGGGATCGCGAGTCCGACCTCCTCTCAAATAAAAAAACCCTCGCCGTGCGCTTCGGTGCCGATTTTGCCCGCTGGGAGATTGTCTTCTGCCTCTTTGCTCCCTGTGTGGTTCCTTTCTGGCTCTGGCGCGACGGTCTCCTCCAGTGGTGGATGGCGCTCGTCTGCCTGGCTCCCGCCATCGTGCACGGCCTTGCTGTGGGACTGGCCGTTTTTCGCATTCGCGACATGAGGGAAATCAACAAGGTTTTCCCTCTCACCGCGAATGCCAGTCTCTCGATGGCGGTGGTTATTTCCCTGTTCCTCTTAACGCGAAAATGAATCCCAGACCACGCGCTGAAGCCGCTTGGCGGGAGGGAATGAATTTTTTTCGATATGCACTTCCCATGTCCGGCGGTGGGAACCGGAAAGGGATTCTCGTTCGCCTTGAAAAACCAGACGGCACCGTAGGGTGGGGGGATGCCGCCCCGCTTCCGGGTTGGAGCATCGAGACTGTTGATGCCGTCGAGGTGTTCATCAAGGCAGGCAAGAGCGAGGACGAGGCTCCGGCATCGCTCGTTTTTGCCCTCGAATCGGCGAGGGCTGCCATTCCGCAAACAGGAAGACACGCGATCCGGTTGAATGCCCTTCTCGATGGATCTCCGGAGGAAATTTTCCGTCGCGGGGAGGTTGCACTCGCAAGCGGGTGCGAATGCCTCAAAATCAAAACCGCTGGTCTATCCCTCGACGAGTTGCCGTCCTTGATTGGCAGGCTTTCTTCTCTCGCCAATGGCCGTTGCCGTTTTCGAATCGACCCCAATCGTGGATGGAATCTCGAATCCACTTTGCGCGTCGCGGAATCGATCAAGAACCTTCCGGTGGACTACATCGAGGAACCACTCGGCGATGTTTCCATGCTCCCGGATTTGATTAAAAATTGCCCCGTTGGAATCGCGCTGGATGAGACGCTGCGCGAAATCACCCCTGAAAAATTGGTCGCCTACAAAGGCGCGGCGGCTCTTGTTCTCAAGCCAACGCTTATGGGTGGATTGAAAGTCTGCTCCGATTTTGCTCAGGCGGGGGCCTCGCTTGGCATGGTGCCTGTCGTGAGCGCCTGCTATGAGTCGGGCGTTGGCATTCAGGCTCTCGGCCTCTTCGCATTGGGCCTGCCCTGCGCGGCGGCGGCAGGTTTGGATACCTACTCGCGTCTGGAGCAGGATGTTCTTTGCGAGCGACTCGATTTGCGCGATTTTCAATTCCGCCCGAAAACACCGCCACCGGATGTCGACCTTTCAAAACTCTATCCTCTCTAAAGCCACCACTTTTGGTGACGCTGTGGCCTTGCTGGATCGCGCGAGTGGTCGCGAGGTCCGATACTCTGAGTTGGCAGGCTTTTTAGCGGCCCGCTTGGACGGGTGGCATTTGGAAAAAGACCGCCCATTTGCCACATGGGCCGGACCTAATTTCAACCATGCCACGCTTTTGCTGGCCCTGCTGGCCGAGGATTGTCTGGTCGCGCCCTTGAGCCCGCGATTGCCTGAAGCCGAAGCGCTCCGCCGGGCGGAGTCCATTGGAGCCGGGGCCTTCTGGAAACCCGAGGGGCTGCACCAGTTTGTTCCCGGTCGGTCGCCGCTAGCACCGGCTTCGGCAGGGACTGTGCTTTTCACCTCCGGATCGACCGGCTCGCCGCGCGCCGTGTGGCATGATTTGCAATCGCACATCGCCAATGCCTCGGGAGCTGCCGCAAGGATTCCTCTCGGTCCGGGTTGCGCGTGGTTGCTCTCGCTGCCCCTGAACCATGTGAGTGGCTTTTCCATTCTCATTCGCTGCCTGCTTGCCGGCGCGACGATTGTTTTTCCCGACAAGAATGCCCCTTTCAAAAAGCAAATCGAAGACCCTGTGCTCACCCACCTCTCCGTGGTTGGAGTTCAGTTACGGCGACTCCTTTCGGAGCGCGCATCCTTCGCCCGCTTGAAAGCCGTCCTCGCCGGGGGAGGGCCGATTGATGCGGGCCTTGTCTCGGATGCCATGGATGCCGGTGTGCCGCTTCATCTCACCTACGGCATGACCGAGGCGGCCTCGCAGATCACTACCAGCGAGCGTTTGTGGGGTGTGCCATCCGTGGTTCATGCAGGAAAACCACTGCCGGGGCGTGAGGTTCAAATTTCGCCGGATGGCGAAATCCGGATTCGTGGTGAGGTCTTGCCCAAGGGGATTTTTTTCAATGAGTATCTGCGTCCAGCTTTGGATGACGATGGATGGTTTTCGACAGGTGATTCCGGGAGTTTCGATGCCGATGGAAATCTGGTCGTCAGCGGTCGGCGCAATCGCATGTTCATCTCCGGCGGCGAGAATATCTGCCCCGAGATGATCGAGGCTTTGTTGGCCTCCCACCCGGATGTGCGCCGAGTGGTTGTTGTCGGAGTCCCTCACGAAGAATTCGGTGCCCGACCCGTGGCATTTGTAGCAGGCGATATCGATTTCGATCGCTTGAGGGATTTTCTCAAATCCCGTCTCGAGAGCTTTTATGTCCCGGATTTTTTCCTGCCGTGGCCAGAGGAGGTTTCCACGGAGGATGCGAAAGTGGATTTTCTTTTCTTCAGCCGCCTTGCCCAATCCCTCCGACTTTGATAGCGAAGCCGAATGATTCGTCTCATCAAACTCTCTGCCGTTCTTTTTTGCGCGACTTTACTTGTCGGTTGTCTGTCCTCGCCGATTTCAAGTTCGGGCGGAATCGGCGCCGTCACGGTCCACGATACCAATGCGGATGCCGTCACCGCAGCCGCCCGGAATGTCTTCGCATCGCGCGGTTACACGCTCTCAGGTGTTGATTATCCCGACTCCATCTCGTTCGACAAACCCGCAGGCGGCTTCGGAAATGTCATGTGGGGCAGCTACGGGAACCCGCAAACTATCCGCGTCCGGTTGGCGATGGTGCCGATTCCTGGGACTGACAATATCCGCCTCCAGCCGAAAGTTTTTTCTGTCAGCGATGCGGGTGAGGCGGGTTTCGACAATGCCAGGCCTCTTTTCGGAATCTGGAATGCGGAATTCGGCCCCATGCTTAAGGACATAGCCCGCAAAGCTGGCGATTAGTTCTCCCTCGTTGACACGGCCTCTCCCTCTCTCTAAAAATCCACGAAATCAAATGAAGATCGCAGTCACCAAAGAAGCCCTGCTCGAAGGATTGCAACGAATCCAGAATGTCGTCAGCACACGCCCGACGCTTCCGATTCTCACCAATGCTCTCCTTGAGGCCGATGAATCCGGCCTCACTCTCACCACCACCGACCTCTCGGTTGGCATTCGCTGCCGCGTCGAGGCCCGGGTCGAAAAAACCGGCGCGATCACCATACCGGCCCGAAAACTTGTTTCGATCATCCGCGAGTTGACGAATTCGGAAATCATTCTCGAGGTGGATGCCAAAAACGCGACCTCGATCCGTTGCGGCGCCAGCTTCTTCAAAATTTATGGCCTCCCCAAGGAGGAATATCCTGCCTTCCCGCACTTCGAGGAGGCCAGTTCGCTGACCATGAAGCAGTCCGAACTCAAGGACGGGCTCCGCAAAACGGCCTACGCCATTTCGAGTGACGAGGCCCGCTATGTCCTCAACGGCATTCTTTTTTCTCTCACGGAAAACAAACTCACTCTGGTTGCGACCGATGGCCGCCGCTTGGCGCTTTTCGAAAGCGAATTGGAATTTCCCAAGAGCAACGAAAGGGACTTCATTCTGCCGACCAAAGCTGTCACCGAACTCCAACGCCTCCTTGGCGAGGAGGGCGAAGTAACCATTTCCAGTTCCAGCAATCTGGTTTCCTTCCAACTCAACGGCGCCCAGTTGGTGTCGAAACTCGTCGAAGGCAACTATCCGAACTACCGCCAAGTCATCCCCGGTGAGGCCAAGGAGCGGATTCCGCTCGAGCGTGAGGCTCTTCTAAATTGCGTTCGCCGCGTCGCACTCCTCAGCAGCGACAAGACGAGTTCGCTTCGTCTCGCCTTTACCAAAAACAATCTCGACATCACCGCCACCACCCCCGAAGTCGGTGAGGCCAAGGAATCCATGTCCGTCAACTATCGCGGACGGGATATTGCGATTGCGTTCAATCCCGAGTTTCTCATGGATCCGCTCCGCAACCTGCCGAACGATGAAGTTTACCTCGAGCTGATTGATGAAATGAGCCCCGGTGTCATCAAAATCCAGACGCCGTTCCTCTATGTCATCATGCCCATGCGTGTTTCGGCGTGACCTCCGCCTCGCATAAATGGGGCATTGATCTTGGGGGGACAAAAATCGAGGGAGTCATCATGGACTCCACTCGCCCGGGTGAGGCGCTTTATCGCCTGCGCCGCGAGACCGGTGCCGCGCTTGGTTACGAACACATCCTTTCCCAGATCGAAGGCGTTCTTTCCGATCTCGAGGCGGCTTCAGGTTTCTCCCGGCCTTCGAAAATCGGCATTGGCACGCCCGGCGCGATCGAGCCTTCCACCGGGTTGCTTAAAAATTCAAACACAACCTGCTTGAACGGTCGTCCAATTGCGCAAGATCTGGAGCGTCTGACCGGAACCCAAATTTTCATGGCCAATGACGCCAACTGCTTTGCCCTCGCCGAAGCCGTTATTGGCGCCGGCGCCGGAGCCAGCGTGGTTTTTGGAGTTATTCTCGGAACCGGAGCCGGCGGCGGAGTAGTCGTCAATGGCCGTGTCTTGCCGGGCCTTCACGGCATCGCCGGCGAGTGGGGGCACAATTCGCTTTGCGGAGAAGCGCATCCTTGCTACTGCGGTCGCTCAGGGTGCATCGAGGGTGTCTTAGCCGGTCCCTCGCTCGAGAGATTTTATCGGGAGCAGGGTGGGGAAGCTGTGCGCTTGCCGGAGATCTCCCGCCGCGCCCAGGCGGGTGAACCGCTCGCTCTTCAAACACTCGAACGCTTGCGCGAGAAATTTGCGGAATCCATCGCGGCGGTGATCAACATTCTCGACCCTGATGCCATCATCATCGGCGGCGGCGTTGGAAACATGGCGCTGCTCTACGAGGACGAAACACGGCAGGCGGTGCTCAACCATGTTTTCAACAAGGAACTCCGCACCCGCATTCTCAAGCCCACACTCGGCGACAGCGCCGGCGTCTTTGGTGCGGCCCTGTTGGTCGATTGAGATCTACTCCGCTTTCTTGCGCGCACGGCGTGCGTCAATGAACGACTTCACGCAGAGCACCAGAAAGACCAGGCAGACGACGCCCATGGCAATTTGCATTCCAGAAGCCAGCGGTCGCTCGGCAGTCCCAGCGATGAGGGCTCCCAGTTTGGGAAGCCCCATGCCAAGGCCGCCAGCAGTTCCCAGCAAACCAACCAGAGCGGCCACATGCATGAGGTGCATGCGGATTTTTGGAATGAATACCGAGAGCAATCCGCAAAGAAAAATGATCGTTCCAAAGAAGGCGGGAATGAGCGCCGTCACGCTCTGGGCGCCTGTGGCTACATAAGCACCGAATCCCATCGCATCGAGAATGATTCCAAAAACAATAGCAAGTGTTGGCATGGCGCGGAAAAGTGGAGGGAATAGTTACCGAAAGCAAGCGTGAAACGGAAATGTCACCAATCGTTGATTGCGCGTCAGGCTCCGGCGCTCTTTGATTTCCTCCCATGTCACGCCTTCTTCTCCTGTCGATCCTTGCTGCTTGCGCCACGGCCACGGCCAACAATGTCATTTTTATCCACCCCGATGGTGCGGGTGTTGCGAATTGGCAAGCCGCCCGTTTTTACTGGATGGGTCCCGATGCGGAACTCAACTGGGACCGCATTCCCCATATTGCTGTTTACCGCGGCCACATGGCCGATTCGCTTTCCGCGACATCGAATGGCGGTGCGACCTCCCATGCTTATGGCATCAAAGTCCCGTCCTCCGCATTCGGCACGGATGGCAAATCCGCATCCCGTCCCATAGCGGCAAACGGCGAGTCCGGCAGCATCATGCATGAGGCCATGCGGCGCGGCGTGCGAACCGGCCTTGTGAACTCCGGCAGCATCATTGAGCCCGGCACGGCCTGCTTTGTCGCCAGCACCGCCAAAAGGGACGACTACGAGCAAATCACAACCCAAGTCGTCGAATCGGGAGTGGATGTCATTCTCAGCGGCGGTGAGGAATGGTTTCTCCCCGCATCCAAAGCGGGCCGCCATGTGAAAGCGGGCAAGCGCACAGATGGACGCGACCTCATCGAAGAGGCGAAGAAAAATGGTTACACGGTTGTTTTCGATCGCACCGAACTCGCGTCCGTGCCGTCCGGCACCAAGAAACTTCTCGGGATTTTCGCCGAGCAGGACTCGTTCAACGACATGGAGGCCGACAAATTGAAGGCCCTCGGGTTGCCGACCTACTCGCCCGATGCGCCCACCCTTCAGGAAATGACATCCGCAGCTCTGCGCCTTCTGGCTCCGGGGCCATTTTTGCTCGTCGTTGAGGAGGAGGGGGCCGACAACTTTGCAAACTTCAACAATGCCCCCGGCGTCTTGGATGCCCTAAAACGCGCCGACGATGCCTTCGGAACCGCTCTGGATTTCGTCGAAAAAAATCCTCAAACCCTCTTGATCACAGCCGCCGACAGTTCGGCTGGGTCCATGGATGTGCTGGGATTTCCTCCGAAGCCCGACTTGATCGCAAAAGCGGCCAGCGGCAAGGACACCAACGGCGCTCCCTATGGACTCGACTCCGAGGGGAACCCCTTTCTCTCGAAACCCGACCGCGCCGGAGTGGCTCATCCCTTTATCATCACTTGGGGAACATTGAGCGACGCGTCCGGCGGCATTCTCGTTCGCGCCGCAGGCAAGAAGGCCGAGGAGGTCAAAGGAAGCTTCGACAATACAAAAATCTACCACCTCATGCGCGAGGTGCTTTTCGAAGACTAAGCTCGCGGGCGCCTTTGAACGCCGCCGGTTTTTGAGTCTTTGATAAGTGCCGCCGCTGGGTGTAGGTTTGCGCATGCTTTCGAAAATCCTCCGAACAGCAGCTCTCATCTTGATGGCGATACCATCCCTTGCGCCTGCCGCCGAGGAACGCCTCACGCCGGAGCAAATGCGCGATGCTTCGTTTCTCGATACGGTTTCCATTCCCACGCCTGGGGAATTTTTTCTCGCCGTTGACAAACAATGCCAACCGAACTGGAGCAAAGTCCTCCGTCCTGTCGTTCCGGCCACCACCTCCGACCGCGAAATCATCGCCTTGCAACTCGGCATCCTCGTCGCTGACGGCTTCATGGCCATCGAGGCCCAGGATGGTCAGAGTGTGAAAAACAGCGCGCGCGACATCCTTCTGCTCGCCAAAAAGCTGAATGTGAGCCATCAAATCCTAGCCCGAAGCCAGAGCATCTCCGACTTTGCCGATGTCAGCGACTGGCGGCGCCTGCGCGAGGAATTGGATGCCATGCAAAATGATATTCGACTCTGCCTGCTGGAGCAAAAAGACAACCCCCTCGTCGTGCTGGCCATGGCGGGTTCCTGGGTCCGCCAGTTGGATATGGCCTCGAACCTCCTTGCGGCCGGGGAAAATCCCTCATCCACCGACCTGCTCGCTCAGCCCGAAATCGCCGCGCGTATCCTGAGCCGCGTGGAAAACCTTCCCGAAAACTCGAAAAAAACACCCCTCATCAGGCAGCTCGCCGAGGGCCTCAGGTCAGCGTCCACCCTCATGTCCGCCTCGCCTTCGTTCCTCCCGCCCACGGCTGTTCAGAGCCTCGCTTCGACCATGTCCACGATCGCAGCGGCAGCCACGCAGGCGGATTCCAAAAAATGATGAAGCGGATGCTGCCTCTGTTCTTTTTCTTGTTGGCCCTGGCCGTCTCCGACGCCCAGCAGGAGGGGGGCGGATTGGCGAATTCCTCGCCGCTGGACTGGAATTCCCCCGATAAAAGCCCTCGCAGCCTCGCGCTGGAACTCGCAGCGGGAAATGCCGGTGAGGGCTATCAGATTCATGATGGATTTTGGTCCGGCACGCTATCAAAGGGCGTTCCCATGCTCATCGAGGTGCATCTTTTTGCCGGGAACGACTACCGGTTCTCCTCCGCAAATCTCGATCCCTACTCGCAACTCAAGGTGTCGATTTTCGATGCTTGGGGATACCCTGCGGGGCAGGAATATTCTGGCAATGCCTCGTGCGCCACAGCCGGCATTTCCGTGATCCGCAGCGGCAGCTATTTCATCCGCTTGATCATGACGGAAGGTGACAAAGTCGATACCTGCATGGTATATTCCTACAAATAACCAACCTATGGCCGTCGCATCCACCACTGAGAAACTCAACAGCCCGCAGGTCCGGCAATTCTCCGTTTTTCTACAAAACAAAGTCGGTGCTCTTCGTGAAGTCGTGCGCCTGCTCGATGAGAACAACATCATCGTTCTCGCCCTCAGCATTGCCGAGTCTTACGAGTCGGCCATCAGTCGCATCATCGTGAGCGACCCCGACCGCACCGAGGAGCTTTTCCGCGAGCACAACATTCCGCACAGCTCCTGCGAGCTTATGGTGGTCGAGCTCGCCGATGGTCCCGGCGATCTTTCCAAATTGCTCGCAGCCCTCCTCATGGCGGAAGTGAATGTCCATTTCAGCTATCCTCTCTTGGTCCGTCCCCGTGGGCGTGCCGTTCTCGCCTTGCATGTCGATGACATCGAGTGCGCCACTTCCGTGCTTCTCGGCGAGAGTTTCAAACTTCTCACCCAAGGCGACCTCTCCCGCTGACCATGTCTGAAAGCGCGGCCTCCCGCTCCCAGGCCACTCGAATTCTGGGGGGATTGGTGTTGGGGCTCGTCCTTGGCCTCGCCGCTGGCGCTCTCCTGCCCGAAGCGGCCCGTCCCTCGCTCAACTGGTGGATCGATCAGGTCATCCAACCCGCCGGGCGGATTTTTTTGCGAATCATTTTCATGGTCGTCATCCCGCTGATTCTTTCAGCAATCGTGATTGGAACGATGGAGATGGGGGATGTCCGAACGCTGGGGCGTGTGGGTTGGCGCGCCCTCCTCGCCACATTTGCCCTCTCCGCGACAAGCGTCGGCATTGCCCTTGGCCTTGTGAATCTCATCGAGCCGGGGCGCTCGCTTCCTGCCGAAAGCCGCGAGTCGCTTGTGCAAACCTATGCCGGGGCCTCCCAAAAAAGTATCGAGCGTGGCAGCCAATCCCAATCCGTTGCCACCACCCTTCTCAACTTCATTCCTGAAAATCCCCTCGCCGAGGCGGTGAATGCCTTCAATCCCGAAAACAAAGGCGGGGGGCTCTTGGCTGTGATGGTTTTTAGTCTGTTCGTCGGTGTCGCCCTCACCATCGCTCCTCGCGATCGCACGGCCACACTGAGGGGATTCTTTGAGGGAATGTTCGAGGTTTCCATGGTGATCATCGGCTTTGCTTTGCGGCTGGCACCTTTCGGTGTCGCCTGCCTGGCCTTTGCTGTTGCGGCGCGTCTCGGCTTGGACCTCTTTCGCACCCTTGGCCTTTATGTGGGCGTTGTGCTGCTCGGCCTCGCGCTCCAACAATTTGTGGTCTATCCCCTCACACTCCGCTTTTTCGCCTCCCGTTCCCCCGTGCGTTTTTTGAAGGATGCCAAGGAGGCGATCATCACCGCCTTCAGCACCTCGTCCAGCAATGCCACACTGCCCGTTGCCCTTCGCGTGGCCGAAAAAAACCTCTCCATCCCACCTCGCATCGCCCGCTTTGTTCTGACCGTCGGAGCCAGCGCGAACCAGAATGGCACCGCACTCTACGAGGGAGTCACCGTTCTTTTTCTGGCTCAGGTTTTCGGAGTCGATCTCACTCTTACCCAACAAATCGTCGTTGCCCTTATGTGCGTGATGGCAGGCATAGGCACCGCTGGAGTTCCCGGTGGATCGCTCCCTCTGGTCGTGGGTGTTCTTCTTTCCATCAATGTTCCGCCGGATGCCATTGCGATCATTCTCGGAATCGACCGGTTTTTGGATATGTGCCGGACCGCCCTCAATGTCTCCGGCGACTTGGTAATTGCTGCGGTCGTCGCCAAGGGCGCTCCGGAGGCCGACGCATGAAAAAAATCCTCCTCATCGACATCAGTAATTCGTTCACGAAACTTTGCCTCGCCGCTGGCAACTCCCTTTCGCGGGTCAAGCGCCTGCCCACTCCGTCTCTGGATGCCGCGCAGATTCGGGCGCTGTATCCCTCCAAACAAATCGAAGCCGTTGTCCTTTCCTCCGTCGTCCCCTCCAAAAATCCTGTCATCCATGCCGCGTTCGATCGCGTGCTGGAAGTCGGGGCGCATCTCGATCTCGGCGTTGGGATTGATTACCCCTCGCCACGCACCATCGGGGCGGACCGCCTGGCCAATGCGGCCGCCTGTGCCGCTCTGCACGGCTTTCCAGGCGTGGTGGTGGATTTTGGCACAGCCGTGACTTTCGATGTCATCTCCCGCGCCGGGGATTACATCGGCGGCGTCATTGCTCCGGGACTCAATGCTATGACCGGCTACCTGCATGATCGCACAGCCTTGCTGCCCAACATCACACTTCGCGAACCAACCACTGCTGTGGGCCGTTCGACGCGGGATGCCATGCTGTCCGGTGCTGTGCATGGATACCGTGGACTGGTGAAGGAAATCCTCGCGCAAATCCGCTCCGAGGCTTTTCCTAAAGCACGCCCGCGCATCATCGCCACCGGCGGGGATGCCCAGCTCATCGCAGGCCAAGTCGGGTTGTTCGATGTCGTCGACCCGCTCCTGACACTGCGGGGGTTGCTTGTGATTGCTCAAAGAAATTTATGAATCTGGAAATTTTTCAAAACCAACCTGTCCTCAAGATCCAATCTGGGGATGCCAGCGCTCTTGTCTCGCCCGCGCATGGCGCGAGGCTTCTTTCCTGGAGTGTGCCCGGTTGGAACATCATCGGTTGGCCCACGGATGCCGACTGGGACCGCGTGGCGAAGGTTCGAGGCGGCGACCCGCTTCTCTTTCCCTTCATCGCCCGCACCTATGCCAATGGCCGGATCGGCTCATGGATCGATGCCTCAGGTGTCCAACGCCCTGCTCCCATGCACGGGTTTGCAAAAGACTCGCCCTTCCGCAACCTCGAGGCCGGAGAGGATTTCGTCACACTGCGTCTGGATTCGAATGAAACCACCATGGCCTGCTACCCCTTCCCGTTCCGTCTGGAAGTAACCCACCGCATCGAGCCGGATGCCCTGCTCACGAGCTTCCGAGTTGTCAATCGCGGGGATCAGCCGATGCCATGGTCTGCTGGCCATCATTACTACTTTCATGTCCCGGCCGCCGAGCGCGCCGACTGGCAGCTCTCCTTGCCTTGCAAAAAATGGGGACGCCAGAACTTTGCCGATGGATCGATTTCCTTCGACACGGCCTCCCAGGAGTCAGCTTCGCTCTCCGACCCCGCTTGGATCGACCGCTTCCATGCAGAGCCTGACCTTGAGCGCGTTGTGATGTCCCATGCCGCATCTGGCAAATCCGTTTCCTTCGACAATCCCGAGAAGCGCCCCGAAGATTGGGCTTGCGTCACGACCTGGACCGAGAAGCCGGAGTCTGACTTTTTCTGTGTCGAGCCCTGGAGCGCATTTCCGAACGCGATTCACAACGGCCTCGGCCTGCGCACACTCGCGCCGGGGGCGGTGGATGAAATCTCCTGCCGCATTCGAATCAAGCGTTCGGCAGCATCCCAATAAAACCATCTATGCCAAGTCTTGGAGTCAACATCGACCATGTCGCTACACTGCGCCAGGCCCGCTACCGCGAAACGCCGGATAACCCGAATGCCGAGCCGGATCCCGTCGCGGCCGCGCTCGTAGCTGAGAAGGCCGGCGCTGTGGGTATCACTGCCCACCTTCGCGAAGACCGCCGCCACATTCAGGACCGTGATATCTTTCTGCTTCGCGAGAAGATCACCACGAAGCTGAATCTGGAGATGGGCGTGTCGGAGGACATTGTGGCTATCGCCCTGCGAATCCGCCCCGAGGATGTTTGCCTCGTCCCCGAGCACAGGCGCGAAGTCACCACTGAAGGCGGGTTGGATTGCGTGACGCACGACAAGATCCTTCGGAGTGTCATCGGCCGCCTGCAAGATGCGGGTTCGAGGGTGAGCCTTTTCATCGACGCCGAAGAAGCGCAAATCCGCGCCGCTGCGGCGCTCGGTGCCGAATTTGTGGAACTCCACACGGGCTCCTATGCGAACAAGTTTGGCCTCGAGCGAGAGTCCGAGCTCGAAAAGCTCAAGCGTGGCGCGGCTTTGGCGCTCTCCCTCGGCCTTCGCGTCAATGCCGGACACGGCCTCAACTACGGGAACACCACGCCCATCCTTTCATTGCCAGGCTTGGAGGAGTTGAATATCGGACACTCCATCATATCCCGCGCCGTCTCGGTTGGCCTCGAAAATGCTGTTCGCGAGATGGCCTCACTCATCGCTGCCGGTTGATGAATTCCCACAGCGAATCCTCGCTTGATCAGTTCCTGCTCTCCGGTCTTCAGGAGATCGAGTCCAAGGGTCTCACTCGCAGGCTCTCCGCTCTCAAGGGCCCGCAACAGGTCCGGGTTGCGAGGGAGGGAAGGCAGCTCCTGAATTTTTCCTCAAACGACTACCTCGGCCTGGCAACGCATCCAGCATTGAAGCAGACCGCCATGGCCGAGTGGGAGCGCTCGGGATTCGGATCGGGAGCCTCGCGCCTCATCTGCGGCACGCTCGCCGCACATGAGGAACTCGACGACACCATTGCCGATTTCAAGCAAACGCCCGCCGCCCTTTCCTTTTCCAGTGGCTACGCCGCCGCCATGGGCACCATCCCCGCGCTCTGCGGGACGGGGGATGTCATTATTCTCGATAAACTCTCCCACGCCTGCCTGGTCGATGCCGCCCGCTTGAGTGGTGCCACGCTGCGTGTTTTTCCACATAACGACCTCGGAAAACTGGAGAGTCACCTCCAGTGGGCCTCCAAAAAACATCCCGACGCCCGAAAACTCGTCATTGCGGAATCCATCTACAGCATGGACGGCGACCTCGCCCCGCTGCGGGATATTGTGGAACTCAAGGACCGCCACGGCGCATGGCTCTTCCTCGACGAAGCCCATGCTGTCGGAGTTACCGGACGGCAGGGAAGGGGATTGGCCGACGAACTCGGCGTGGCTGAGCATATCGAGATTCAAATGGGAACGCTCGGCAAGGCGCTTGGCTCTCATGGTGCCTACATCGCGGGCAGTAGCAAACTCCGGGATTTTCTCATCAATCGCGCCCGCAGTTTCATTTTTTCGACATCGCCGCCGGCCCCTGTCGCTGCAGCCTCTCGCAAAGCGATCGAAATTTCAGCCTCTCCGGAAGGTGACACCTTGCGCGCCGCTCTCTGGGAAAACCTTCGCCACCTCCAATCCTTGCTCGATCTTCCAACTTCAGCGAGTGCCATTCTTCCAGTCGTGATTGGAGCCGAAACGAGCGCCGTTCAAACATCCACCGAACTTTTCAACAGCGGATTCCTTGTTCCCGCGATTCGCTACCCAACCGTCGCCAAAGGCTCGGCCCGCCTCCGCATCACCCTGTCAGCAGGACACAAGAAAACGGACATCGATTCACTCGCCAGCGCACTTTCGAATTTCCGGCACAAAACAGGGATTTAGTTCAAGCTGACTTCAAAAACGCTGCGAGGGGGCTTGTGGCGGAGGCGTGATCGAGTCGCATCGGGAGACCTGCCTCATGGGCTTCGCGGGCGGCTTCGACGGTTACTTTGAAGGCTCTTGCCATCCGCACAGGATCCTCCGCCGCTGCGATGGCCGTATTCACCAGCACGGCGTCGGCTCCCATTTCCAAAGCCTCGGCAGCATGACTGGGCGCACCGATCCCGGCATCGACCACCACGGGAACAGTGGCTTGCTTGATGATGATTTCAATCTGCGAGCGGGTATCGAGCCCCCGATTGCTGCCAATGGGCGAACCAAGCGGCATCACGGTCGCCGTGCCCACATCCTGAAGCCGACGCGCCAGAACGGGATCGGCATTGATGTAAGGCAAGACGGTGAATCCTTCCTTAACCAAAATCTCCGCAGCCGCCAGCGTCTCGATGGGGTCCGGAAGCAAATAATGCGGGTCGGGGTGAATCTCGAGCTTCACCCATTGAGGCAAGCCCGCCGCCGCAGCAAGTCGTGCCAACCTCACCGCCTCGTCCGCATTCATCGCTCCGCTGGTGTTCGGTAGCAGTAGGTATTTTTTCGGATCGATAAAATCCAGAATGTTCGCAAAAGGATCCTTCTTTCCACTCAGATCCGCCCGCCGCAGCGCAACCGTCACGATCTCGCACCCGCTCGCCTCCAGCGAATCGCGCATGGTTTCATTCGAGGAAAATTTGCCAGTGCCAAGAAGAAGCCGGGATGAAAACGAACGGCCAGCGATGAGGAGTGGTTGATTCACAGTCGGCCCATGATGCAATCCGGCAGAATGCCGCGCAAGCACAGGGTGTTTGCGGCTTATTTCATTACTGCGACACCATCTGAGGCATCAATTTTGACCGAGCAGTTTTCTGGCTGTTGCGATGGTGTCGATGTCTACCGCCGATTTGTCTCGGCGGATGCGGGTGATGCGTGGGAAGCGGAGGGCGAGGCCGGAGGGGTGGCGGGGGCTTTCGCGTATGGAGTCGAAGGCGATTTCGAGGACGACGAGGGGTTCGACTTCGATGCGGTTGCCGGTTTGCGAGAGGGCGGTGGAGAGGAATTCGTCGGTGAGGGCGGCGATTTCGAGATCGGTGAGGCCGGTGTAGGCTTTGCCGATGATGGCGAGGGCGCCTGTTTTTTCATCGCGCACAGCGAAGGTGTAGTCGCTCAGGACGCCGCGCCGTTTACCGTGGCCGTATTCCACGGCGGTGACGACGACATCGAGTGTGGCGAGGCGTTTTTTGAGTTTGATCCAGGCGAGGCCACGGCGGCCGGGTTGGTAGTGGCTGGCTGGGTCTTTGATCAGGAGGCCTTCGTGTCCGGCGGAGCGGATGTCGCGGAAGTGGGCGTCGATTTCCTCCGCGCTGGCTGCGTGGAGGATGTCCGCATGGCCCAGGGGTTCGGGAAGAGCAAGGTCGTGCAGGAGTTCGCGACGGCGGTGCAGGGGTTCCTTCAGCAGGCTGGTGCCGTCGAGTTGCAGGATGTCGAAAACAATGCAGGCGACGGGGATTTCATTTTCAAAGAAGAGGTCGGCCTCCTGGCGTCCGAGGCGCTTTTGGAGCGAATGAAACGGCAGGGGGCGTCCATCGCGCCAAGCCAGAATCTCGGCATCGAGAATGGCTTCACGCCCGAGTTCCGAAGCGGCGCGGGCTATCTCGGGAAAACTGGAGGTGACGACCTTCAAGTCGCGGGTAAAAATCTCCGTGCGCTTCGTGTCGGTGTGGATTTGGGCGCGAATGCCGTCGAACTTCGGCTCGATCCAGAGCGTGGCGGCATCGGCAAAGCGGGCCCGCACGGCGGCGGCATCCGGTTCGGGCGATGCCAGCATGCACTTGACCGGTTGGAAAAGTCGCATCGTGCGCTCGTGGAGGCGGCGGTTTCGCGCCATGACTGCCACGAGACCCAAGTCGGCGCAGAACATGTTTGCCTCGCGCACCTCGCCGGGATCGGCCTCGAAGGCGTCGGCGATACATTCCTCCAGCAAGCCCTCTTTGAGGCCGATGCGCAGGTCGCCGGAGAGGATCTTAACGAGAAACTTGGCGGCGACGGGCGGCGTTTCTCGGAAAAAACGGCTTAGGATTTCGATCTTCGCAACACCTGAGCGGGCGGCGCGGAGGGCCTCCAATTCTGCGGCAACCTCGGCAAGAGTGGGGTTTTTCGAGCCGCTGCAAGTGGCCATAATCGTTTCCGCCGTGAGGCCGCTGTCGTTGATGCCACGGGCGAGTTGTCGGAAATCGGCTTCGGACATCCCTGAGGCTTTCATGAGGGCCTCGCGGACGATGGCCCGTCCCGCTTGGTGCGGGGCGGCATCCATCGTAGAAAATGCAGAGCCCGAGAGCCAGAGCGCGGCGGGACGCAGGTCGGCCTCCTCCAGATTTTGAAAGTAGGCTGAGAGAAGTTTGATCTTGGCCTGTTTGCCTGTGAGGGATGCGACCTTCTCGCCAACCGAGCAGAACTTCAGAAACCCCGACGCTGCTGACTCGGCCGGCAGAGGCTTGGATGGTTGCCGCTGGCGAGGAATCTCCATCGCCAGATCGAGTTGGTTCGGGCCCGTGAGCGCCCAGGCTTCGATGCCGCGCGAGCGGAGATCGGCGGCGAATTCAGACGCAAAGCCATGCAGGGTGAGAACCAGCTTGGGAGCGACATTTTCCACATGCCGCAGGAGGTCGTCGTAGCCGGCATGGTCTGAGAGCGGGAAAGCGGCGTCGCAGCGCATGCGGTGCACGGCTCCGGCATCCATCGCCCAGCCGGTGATGGCGGCAACGCGCCTTTTCTTCACCAGCGCCATGGCTCGGCTTCCAGCGCTGGTGGGCGGGCAAATGAGGACATGGCCCGCTGCATTTTTTGTGTCCCATGGTGTGTGCTCGGGAAAAACGATGCCTTCGGATTCATAGACCGGGATCAGTTTTGCGATGGCGGAGTGGAGCATGACGCGCATTCCCGCGCCGCAGAGGTTGGCGAGGATTTCCTGGGACTTGCCGAGCGAATAGCCGAGCAGGATCGGCGTTGCGCCTTCCTCCAGGGATTCGATGCAAAACTTGAGGATTTGAGCCATGACCTCCTCAAACAGCGGGAACACATAGCGAGGCAGCCCGTAGGTGGTCTCCATGATCAGTGTCTCGGCGTGCGTGTGAGCGGTCGTCTCGGCACTGGCTCCCTGCCGGAGTTTGAAGTCGCCCGTGTAGAGGAGGCTTCCTTGCTCGGTTTCCACAAAACACTGGGCGGATCCCAAGACATGCCCAGCTGGCAACAGGCGCATGCGGAATTTTTCAAAATCGCGCAACTCGTCGAAGGGTAGCGGGATTTTTTCGCCGTGCAGGGTGCCCATGCGCGCTTCCATGAGGCGAAGAGTGGCCGGCGTTGCGATGGTTCGCTCGTGTCGTCCTGTGTGATCGCTGTGGGCGTGTGAAACGAAAGCCAATGCCTTTGAGTAATGCGGATCCAGCCAAAGATCCGGACCGGGCAGATGCACGGCCCCGCGATGCCGGACCTCGATCATTCGGGTGTCGTCAGTTCACCGAGCCTGTGCCCCAGCGTTTGTGGAAGAATCGTTCCCATGGCGAAAAGAGAATACGATCCGCAAGCAATCCTATTGCTATAATTATGACCATGACAGCCACGACTTGATCCATCGCCAGGAGTTCGCGGCCGTATTGCAGGAGTTGTCCGAGGCCGAAGCCGGTGAGGATGGTTACAAAAATCTCCGCTGCCATCAGCGAGCGCCAGGCAAAGGCCCAGCCCTGCTTCATGCCACCGATAAGGTAGGGAAGCGAGGCGGGCAGGATGACATTGAACCAGGTGTGAAGGCCCTTCGAGCCCATGGTGCGGGCGGCGCGCAGATAGATCGGCGGCATGGAGCGCACGCCATCACTCGTTGCGATAAGCACCGACCAGAGGGTTCCCATGACCACCACAAAAAGCATGGCGGCCTCTGTCTGGCCAAACCAAAGAAGGGCGAGTGGCACCCAGCACACGCTTGGCAGGGTTTGAATGCCGAGTGCCAGCAGGCCGAGGGTGTCTTGCAGAATACGGAAACGCGAGGTGAGGAGACCTAGAGGAACCCCGAAAAGCAGGCCTATACCATAGCCGAGGAGCAGGCGTTGCATGGTGACAAGAGTCGCCGTCCAAAGCGTGCCATCCAATGTAGCCTGCCACATGTATTCGAGCACATTCAGGGGAGAGGGGAGCAGCACAGGAGACCACAAGCCCGAGCGGGATGCGGCCTCCCAGGAAGCGATCAGGAAGAGAAAAAAGGCGAGTGTGGAGATGCGGTGGATCATTCGGAGGCCTCCTGGCCCTGTCCGGCGGTGAAACCTTTGAGAGCGGTGGTGATTTCTGTCGAGTAGCGGGCGAGTTCCACGCTGTTGATGTCGCGGGGGCGGGGAAGGTCGATTCGGAATTCCGCGCGGATGCGGCCGGGGTTTGGTGAGAAAAGAAGCACGCGGTCGCCGAGGCAGGCGGCTTCGCGGACATTGTGGGTCACGAAAATAATGGTCTTGCGGCGGGCTTCCCAGATGCGCTGGATGTCGCCGTAGAGGTGTTCGCGAGTGAGGGCATCCAACGCGGCAAAGGGTTCGTCCATGAGCAGCACGCGGGGATTGGGCGCAAGGGCTCTGGCGAGGGCGACGCGCTGCTTCATTCCGCCCGAGAGTTCATGGATGTTGGCGCGTTCGAATTTTTCCAATCCCACGAGGTGGAGGTAGTATTTGGCGACCTCCTGACGTTCCTTGGAATTCAGTCCCGGCTTGAGGCGGAGGCCGAAGAGGACATTGCCTCTGACATCCAGCCAAGGGAAAAGCGCATGCTCTTGGAACATGACCATGCGGTCGCGTCCGGGTCCGGTGATGTTTTCGCCGTTCGCCAAAATCTGCCCGCTGTCCGGTTGGTCGAGGCCGGCGATGAGGTTCAGAAGCGTGGACTTGCCGCAGCCGCTGGGGCCAACGAGGCAGACGAATTCCCCTTCGCCGACTTTCACGCTCACATTGTCGAGGGCGAGGACCTTGCCGCGCTCGGTGGTGAATGACTTCGAGATATTATTGGCCTCGATGCGCTCGGGGGCTGTATTGGCGAGTTCGTTTTCGAGGCTCATCGTGATTTTTTTCATGGCTGCCAGAGAAGGTTTTTCAAATCGACACGGGCGCGCAGGAAACCGACTTCGCGCGCATGCTGGAGAAATGCATCAAATGGCTCGACCGAGATCGCTGTGTTCGGATCAAGGCGCGTCCAGGCTTCATCGACGAGCTTTTGGGAAATCTCACGGCGGGTTATGGCACTGAGTTCATCTCGCACACGGCGGCGGGCCTCCTCGGGGTTCTCGCGAATCCAGTCGGTGAGGTTCTGATGGGCTTCTGCAAATTTCGCGGCGAGCGCGGGGCTTTCCTCCAGAAAGCCAACGCGGCCGGCAAGAACAGTCGTAAGGGCCTTGGGATCGGAGTGGAAAATCCGGCCATCCGCTTCGTTGATGAGGCGGGTCACCCATGGCTCTACCGTCCAGGCTGCATCGAGTTTTTTTTGCGTGAAAAGCTGGAGCATGTCGGGGTTGGCCGTCGGGATGACGCGGGCATCTCCGCCGACGAGCGTGACTTTGATTCCTTGCTTGAGCAGCCACGCCCGGCATTCCACATCCTGGGTGTTTCCGAGTTGCGGTGTCGCAATGGTTTTTCCTCTGAGGTCATCCACCGAGGTGATCATATCGCCGCGCACCACGAGCGCTTCGCCACCACGCATGGAGCCGGCCATGACGCGAACCTCCTTGCCGTTGGCGCGGGCGTGGGCATTTACCACAGGGCTTGGTCCCACATAAGTCATGTCGATTGCTTTGGTAAAGAAAGCCTCCATCGCTGAAGGACCGGCATTGTAAATCGACCACTCTAATTTGACGGGTTCCCCGAGGCGGGATTCAAACCAGCCCTTGCCTTCGCGCGACATGTTTGAGGCCACGAGTGCCTGAGCATGAGTGATATTTGGAAAAAATCCGACGCGAACAACCTGCTGCGCGCTGGCTGTGAAATACGGGGCAGCAACGAGCAGAAACATGCAGGTTTTAAAAAGTTGATCGATAAAATCAACTAATCCACCAATCCGGTGGTGTCTGCTTTGGCGTTGTTTCTGAAAAACTCCCATCGCGCGGAAGCTTCTCCGGAAATTCAGGAGAGTCAACGAAAGACTCCGGCTTGGCAGACAGCGGGAATTGGGGCAGGTTGCTTGCATATGGGAAAGCGCGTCTTGATTTTATCCGCCTCTGTGGGTTCCGGGCATGTTAAGGCGGCCGATGCCCTTGCACGCGCCATGCGGGCCAGGAGTGATGTGGATGAGGTTCTCTCGGATGACTCGCTCGACCACACGAATGTCCTCCACAAGCAGTTCTACTCCACACTCTATAAAAAACTCTCCGCTATGCTGCCGGAGTTTCTGGGTTGGTGGTATGAAACAAGCGACGACCCCTGGGTGGCCGACAAGGGTCGGTTGCTGATCGATTTGCCCCAAGCTTTGCCGCTCATCAACCTGGTGCGGGAATTCAAGCCGGATGTGATTCTCTGCACGCATTTCATGCCGGCCGGGGTCATCTCCTGGCTTATTGCCAACGGGAAACTCGATGCTCGTCTGGGCGTGGTGATCACGGATTTTCATTTTCATGCTTTTTGGATTACGCGGGCTTTCAATTGGTATTTCGTGGCTCAGGAGGACGATAAAATCCACATGGAAGCGCTCGGCCTGCCTGCCGACCGGATTGAGGTGACCGGCATTCCCGTAGAGCCCGAGTTTGGAGCGCCTGTGGATGCGAATGCCGTGCTGGAGCGGCATGGATTGCAGCCCGGAAGGCCGACCCTCCTCGTTGCCGGCGGGGCGCTGGGCATGAGTCCGGCGACGGCTGTTGTGAGGCAGTTGCTGCAGTTGGACAGGGATTTTCAGGCCATCATCGTCTGCGGAAAAAATGAGGAAATGCTGAACGAGATTGTGGATTTGTTGAAAGACCGACCGGCGGATTTCAGAGTCTTTGGCTACACAAAGGAGATGTCGGATTTCATGTCTGTGGCCACGATTTTGCTCAGCAAGCCGGGAGGTATGACGACGGCCGAAGCTGTGGCCTGTGGACTGCCAATGATGATTCTGGATCCGATTGGCGGCCAGGAGGAGCGCAACGCCGATGTTCTTCTCGAAGCGGGTGCCGCCGTGAAATGCACGGAGGTCACTCTCGTCGCGCACAAGCTTCGCCGCTTGCTGGATGATCCCGAGCGGCTCAGGCAAATGTCCCGAAATGCGCGCAGCCTCGGCCACCCGAATGCGGCGGCGGAAATATCCCGCATTGTTCTGGAGGAGCCGGACAGGCGTCCTGTGGTCATTTCAAAACTTCGCGAGAAGGCCCTGCGCAAGCGCATCGCCGCCGCAGGATAGGGGAGTTTCAGCATGAATAATTCCACACCATTTTTAATCGGGGTCGCCACTTCGGGATACCAAAGCGAAGGCGGATACAACGGGCCCGGCGAGCCGCAGAACAATTGGGGCGCCTGCGAGAAGTCGGGCCGGGTGGACCGCACCGGGCGCGCGGTGGATTTCTGGAACAGGTATCGAGGTGACTTCGACTTGGCCCGTCGGATGGGGCTCAATGCGTTTCGCTTGAGCATCGAGTGGACGCGCGTGCAGCCTTCTTTCACGAACGCGCCTGGTCCCGCGCCGGCCTTCGACGGAGCAGCGGTGGATGCCTATGCGGACCGTGTGGCTGCCTGTCGCGAAGCGGGCATGGAGCCTGTGGTCACGCTGCAGCATTTCACTCACCCGGCTTGGCTGGGAGTGGATGCCTGGCTGGATGACGGCACGCCCGGGGCTTTTCAAAAATTCGTTCAATTTACGATCGAGCGTCTCAACCAAAGACTCTGCGATCACTTCGGCCAACCGCCTGTGCGGTGGTATGTCACACTCAACGAGCCAAACATGCTCGTTTTGAACACCTATCTGAACCGCCATTTTCCGGGTGGGCCTGAGGCAGGAATCCCCGTTGGCCTGCGCGCCTACAACCGCATGCTGGCCGCGCATGTGAGGGCCTACAATGCGATTCACGATTTGTATGAATCCCGCGGATGGGCACGGCCGATGGTCTCGATGAACACCTTTTGCAGCGATGTCTATTGGTCGGAAAACATGCTGCTGGACCTGCTGTGCCTCCGGCAGAACGGCATCAAACCAGCCGAAGCGGCGGATTATTTTCGCTCTCGAGCGGAGGCGCTCTCCCGGCACTTCACTCACATCGCGCTCCAACGCCGCACCGACCTCGCCGCCATGGCGGGAGCCGGTCTGCACCGGTTGGCCAACTATTTTGCCTCGCGCGCGGCGACATCCGAGGCGTTTGAATTTTTCTTCACCGAGGCCGAACGCGCACCAAGGGCCCGCGCGCTGGATTACCTCGGGCTCGATTATTACGACCCCTTTGTGAGCCATGCCTTGCGGGCGCCGGATTTTTCCGACCTTGAATTCAAAAGCTGGAGCATCTCCGCTCACATGCTCGATGTGCTCGCCTGCAAGTGGTGGGATTGGCATTTTCTGCCCGAGGGCATGACCGCCTTCTGTCAGTATTATGCCAGCGCCTTCCCGGGAATGGCCATTCTCATCGCGGAAAATGGCATGGCCCTGCGCAGTCGAATCGATGATTCCGGAGGCGAACCTCGCCGCGACAAGATAACCCGCAGCGCCTATCTCGAAGCCCACCTTCTCGAAGTGCGGCGCATGCTCGACGCCGGCGTGCCTGTGGTGGGGTATCTCCACTGGTCACTCACCGACAACTACGAGTGGGGCTCCTTCAGTCCCCGGTTTGGGCTTTATCGCATCGATTTCCAGCGCGATTTGGCGCGTTTGGAAGTGGACCATCTGGGCGACAGGCCCTCTCAAACCTACGCCAGACTCGTGAGGGAGATGGGGCTTAACTCGCTCACGGTCAATCTTCCGTAGCTGATCGCCGATTTTCTGATCGCACTCCGTAAAACTTCACGGCAATACTTGGCATCCCGATTGCTTTAATCACCCCGCCGCAAGGGAAGATGGGAAAAACGAAAAAAAAGCTACACCAGACGGCCTGGTCTGCTCAAAAAAATACACCTAACAAAAATGGCTAAATACAAACTCGAATACATCTGGCTCGACGGATACGAGCCGGTGGCAAACCTCCGCAGCAAAACCCAAATCAAGGAATTCGCCAGCTTTCCCAAGCTTGAAGAACTTCCCTTGTGGGGCTTTGACGGCAGCTCCACCCGCCAAGCTCCCGGCGGCAGCTCTGATTGCGTGCTGAAACCTGTCGCGGTTTTCCCAGATTCCACCCGCGAAAATGGCGCTCTGGTCATGTGCGAAGTCATGATGCCCGATGGCACGCCGCACATCACAAACTCCCGTGCCACCATTTTGGATGATCCCGAGGCATGGTTCGGATTCGAGCAAGAATATTTCCTCTATCAAAATGGACGCCCATTGGGCTTCCCGGCTGAAGGTTTTCCCGCTCCTCAAGGTCTCTATTACACCGGCGTGGGCTACAATGCGGTCGGCGACATCGCTCGCGACATCGTCGAGCAGCACCTCGACATCTGTCTCGATGCTGGCATCAACCACGAAGGCATCAATGCCGAGGTCGCCAAGGGCCAGTGGGAATTCCAAATCTTCGGCAAAGGCTCCAAGCGCGCCGCCGATGAAGTCTGGATCGCCCGCTACATTCTTATTCGCCTCTGCGAGCAATATGGCGTGGATGTGAACTTCCATTGCAAACCGCTCGGCAAGGACTTCGACTGGAATGGCTCGGGAATGCACTCGAACTTCTCCACCAAGCACATGCGTGAAGTCGGCGGCAAGGAATACTTCGAGAAGCTCATGGCAGCTTTCGACAAATACAAAAACGAGCATGTCGCCGTTTACGGTCCGGACAACCATCTCCGCCTCACAGGTCTCCATGAGACCCAGTCCATCGACAAATTCAGCTATGGCTTGGCTGACCGCGGTGCATCGATCCGCATGCCCCACAGCTTCGTCAATAACGGCTACAAAGGCTACCTCGAAGACCGTCGTCCAAATTCCCAAGGCGACCCTTACAAAATCGCCAGCCGCATTCTTCAGACGATTGCCACGGTTCCGACCAAGTAATCGTTCGCACGATTCGGTAAACCTCATTAAAAACGCCGCCTGTCAAAGCAGGCGGCGTTTTCTTTTTCAAATTTCACGCTTTGCATTCCGCGATCCTCAGTAGAGCCTCGCGCCCGCCGATGGAAAAACTCAACGCCTTCTTCTGGAGTCCGAAGTCCGATACCTACGCCAAGCGAATCTGGCTCCTTTTTTTCGCCGTCGTGGCTGTCCTCGCTTTCTTCCAGCCCGCGCACAGAACTGTCACCCACAACTACAGCCGCGCGGCTTATCAGTGGTGGAACTCGGAAAATATGTATTCCCTCCAAGGCAAGGGATTCCTTTATTTTCCCCAATCCGTCCTCATCTACGCTCCCTTCTCGTGGCAGGAATTTCCCAAAGACCTCAAGAAATTCAACAAGCAGCCTCTCGGCGAAACGCTTCTGCCCACGCTCATGTTGCGGTTCGGCGAGGTTTTTTACCGCGCTTTCGCGATTGGACTTTTCGGCTGGGCGATCTGGAGAATGTGCCGCTTTTTTCAAACCGATGCCACAACGGCGAGCCTGTTCTGCTTGGTGACCGTGCTGGCCCTGCCAGCTTCGCTCACGGCCGGGAAAAACGGGCAGTTCAATATGCTCCTCTCCGCGTCGATGATACTTGCGGCGCTCTGTGTTTCAGAAAAACGCTGGTGGTCGGCTACGGCGTGGCTGATTTTGGGCGTCATCGCCAAGCCACTCGGACTCGTTCCGCTTTTGCTGATCGGAGCCCTTTACCGGCCTCTCTGGTGGAGATTGCCGCTCGGAATGCTCGTCTTTGCAGCGCTCTCATTCGTGCACTATGATCCAAGTTATGTATTGAACCAGTGGCACATGTGCATCAAGCAGGTGACTATTGCCAGCATTCCGCCAGGTAATAATTACGACGACATCGCCGCCATGTTCCGAACCTTCGGATTCGACCTGCCCGATAAACAATGGTTCCCCGTCCGCGCCGCATTTGCTTTCGTCACGCTCGCACTCGCTTGGAGGTTGAAAAAAATCTACCCGGCCGCGATCGCACCTTTTCTGGTGATGGCATTGTCCGCAGCTTATCTCATGATTTTTAACCCCCGCACGGAAGCCGTTTCCTACATCATTCTCTCCCCGTTTATTGCTCTCTTTGCGGCGATTCTTGTGCGGGAAAAAGTCATGACTCCGCTCGTATGGATTCTGGTTTTTATATGCATCGGACTCGGGTCGGACTGCTACGGCGACATTTATAAATTGACGCGCATCTGGTTCAAACCCCTTCTCGCTTTGGTTTTTTTCGTGATCCTCGGCATTTTCGCGTTTCAAAAAAGCCAGCCCTTGGAATTGGCTAGGAAGTGTTGAAAAGGTCTAAAAAAAAGATTTGAACAATGTTTCCCGTTCGACACTCTTCGCACAGAGTCTGAGTTGTTCCAAAAATCTCAAATGTCCTTTCGCGTCGCCACATTCAATATGCAAAACGGCCAGCCTTGGAGTGATGTCGATCCCTTCCCTCCTGTGCTTGATCTGAATGCGGTGGTTGGATTTTTAAAGACGCTCGATGCCGATATTCTGTGTCTCCAAGAGGTCGAGCAGGGCCACGATGGCGGCATGCAAGTCGACCCTCCGCCAAACTACACGGTCTTAAGAAAGGCATTCCCCGGCTACGACTCTGTCTTTTCGTATCCCCTGAAAAACGACACCGAGCTTCCTTTCGGCCTCGGGCTCGCCATTTTCTCGCGAACAAAATTAACCGGTTTCCAGAAAACCGACCTGCCCGCTGCGGAGTTGGAGTTCGAGTTCGCTGGTAAAAAACGCCGCGCCTCACCGAGGCTTTTGCTTGAGGTTTTGACCACGCTGGATGGCCGGCGCTTGCGGATTCTCAACACCCACCTGCAGGCATTTTTCATGATCGGGGATTCGAGCAACACCCACTCCGCTCAGCGTGATATTGTGGAATCCAAACTCCGCGAGTTTGGAGACGCGCCGCTCCTTCTTGCGGGGGATATGAATTCCGCCCCCGACGAGTCGCTGGTCGAGCAATTTCAAAGCGCCGGCTTTCGCACGGTTCAAAACGAGGAAATCACTTGGCGCCGCATGCCGTTCGTGACCGATCATATTTTTTACAATCCACAGCTCAGGCTCGTTTCCCACCGAATAGAAAAAACAACCGTTTCGGACCATCACGCCGTCGTGGCGGATTTCGAGTTTGTCTGAACCGTCGCTCCTCGGAGCACCGGCCTTTCCAGCTAAGCCTCCTTGTAGTGAAGACTCAGAATTCTCAGAGCATTCGCGTCTTTTTCAGCCGTGAAAAGATAAAGCCGGAGAGCGATGCTGCCCTGCATCCATTGATATCCCACCAGCGTCTGCAGCACATCGCCTTCACGGTTGCGCGAGCGAGTGAGCAGGCGGCCGATGCCATATTTGGAATCCACATTGCGACGCACCTCATCGAAGAAAAGATCGTATCTCGGCGAGTCCCACGAACTATCACCAAAGTGGAGCTCAATCTCGTTCAACATATCGTTCCGGAAATAAAACAAGGCGCGCTGAAGCTGCTTCTGCGGGATGCCCTCCACCACAAAAACTGTCCGCCCCTCCACGACCTTGCGCTCTGTGATTTTCGCTTTGATCCCCACCAGGCTTTGCTCCACGCGTGTAGGGGATTCGCCCCACTGGAAATTGAACGGCACGCGCATCTGCTGCTCGGCATGAACAGCCGGCGAAAAACCAAGCCCCGCCAGCAGAAACAAAATACACCCCAGAAATCTCATGTCCCCCCAACTTCCCGATTACAAGCGCCGCCGTCAACCATCTCGAAAAAAATACTCTCAAATACTATTTGCCAAGCTCTGAAAAAAGGCGAATAAGGGCATTGCAGATTTGATCAGGATTTGGTGGACATCCCGGAGAGAAGACTCCCTGGGCAGTTTGAAACCCGGCAGTCGGGAACAGGCCTCGATCTCTAATGCGTTAAATATAGTAAATACCATGGGTAATAAACTCTACGTCGGCAACCTGTCCTTCAACACGACAGAGATCGCCATTCAGGACCTGTTCTCGCAGTGCGGTGCGGTTTCCGAAGTCATGCTAATGCAAGATAAATTCACTGGCCGCTCCCGCGGATTCGCTTTCGTCACGATGGCATCCGATTCCGAGGCTCAAGCAGCTGTTGAGCAACTCCACGGCAAAGACCTCGACGGTCGCGCCCTTACAGTCAATGAAGCCCGTCCCCGCGAAGACCGTCCTGCAGGCGGTGGTGGCGGTGGTGGTGGACGCTTCGATGGCCCTCGCCGCGACTTCCGTGGCGGTGGCGGCGGTGGTCGTGATGACCGCCGTGGCGGTGGCGGTGGTGGCGGCGGTGGACGCCGCGACTTCGGCCGTCGTTAATAGAAGCCTTTAAAACTTCAAACGGGCACCGAGCTGAAAAGCCGGTGCCCGTTTTTTTTACCCTCCCACCACAGCAACCGCGCGATAGCGCGCTCGTGCATGCAGGGTAGGGTCGGCGCGCCGCCGCGGCTGAATCTTGGGACGCCGGCGGCGCGGCATCCCTACCTTGGTTTACGACCTGCGCTGCCGCGCCGGTTTGTAGCGGCTGTCTATGACTGCCGATTCGGATCGCCTTCGATCCAAGGGCTCTCATGGGAGCGCGCTCGTCCTCGAGCGCTTTCGGGGCCGCCCTTGATCTCGGCATTGCGAGGATTCCCCGGTGATGCCGGGCCGAAATTCCATCCCACCACATTTTAGCGTCCGACCAAAAATTTGGACGATCGTCCAAATTTTTGGTTCGTGCAGGACGCGAAGGGGCCGGTCTTTGGGGTGGCGATTTAAGGCTGAGCTGGGCCTTCGGCGTGGAGGGGGATGGCCGGTGTGCGGGGGTGGAGTTTTGGGGTGACTTCGATGTTCAGGAGTTGGCCGTTGCGGGTTATTTGGATGTTGGCGGGTTCTCCTGCGGTGAGGAAGTAGGAGGCGTCGAGCACATCCTCACTGGTTGTCACGGGGGTTGAGCCGATGGCGTTGACCATGTCGCCGGCTTGAAGGCCTTGCCCGGCAGCGTTGGCGAGGGGATTGAGGGCGGTGATTTTTGCGGTTGTGCCGTTGACGGGTTCGGGCGCGTCTTCGACTTCGACGCCGACCCAACCGTGGCGGAGTTCGCCATAGCGGGCCATGTCATGGCGGATTTTTTCGGCGGCGCGGATTGGCAAAATATGACACGAGCCGCTGTCATTGATGCGGGCGACGAGGATGCCAATGACTTCGCCATTCAGATTCAAAACGGGTGCGCCGCCTTCACCACGGCTCACGGGCATGTTGGCGCGGATGTGGGTGGTTGAAAAATATTGGCCCATGTGCTGGCGGTCTTGGCCGGCGATCATGCCAAAGCTGGCGCTTGATTCGCGGTCTTCGGAAAATCCGATGGTAATCACGGGCGTGGCAGTGGTGGCATTTTGGGAGTTGCCGATTCGAATGAACGGGCTGATGCAATCTGTCTTGAGGATGGCGATGCCGCTGCGCTCGTCGGTGGTCACCACGCGGGCGGGCAGGGAGTTTCCGTTGAAGGTCACGGTGACATCCTCAGCGTTCAAGACCACTCCCGCGTGAGTGTAGATCAATCCAGTCGGGTCGATGAAAAATCCGCTGCCGAGGCGCACTCCCATAGAGTCGCTGGCCTGAACGCGCACAACGGCTTTTTGGTTTTCCTCAAAAATCCTCCGTATTTCGCAGGTGATGTTTTCGGCAAGGCTGGGCTCTGTCGCTTGGATGTGCGCAAGGGGCATCGCAAACAAGGATGCCGCTGTGAGCACGGCGACACGCGCCGGAAAACTAAAAGCTGCGTGCGGAAGCATAGCTGACCGGTCTCGCAGGGAGGACATATTGCACAGCCGAACCGTTTTTACCCTTCGCGGGGCGTGCTTTGGAATCCAGTTGCACCGCGCCGGATGAGGCCAGCGTGAGGTTTGAAGGCGTGTTGTCATCCGCCCAGTCCATAACAAAAACCGCAGCAAAAACGGCTGCGGCGAAGGAAGTGGCCATCACAAGCTTTGGGACCGGCGGCATGACAAACATGGAGCAAACACGATCCCAAGCGATATGGAGAAGCGGACGGTGTATCACCTCGGCTCTCTGACGGGCTTGGAACTCGGCCAGGAAGTTTTCGAAGTATTCCTCCGGGGGTTGTTCGTAGCGCTTCAGTCGGAGAATCTTTGTAATACTGTCTTCGTTATCCATACGGCTGGTTACTTGTTAATAAACTCCTGGAGGTAATTTTGCAACTGTCGGTGGGCATAAAAGAGGCGCGAGCGCACCGTGCCCTCCGAAATCTTGAGAACTTTGGAAATCTCAGCGTGAGGCATGCCTTGAATATCGAACATAGTGACGACTGCTCTATGGTCATGTGACAGCTTGAGCATGGATTCGTTCAGTTTTTTTTGAAGTTCGCTGAGATTTGCCTCGCGGCTGGGGTCGCCATTGCTCGTGGCTTCGATAAAGTCGGGGTCATTGAGGATGCCGTTGTCCACATCATCAAGGCTCATGGTTTTCCTGCGGTTCCGTTTCTTGAGGAAGTTGATCGCCATGTGCACGGCGATGGTATGCATCCAAGTGTAGAAAGAGGATTTGCCCTGAAAGCCTTTGATGGAGCGGTAGGCTTTGGAAAAAATATCCTGCAGCAGGTCGTTCGTGTCCTCGTGGCTCGAGGTCATGTGGTAAACAAGCCCGTAAAGCCGGGGACTGAACCTCACGACCAACTCGTCAAATGCACGGGCATCCCCCGCTTGGGTGCGGCGGACGAGTTCGTCATCTGGTGGCTCGAGCGTTTCCATTTACAGGCAAGCCCGCACCTCTATCAAAATCCCCCGCCGTTGCGGAGAAAAATCGTCCTTTGCGGAAGGGGTGCCTGATGGGAAGCGACCAACTGAGCCAGCCCTCTTGGCACTCGAGTTTCAGCCAGAGCCAGAGTCCGTCGATCGCGGTGCGGAAGAGTTGCCCGAGACGGAAATTGAATCCGCCAACGAGATCTTTTTGTCCCTCGTTGTGCTGGCCGAAAACCCCGCGCTCGCGGCGATTTCTTCCCATGGCGGCGAGTCGGCGGTTGTAGAAACGCATGAATCGGAAAAATGGGCCCGCTTCTTTTGGGGAGAACGGCGGCTTGAGAATCGCCTGCGGGCCGTCTTTGTAGAGAAACCGGACGATGTAGAGGTAATAGGTCACGATATCGAGGCGGAAGGCGACGCGCATGAGGTCGAAGTCGCCGAGGTAATCGTATTTGTCCTGGTAGAGTGCGCCGAACATCCGCTGGTAGCTGATGCCGAAATCGCGGTTGTGTTTGTCCACAAGCGGAGCCGGGTTTTCGCCGTCCAGACATTTTGCGATGAGTTCGACGGCGGCGGATGCCGTGAACGCGATCCAGTCCATGCCGGGGCTGTAGAGCGGATCGATAAATGCTGAGGCGTCGCCGACGAGGACGAATCCATCGCCCGCATGGCGCTCGGACCAATACGGCAGGTTTCTGCGGAAGTGCACATCGCCTTCAACAAACTCCGCATCGCGCATCATTACGCGGGCCGCAGGATGTCTGGAGAGAAAACCGCGTAGTTTTTCGCCGACCGTGCCTTCCTGTTCGCTCCAATCCGCCAACCGCTGATCAATCACGGCGCCGATGCTCACATCGCCGTTCTTCAGCTGAATCCACCAAGCCCACCAGCCATCGCCTGCGAAGTGGTTCGTTGCCGTGCCCCGAATGCCGAAAAATCCCTTTTTGCTCGCATCGCTGCCGACTTCTGAGTCGAGGCCATCCCAGTCGCCCGTGTTCCGCCAACGGCTCCAGGCGGCAAGGGTCGGGTGGGCTTCATTGGTCTGGAGCCAGCCATTGGCGCGGGCGAGTTGGGCTTTGACCCCCGATGCATCGACCACCCAGCGGGCTTTGAGGGTTTTTGTTTCGCCGCCGGATTGCACCCGCACTTCCTGCAATTCGCCCTCTTCGAGCCTGACATCCAGGACTTGTGCCGGTCTCAGCAATTCAACCCCGGAGGCAGCCGCGCGGCGCAGGATCTCCTCATCAAGCTCGGAGCGGTCGATCAGGAAGGCGGGGACGGTCGAGAGATATTTTCCGCCGAGTTCCGAGCATTCGCTGGCGGCGCCGTCGGGCCGCTTGGAAAACCAGAAGCGGAGGCCGTTTTTGGGAATCTGGGTTCGGACGAGGTAGTTCGTGAGGCCCAGCATGCGGGTCAGGAAAAATCCGCTGACCTCCGTGGTCGCCTCGCCCACGCGGCGCTTGAAGGCTGTGTTTTTCTCGACCACAAGGATGCTGAGAGCCGGATCCCGCCTTTTCAAAAGAAATGCGGTCGAGGCTCCTGATAAGGCGCCGCCGATGACGATCACATCAAATTGATCCCGCATATTAGGGGGCCGGTCCATAGGGGACGAAAATACGCCTGCGTCTGGCATTTAGCCAAGCTCCATCGAGGAGGTGGACGACTTTCCGCAAACGAGCTAAATTCACTTCGATCTTAACAAACCATGCCGATCTACGAATTCCACTCACCCGATACGAACAAGATTTATTCGTTTTTCGCCCGCAGTCTTTCCTACGCGAGCAAGGTTCCCAAATGTCCGGATGACCCGAATGCGCGGATGGAGCGGTTGGTTTCAAAGTTTGCTTTCACCGGTCGGGCGAAGGAAAAGTCGGAGACGCCAGCGGGGGATGATATGGATCCTCGCATGGAGCGTATCATGGCCGAGATGGAGCGCGACATGGCGGGTATGGACGAGAACAACCCGGACCCCCGTGCGCTCGGTCGAATGATGCGGAAGATGACTGAGGCGACGGGACAAAAAATGCCCGGCGAGATGGAGCAAATGATCCGCCGCCTCGAGTCCGGCGAGGATCCCGAGAAGTTGGAGGAGGAGTTCGGCGACGCCTTTGAGGGAATGGATTTTCCCGGCATGGAAGGCGGCGAGGGCGAGGAGTCGTCCGGAGGCGGCGTGAAAGCCCGCACTCGCGCAGCGGAGCGTGATCCCGCGCTCTACGAGTTCTCCGACTACATTTGAGAAGTGCCCGAATCGGCTGAGGCGGCAAGTTTGGCTGCCTCGATGGCGTCGTTTCGAGTGAACGGCTTTTCCGGCAGGGGAGCGGCGGTGAGGTTTTGCCTGCGAATTTCGCCGCCTTGCCAGATCCAGGCTTTTTCGGAAAAGGGACCAACGCGACGCGGATCGCTCCAAGTGTGAATCGAGAGCAGGGTAGTCCCGAGTGCCGCGGCAAGGTGCATGGGGCCGCTATCCACACTCACAACGAATCTTGCCCTTCGGAGAATGTCGGTGAGCTCCGCGAGCGTTGTGCGGTTGAGGAGATTCAGAAAACCGGCGTCATTTTCGCGGGCATAGCCGCCCGCGCCGACCAGCACGCAGAGCGCATTCGAGTGTGCGCGGAAGGTTGTAAGAAAGGCATCGAGGCACTCATTGTCGAGGGACTTTCCTGCTCCACGCGAGAAGGGATGGATAACTACGAACGGCTTGTTTTCAGGGATGGCTCCGCAGGTTTTGTTGGTTGGAAGAATCCACTCGGGTTTTTCTGGAATCGGAATTCCCATCGCCGGTAGGGCGCGCAGGTAGCGTTGAACCGAGTGTTCGTCTTTCAGAACCTGAACTCGATCCGTGTAGAAAAATCCTGCCCCCTCGCGGGCGTCCGAGAGTCCCCAGACGCGTTGGGCTTTGCTGAAGTGCGCCATGAGTCCGCTGCGCAGCAGGCACTGCAAATCGAGTGCGGCATCCGCCTTCAGTTCGCGGAGGCGGCGGCACCATGACAGGAAGCGGAGAATGCCAGCAGGTCCTCGGAAATCTGCTCTTGGAAAAGTGTGCGTTGCAGTGATTGCAGGATTTTTCTCAAGCAGGGGCTGCCAGCGCGGGTCGATGATCCAAGTGATGTGTGTTTCCGGCCAGGCGCGGTGAATGGCTGTGGCTACGGGCAGGGCGTGGACGACATCCCCCATCGAGCCGGGTTTGATGAAGAGCAGATGCTCCGGCCGCTGATGGGAATTTTTACTCACGGGATGGCCAGAGGATGATCAGCGGCCTTGCTCGAGACGGGTGGCAAGCTTTTCGGGGAGTCCGGCGGCAAGGATTGCGGCTTGGGCGCCCCGGAGGTCGTATTCCACGCGCCGCAATTCGACCTCGTGGCGCTCGGTGTCGTAGATGCAATAGGCGGCGCGCCAATCTTGATCGCGCGGCTGGCCGACGCTGCCGACATTGATGAGGTATTTTTGGCTGGGATCAATCGGCAGGATATCGAGCGGAACGGTGCGGAAATCGCCGTCCCTCATGTAGGCAACTGGCACATGGGTGTGGCCGATGAAGCAAATTCCGGTGCGCTGATAGCTGAAATTCGCTGCCGCATCGAGTTCGGTGTTCACATAGCCCCATTTGTGAGGAGTGTCGAGTGTGGCATGGACGATCGTAAAATCCCGCACGAGACGCTGCAGGCGGAGTTCGCGCAGCCACTGCATGTCATCTGGGGTCAGTTGGTTCTGTGTCCAAGTGAGGGCTTTTTCCGCCAAGGGGTTCAATCCCTCCTGGGTGATTTCCTTTGCGACCTGCTCGTCATGATTTCCCTTTACTGTGGGGCAATCCAGTTCGCGGATGAGGTCCAAGCATTCCTTGGGATACGCGCCGTAGCCCACGATGTCTCCCATGCAGATGTGGTGTGTGACCTCCTGCTCGGCGGCATCAGCCAACACCGCGTGCAAAGCATGCAGGTTGGCGTGGATATCTCCGAGAATGGCAAATCTCATGGGGCGTTAGTTCTACGAATTGGGAACCGCCAACGATACGCGTTCGTTGGAGGGAATATCCAGTTTGTTTTCCATTTGCTGCAGGAGATTGATGAGCGAGGGGAGGCGTTGTTTTTCGCCCTCCTCGTAGAGTTTGCGGAGGTAATCGTAGGCCTCGCGCTCACGCCCGGGGCATTTTGCCATTTCGTAACCGGCAAAGCGGGCCGCATAAGGCGGGGCGTCGGGCAATTTGGAAGCCTGTAAAAATTGCTCCGCTGCGGCGCAGTGGTCTTCCAGTTTGTCGCGCAGAAGAACGCCGAGTTGGACGCGCAGTTGAGGGCGGTCGGGGTTGTTCAGAATGCCGCGTTCGAGGAAGTCTTTTCCGAGTTGGATATAAGCTCGCTGGGCGCGGATGCGGAGGGCCTCGCTGGGTTGCTTTTCATTCTGAAGCGCGGCGATGCTGGCATTCCACGCCATGTGCCAAGCCGCCATGTCCCAGTAAGGTAGGGAGCGGGGTTGGAGAGTGGTGACGGTCTCAAAAAGCCCGGCCATTCTTCCCCACTCGGTGTTTTCCCATGCCGTGTGGGCTTGAATCCAAAGCAGCGCGGCGAGCGGTGAACGGAATCCGCTCAGCGCGGCGAGGAAGCCGGCTTGTCCGATGCGTTCGCGGAGATTGATGCTCAGCGTTGTCTTTTGAAAATGGGCGGCCTGGGCTTCGCGCTGAAGCATCGATTGGAGCGGCAGCACAGCGGCGCCAAAGCAACACAGCAGCACAAGGGCCGCAATTTTCCGGCTCTTCATAATTCCCGGCCCGAAAAAACCAGCGCCGACAGCGCAAAGTAAACCGCGACATAGAGGATCCCCAGGCCGACCGTATTCATAAACAGGGCGAGTGGGACAGCGGTTCCAGCAATAATGTCATCCGTGAGGTTGAAAGCCTGCAAATCCGGAAACAGCAGCGCCACGCCGGCTGCGAGAAGACGGGACCACCACTCGACCTCGACCCCCGAGAGCCAGTATTCGCGGGCGGTGGATTGCAGGTGGCCGATGAAATAAAGCGCCGCCGCCATGAGAATCGTGAAAATCGAAGAGGTCGCGAAGCTGGATATAAAAAGAGTGAGCGACGCGAGGAGAGCGGATTTTACAAAAATAATGGCGATGCCCGGCAGGAGATTGATGTTGAAAGTGGCGCCTGTGACCTCTTTGACGGCAAGTGCCAGTTCCTCGGGCGAGGCGCCTGCGAGTTGGGCGCGGGTTTCCGTAAGAACTGTGCTCTCGCGCAGCCAGAGGGTGGCCAGAAAAAGAGCCGACATGAGCAATGTGGCACATGCCAAAAGGGCGATGATGCCGAGAAGTTTTCCCAGCAGGTAGCGGTAGCGCGGCACCGGCTTCGCAAGGAGGGTGTAGATCGTGCGATCCTCCATGTCCTTGGGTAAAAAATTTGCCGTCGCCAGGATTGCTATGAGTGATGTGAAGACCGACATCGCTCCGAGCGAGATGTCTTTGAGCATCTGGAACTGCTCTTGGAACGAGAATTTCGCCATGAAAGCCGAATTCCCAATGATCAGGAGGGCGAAAATCAGGAGAAAAAAGAAGACTTTCTGCCTGACGAGTTCCGTGAAGGTGTTGCGTGCAATCGCAAGTGTGGGACCGGCACTTTTCATTTTCCAAAGGCTGTGCCCACATCCTTGCCGACAAGGGCGTCTTTCATGCGATGGGGGATTCTTCCATCAAGGATATGGCAGGTGATGCCTGCCGAGATGGCCTTGCGAACCGCTTCCAGCTTGGTTTTCATGCCGCCGGTGGATTCCTCGCCCTTGTCCGGGCGCACGAAGCGGAATGCCTCGGCTAGGTTGCGCACGCGGGCGACCCTCGCCCCCTCGTTGTCCATGAGCCCGTCGGTGCTGGTTAGGATAATCAACCGGTCGGCTTGAATGAGCGTTGCCACTTCGGAGGAAAGGCGGTCGTTGTCGCCGAAGCGCAGTTCCTCCACAGCCACGGAGTCGTTTTCATTGATAATCGGAATCACACCGTGCTCGATAAGCCGGTCGAGCGTGTTGCGGGCGTTCTCGCGGTGCATGAGGCTGTCGATGTCGCCGTGCGTGAGCAGGAGCTGGGCGACATTGAGACCGTGTTTTTTGAAGGAGGTCGTGTAGAGGCGCATCAACTCGGGCTGCCCCGCCGCCGCACAAGCCTGCTTGCCCGGGAGGTCATCCGGGCGTTTTTTGAGCTTCAAAACGCGCACCCCGGCGGCGATGGCGGCGCTGCTGACCATGATGCACTCGTAGCCCTCTTTCTGAAGTTCAGCGATCTCAGCAGAGAGGCGGGTGAATTGTGGCTGGTCGAGGGATTGTCCCCCGGGGGAGGAAAGCACTCCTGTGCCGAGTTTGATGACGATTCGCTTCTTCATGGATTGGCAATCATGTTGATAAATCCGCTTTCGAGGGCAAGTGCCTCTTGAACGCCGGCGGAGAGCATGCGGCGTGTGCGTTCGAGTGCGTCGAGGCGCTTCAGGAGCGTCTTGGGTTCATTCACCTCGGCAATGCGCTGGATGTTTGGCTGGCAATCCGCAGCGGGGCGGATTTTTTGCCGGAGGGCTGCTGCGAGCACCGCGCCGAGGGCGGCAAGAAAACGCTCCCGCTCGCGCAGCACGGTGGACTCTCCCTGAGCCTTGATCTGGTCCTCGCGGGTGTCTTTCCAGGTTTTATCGATCGAGTCGCGGTATTGCTTGAGCTGATCTTTGAACTCGGATTCGAGACCTTCGGTGGCTTGCTCTCGGATTTCGGCCATGGCTGCCTGGAAGTTTCTCGTAAAACGAAGCGCAGTTCCGGCATCCGGTCCGCCTTTTTGCAGAAGGGCATTTTCAAACGCCCTGGCGATGGCTGCGGTATTCTCGTCCTGAACGGACTCCGTTGGCGATTGCAAGGGAACGGTGATGCAGCGCGAAAGGATCGTTGTGAGAACGGCATCGCGGAGGGTCGTGGTCAGAAGAATGTGGGAACCCATGGGCGGCTCTTCCAAGGTTTTCAAAAAAGCATTCGCCGCTTGCGGTTGGAGGCGGTCGGCATCGTGTATCACCGCCACTTTGTTCACGCCCGCGAGGGGCTTCATGTGCAGGGCCTGCTCAAGTTCGCGAATCTGCTCGGTGACAATGCGGCGGGATTTCGATTCCGGCGCGGCTTTGTGGAAATCGGGATGCGAGGAGACATTCTCGGGACTCGTTCCAAGGATGGTGGCCGCGAGATGCGTCGCAAGCCATTCGCAACCGGATCCCGGCGGTCCCGACAGAAGGTAGGCGTGTGCAAGCCGCCCGGCTGTGCGGGCCTCGATCAATCGCTCAAATGCTCTCTCTTTCGGAAGGGCCATGGAGCGTGGAATCTCGCGAAAATGAGGGCATCCGTCGAATCAAATTCCGCGCCTTTTCCCGCTTCGGGAGCTATTTGGAAGCTGCTTGCTCGCGATATTGGATGTAGCCCGTGCGAACGGCGATGTAGGGATCGATCGCATCGCGGGTGGCGGCATCGTAGAGGTTCATCCGGCTATTCATATTCCGCGCGGCGCTTGGCCCTGATACCGCCAAAGCGGTCGCGCCGGTGACTCCGCCATAGGCAAGCCAGGAAACCGGGTTGAGCGCGTAGTCGCCCGCCATTCCCACCGTGTCGCGCACGCTCCTGGGCCCAAGCACCGGCAGGACGACATAGGCTCCATGGCCGATGCCCCATTTAGCAAAGGTTTGCCCGGTATCCGCCGATGGGACATTGGCCAATTCGGGAACGCGGTCGCTGACGCGCAGGATGCCTCCAACGCCAGCCACTGAGTTCACCACAAATTTGCGCGTCTCCAGATCCGCCCGCTTGAATTCCAATTGCAGGGCGTGATTCACCACGCGGACCGGGTATTCCGCATTCTCAAAAACATTGTGAATCGCCTTGCGTGCGGGGGATGGCAGCACGAACTCGTAGGCTTTGGAAAAAGGACGCAGGACATAGTTGTAGAGCTGGTGGTTCAACCAGAATGTGCCCCGATTCACCGTTTCCGCTGGGTCGGCGATGGTGGCGACGTTGCTGTATTCGTCGAGGTCGTCATCCGCAGGCGGTGGCGTGGATTTTTTTTGAATCCGGATGGTCGGTTCCTTCGTGTCTGCGGTGGCTTTCGCAGTGGGTTTTGGCGGTTTTGCGGCGGGAGCAGGAGTCGCCCTCTGCTGTGGTTTTGGAGTAGGTTTCGAAGCAGGCTTCGATGGTTTCTGTGGAGTAGGGGAGGGCAAGGGTTCGACGGCACTCCTTAAAAACACCGTGCCGTTCGAGTCCTTCGGAAGTTTTCCGCCACGCGCCGAGACTTTCTCCACGCCGTCATTCGTGATGACAACGATGTCATTGTTGGACAGGTCGCTGGCCGTGGTCGCCTCCAGGGTGGAAATGGCAATGGCGGACGCCGAGAGAATGGAGAGCAGTCTTTTCATGGCGTGGAAACCGATTTTTTCAGAGCACTCAGAACGGCATCGGCTCCTCCTTGTTTGAACTCCCCGTCGAATTGGGTTCGGTAGTTGGCAACCATGCTCACACCCTCGATTACCACATCCGTAATGCGCCAGCCATCGATTTCCTCAAGCCGGTAGATGACATTGTATCGGGAACCTTTGTAGAGCGTGGTTGTGGAAACCTCCACGCGCTCGGGTGATGGCGAAGTGGCGGCTTTGTAAGTGATCTCGGGCAACTCGCCAGGGGTGAACTTGCCCGAGTAGGTGCGAATGATCAGCGTGCTGAAGAGTCGGATGGCTTCTTTTTGTTGCTCGGTCGTGAACTGCCTCCACCCCGGCCCGACGGCTCGGCGCGTCATGGCATCGAAGCTGATGATCTTGACCAGGATTGGACGCAGACTCTCGGCCAGAGCGCTGCTGTTTGGTGAAGACTTGGCGATGCCGACAACCTCGTTCACCGATTTTTTCAAAAAATCCTCCGCTGCCGCGCTGGAGGAGGCAAACGAGCGTGGAATGGCAGCCAAGAGGGCCAGCGAGAGGAGAACGGAGAGTTTTTTCACGGGGTTGGATTATTTTGTTTCCTTTTCGTCTTTGTCAACGGCGCCAAATGCCATTTTTCCGATCAGCGATTCGAGGTCCACGGCGGATTCGGTGAGTGTGATGCGTGTCCCAGGTTTCAAAAAGGTCTCATCCGCTCCAGGCGAGAGAGCGACGAACTTGTCCCCGATCAGGCCTGTGGTTTTTATCGATGCCATGGAGTCGGTGGGAAGCTGCAGGCCTGAGAGAACGCGCATGGTGACGATGGCGGTGTAGTCCGAAGGTTCGATGCGCACGGCCTCGACGCGGCCCACAGTGACACCGGCAACCATCACGCTGCTGCCGGGGTGGAGTCCGCCGGCATTCGTGAAGCGGGATTCAATGAGGTGCGTCTCGCCGCCTAGCGCGGAGCCTGTCCCGACTTGAATCGTGAGGTAGGCGATGGCGGCGATTCCGAGGATCACAAAGAGGCCAACGGAAAGTTCGAGTTTTGTATTTTTCATAAATTCAGGGTGTCGGGAGGCTGCGTCGTATTTCTGCCAAGGACTCCCCAAGCGCCTGGGCGCTGTCCCGGAAGAGCGACACAACCGGGTTGCTTGAAGACGAAAACTCGGCAGGTGAGCCGACAAATGCAATGCGCCCTTGGTTCAACAGGGCCACCCGATCACTGGCGACCAGCGCTTCGGGCACATCATGGGTCACGATAAGCGCCGTGAAATTGAAGTGGCGTTGGTATTTGGCAATCATGGCAAAAACGGCATTCCTCCGCAGCGGATCGAGTCCAGCGGTGGGCTCGTCAAAAAGAACCAATTCCGGGCGGGTGACGATGGCCCTCGCCAAAGCCAGGCGCTTCTGCATGCCGCCTGAAAGTTGGGCGGGGTAGTGGTCGAGAAATTCCTCCATCTCCAGTTGGCGCAGGGCATCCCGGCTGCGGCTCAGGATTTCGAACTTGCCGAGAGTTGTCGTCTGTTCCAAAGGCAGGGCCACATTTTCCAGTGCGGTGAGGGAATCGAACAGCGCGTTGCTCTGAAAAAGAAAACTGCACCGCCTGCGGAATTCGGCGCGGCCTGCGGAATCTCCCGTGCTCAGTTCCAGACCGTCGAAGCGGATTCGCCCTGCATCGGGTTGCAGGATGTTTGCGAGGCATTTTAGGAAGACGGATTTGCCCGTCCCACTTGGACCGAGAACGGTGAAAATGCTGCCACGAGGAACTTCCAGATCCACCCCTCGGAGCACGGATTTTCCCTGGAATCCTTTTTGCAGGCCCTCGACATGAAGGGCGATGGGGTGCTTGGCAGTTTCCATGCTCAGATAAAAAACGAACTAATGATGTAATCCGTCACGAGCACCGCGATGCTCGAAAGCACTACCGCCCGAGTCGTGCAGGCGCTCACGGCCCGTGCACCAACGGCCGATCCATTCCTGTCGGCGTGAAATCCCTGATAACCACAGATGCTCATCGACAAAAGCCCGAACGCCGCCGCCTTGCTGAAGCATTCCATCAAATCCCTCGCCTCGACCGCCCGGTGCACGGCAGACCAGTAAACACCCGAATCCACCCCGAGCAGGACCGAGCCCGAGAGGCTTCCTCCCCATATTCCCAAGATGACAAAAAGCGCTGCCTGGATTGGAAAAACAATCAGAGCCGCAACAAGACGCGGTGCCACAAGGTAGCCATGGCTGTTCACTCCCATCGTCTCCAAGGCCACGATTTGCTCCGTGTTTCGTTGGATTCCCAACTCCGCCGCAAAAGCCGATCCCGCCTGCCCAATGAGCATGAGCGAAGCCAGCACGGGCGCCATTTCCCGAACCAGACTCAGCGAAACCAAAGTTCCCAACAACCCCTGCGAACCAAACCGGCTCAGAACATGGTAGCCCTGCAAACCCAGCACCAAACCGGTAAAAACGCCCACAATCAATATGACCGGCAGACAAACCGTTCCCTGCTCGTGCACAGCCCGCGCAATCCGCGTCGCAAGCCGCTTGGTCCGCGCCAAGGAAACAAACGACCTCCCGGTGAAAAGCGAGAAGTCGCCGATCCCGAAAACAACGCCAAGCGTCCGCCGACCGATCCAGTGCAACATTAGGAGGATTATTGGCACGAAAGTGCGGATTTTACAACTGCTCGCGCATCCCTCGGCGCATGGTTCTTTTTGGAGGGTCAACCTCCGGCTTGACCCAAGACCGAACAGTTCTGCCACCAAGGCGTCCCGTCCCCATTACCCCGCGCGTCAGTTAGCTTCCGCGACTCAAATTTCTACTTCCGGAAAATCCTCCGCAGCGGGTGCTCGTCGAGGACATTGGCTTTCAGGCCTCCGAGTTTCGCGGGGTCGTAGAGCTGGATGCCCACATAGTAGTAGATCGGGCAAACGGGCATGGCTTTTTGCACCAGCAGATCTTCTGCGCGCCGGAGAATCTCGAAGCGGCGGCTTGGATCGAGTTCCCGGGAGGCCTCGGCAATGAGGGTGTCGTAGTCGCAACTCGACCAGCCCGTGCGGTTGTTTCCGCCGCCGGTCAGGAACATGTCGAGGAAGGTATTCGGGTCTGGATAATCGCCGACCCAGCTGGAGCGGGCTATGTCATAGTCCAAAAGCGAGAGGGAGTTCAGGTAAACTTTCCATTCCTGCCGCTCGAGGTTCACATTCACGCCCAGAGCCTCGCGCCACATACTCTGAAGCTCCACGGCGATCGCCTCGTTCAGTTCACTTTTACTGTAGAGGTAGCGGGCGTTGGGGAATCCCTTTCCGCCTGGATATCCGGCCTCGGTCATCAGTCGCGCGGCTTCCTCGGGGTCGAATGGCGCGCCGTCCGTTCCTTCGTAACCCGGGATGCCCGGCGGGACGAAACTTGGCGCCGGCAGTTCTCCCGCCCGGGTTATTTTTTCGACGATGCGTTTCTTATCCACCGCCAGCGAAAAGGCTCGGCGCACGCGCTCATCGCGGAATGGCCCGCGCTCGCAGTTGTAGCGCAAAAAGTAAATCCCCAGAAACGGCGCCGCATGGAAATCCTTCCGCTTTTTCAGGTCGTCGAGCAGCGCCGGCGGGGCAAGGCCTTTGTCCATGAGAAGGTCTGCAAGACCGCTGGCATAAAAATTAAACGCCACATTGGCATCCGAGATCGGCAGGACATCAATCGTCTCAAGCTGCACCGCGTTGCGATCCCAGTAGTGGGGATTTTTTTTCAAGCGGATCCGGTCGTTGATCCGCCAATCCTCGAGCGTGTAGGCACCGTTTCCGATGAGGTTGCCGGGCTTCACCCAATCATCCCCCAGGCGCTCGATGAGCTTCACCGGCACAGGATGAAGGGTGGAAAAAGCGCAGAGCTGAATGAAATAAGGCGTGGGATTTTCCAATTTCACGACCAGTGTCCGGTCGTCCACTGCGCGAACCCCGACCTGCGCGAAGTCTGTGATTTTTCCTTCCGCAAAAGGCTGTGCGTTATTAATCGGGAAGAGTTGGTAATTGTATTGCGAGCCGGTTTCGGGCGTGAGTGTGCGTCTCCAGCTGGCCGCGAAATCCCGCGCCGTCAACGCGCTGCCATCGCTCCACTTGGCATCCGGCCTCAGGTGAAATGTGTAGGTCTTTCCATCCGGCGAAATCTCCCACCGCTCCGCAACTCCCGGCACTGCCTGTCCATCCTCGTTGTAGGCGCAGAGGCCTTCGAAGAGGGCATTGACGACTCTGCCCTCGGGTTGGCCGGTGATGATGGCTGGATCGAGCGTCTCGGGTTCCGCGCCGTTCACGAAAACCAAATCCGCGCGCTTCCTGTCCCCCTCGCAGCCTGCAAGGGCAAGAATTGCCATGCAAATCCAGAGTCCGGCGCGTAAGGTCATGTGGCTATGAAAGCGGGAATCCATTTCTCTGCAATATTGATCGCCCTTCTGCTCGCCGGTTGCGCCTCGCGTCCGCCGCTCCCCACCGTGCCGCAAGTGGACATCAAACGCTATGAAGGCCGCTGGTTTGAAATCGCCAAATACCCGAACTGGTTCCAACGCGGATGCGTCGCCGACACCACCGCCGAATATACCGCGCAGCCGGATGGCACCATTCGTATCGTGAACCGCTGCCTTCAAAAAAATGGATCTATCCGCGAGGCGCGGGGACATGCTTCCGTGGTGCCGGGTTCGAACAACGCCAAGCTTCGAGTCCGCTTCGCCGGAAGCCCCATCGCCGGCGACTACTGGATCATCGGATTGGATGAAAAAAACTACTCCTGGGCGCTTGTAGGGCATCCCTCGCGGCAGTTCCTTTGGATTCTCTCCCGCGAGTCCCAGATGAATCCACAGACTTATTCCCGAATTGTGACCCTCGCTGGGAAGCTTGGCTACAAGCCCGAGCGAATCGAAATGAGCAACCAGACCACACCTCAATGAACCACGACTTCCGCCGCGCCCTTCTCTACTTCCGCCGGGCATGCCTTTTGAAATGCCCCGAGTGCGGAACGAAACCTGTGTTCGTCCCCCTCCTGCGCATCCGCTCCCTGCGCGACTACTTCACTCCCCTTGATGGATGCCCCCGCTGCGGATACGCCTACGAGCGTGAGACCGGATACTTTCTGCTTGCGATCTGGGCCATCAACTACGGCTTCGGAAGCCTTCTCGGCATAGCGATCTATTGTTTCCTGGAGTTCAATTACCATCTTCCGCTCCCCATTTTGTTGGCAGGCGTCATCACGCCAGTCGTGCTCTTCAATTTTTTCTTCGCCCGCCATTCCAAGACATTCTTTCTAGCCCTCGACCATTATTTTGATCCTCACAACAAGGACGGCTCCGGTGGAGGCGGATGCAGTGGAAAAACAAACCCGCCTACAAGCCCTGTTCCCGCTGCTCCGGTTGATGCCCCCACGCCCGTGGAGCCGGCTCTCCATGTTTGAAAAAATCCATGCACCTTCTGAAACTCAACTGCCCTGACGCCGTCGGCCTGCTGGCCCGCATAACGGGATTCATCGCGGCTTCCGGCGGAAACCTCCTCGATGTGAGCCAATACACCGATCCCGTCTCGCGCTGGTTTTTCACCCGCCTCGCCTTCACCGGCGGGTTGGTGGAAGACGACTTTGCCCGATTCGAGCAAGACACGAGCGCTTTAGCTGATTCGATGAATGCCGACTGGACGCTGCGCCGATCCGACCGGCCCGTGCGCACGGTCATTCTCGTCAGTAAGCAGGATCATTGCCTTGTCGACCTGCTCTGGCGCTGGCGCTCACGCGAGTTGAATATCGATCTCCCACTCGTGCTTTCAAACCACGATGACGCCCGCCCCTTGGTCGAACGCGAGGGGATTTCCTTCGAGAAAATGGATTTCTCCACCGACAAACCTGCCGCCTTCGAGCAATTAGCCTCCCGCTTGCGTGCGGAGGGTGCCGAACTCGTCATTCTCGCCCGCTTCATGCAGATCCTCCCCGAGGCCCTCTGCCGTGAGTTCGCCGGGAAGGTCATCAATATCCACCATTCCTTTCTTCCCGCCTTTGTCGGAGCCAATCCCTACCGCCGAGCTTTCGAGCGCGGCGTGAAGCTGATCGGCGCGACCTGCCACTACGCCACCGAGGATCTCGACCAGGGGCCGATCATCGAGCAGGAAGTCTCGCGCGTGGAGCATTACCACGAACCCGACGACCTCATCCGCCTCGGCCGCGATTGCGAGCGCCTCGCACTGGCCCGCGGAGTCCGATTCCATGTCGAGGACCGAGTTCTCGTGCATGGCACCCGCGCCATCGTCTTCCGCGATTAACTGCTCCTCGGACCGCCAAACTCCACTCAGTCCTCGTCAACGCACGAACCAAAAATTTGGACGATCGTTCAAATTTTTGGTCGGCGGTTTTTGTTGAAGATGCGGAACCAGTTGGCGAAGTGTTTTTTTAGGCCCTCGCGGAAGGTCAGGTAGTGGCCTTCAGGCTGGCCGCCTTTTTTGAGGGCGGCGAGGAGGGCGGGGACCGATAGTTCGTCTAACTCGAATGAGGTCCACGAAATGCCGGCAGCGGAGTCGTGGTGGGCGTCGCTGGCGGCGGTCATGGAGAGGCCTCGGGATTTTGCGTATTGCAGGGCTTTCTCGTTGTAGGCTTTTGCGGTCACGGCCGCGTTGAAGACTTCGAGCGCTTGGATGTCGAGTGTGTCGAGCGTTTCCGCACGGATGCCGGCCCGCCATTTATCGAAGGGATGGGCTGGGATTCCGATGCCGCCCGCTTTTTTGATTTCCGCAAGCACTTCGCGGGCGGGTTTTCCTTTGAGGTATGGTAGCGTGGCTCCGATGCAGAGGAGGTGCCCTTCCGCTGTGCTCACCTCGACGCCGGGTATGACGAGGAAGTCCTCCGGCAGTTGGCGTCCCTGCAGGTAATCATGGGCCTCGCAGGTGTTGTGGTCTGTGATGGCAATTCCGCTAAGGCCACGACGTCTTGCCGCTTCGATCATTTCCCCGGGGCTGTTGCAGGCATCCTTGGAGAAAAATGTGTGCGTGTGGAGATCGAATCGATGGAGCATGAATGTGTAAGGTTTCCCTTGTAGGCGGAACTTGTGTAAAGAACGAAGTCATCAACATGAGTGTGGCATTCAAGGAATGGTCCGTCGTCTGCGAGGCGATTGGCAGTGGCAAACAGTGCGTCATCCTTCGCAAAGGAGGTATCGCCGAGGGGAGGGATGGCTTTGCCTTCAAGCACCGCGAGTTCTTTTTGTTTCCAACTTGGTTTCACGAGCAATTGGAAAAAACGAACCTCCCGGCGGGAACAATGCTCCCGCCTCAGTTGGAGGGCGAAATCGAAATTCAGCACGCGGCAACGCTCGAGTGGAGCCGTCTTGTCACCGACGCCTCCCGTCTGCCCGCGTTGCGTCCGTTCCACATTCTGGATGAAAGTGTCGTTGAGGAGCGCTTCCGCTATGATGAGGTTTCCGGCATCCATGTTGGATTCGTGCGGGGATTCCGTCTCGCATCGCCCCGTCGCCTGGCCATGCAGAAAAGTTTCGGCGGCTGTCGTTCCTGGCTCGACCTTCCGGGGTTGGAGGACGCCGAACTTATGCCTGTGATCAGCGACGAGGAGCATGCCGCCAGAAGAGACGCTCTCCAAGCCCTGCTTGGCTGATTCGGGCGTGCGCCGGGGAAGCCGGCAGCCACGTGGGTGAAAGTCCCACCGGTCGAATTAGACGGTTCACGACCGAAAGAGATGTCCGGGAAGAGGCCGCGAGGCTGAACCTGCAAGCGGGGCAT
>JBIJAV010000089.1:0-9167 GCA_044345595.1 Terrimicrobiaceae bacterium
AACTTCGCGCAAGCCCTTTCCGGGGCCGACTGCGCTCGGCTCGCTACGCTCGCCTTCACTCCGTCGGCCCCGGAAAGGGCACTCAGATCGTGAAGAGCCTAATTACAGAAGAAACTTTACACCCCCGATCCCGAATTCGCCGCCACCTCGAGCGATCTCCTCTTTACTGCGAAAATCGACGGCCACCCCGCCTTCCTCTACATCCTCTTCGAGCATCAAAATCAGGAAGACCCCTTCATCGGCCTGCGCCTGCTCACCTACATGGTCCGCATCTGGAACGACTATCTCCGCAACAATCCCGGCGCAACGAAACTCCCTCCTATCCTGCCGCTCGTCCTCGCGCAGGACAACAAACCCTGGAAAAGTTCCACCCGCTTCGCTGACTTGATCGACATTTCCGAAGGGGCAGGGGAGGAGATCAAAAAACACATCCCCGACTTTGAATTCCAGCTCGTGGAGTTGTTCCGCATGCCGTATGAAAAAATTCTCGGCACGCCGATGGGGATCCTCACCCTGCGAGCGCTCAAAGCCGAAAAACTCCAAGCCCTCCTTGATGACTCCGTCTGGGACGAATCGTTGCTGATCCAGTTGCCATCGGCCTCCTTCGAGATGCTGATGCGCTACATCCTGGACCGCGACCTTGACAAGCCCGCCTTTCGTCGGAAACTTCAAACGCTGCACAACCCAAAACTGAGCAAAAACGCCATGTCACTCGCCGAACAATTCCGCCAAGAAGGTCGCGAAGAAACGCGTTCGCTCGCCGAACAATTCCGCCAAGAAGGCCGCAAGGAAGGTCGCCAAGAAGGTCTGATTTTCTCGAAGCAACAAGACATCCTCGAAGCGCTGGAAATCCGCTTTGAGCGAGTCCCCGAGGGCCTGCGCGAGGAAATCGAGTCGATCACCGATTCCAAAAAACTCACGCACCTGCACCGCGCCGCCATCACCAGCGCCGACCTCGAATCGTTCGCGGCAGAGCTTTAAGCTCCGCGCGGCAGCGCGTAAACCCTTGGAGGGTCGACCTCCGGCTTGACCCAAGACTGAACCGCTCCGCTACCACGCCGCGCTTTCCCATCCCGGCGCGCTCCCCAATTTGCCAAAATCGTCACATTCCTCCCGTTGACCCTGTGCGCGTGGTTTCCAAAGCTCTCGCCATGCCGTCTCGCAAGGCCACGATCCACCAACCTCACGACAAGCTCTTCCAAGCAGGCTTCCGCATCCCGGCCAACGCCGCAGCGTTTCTGCGTCAGCATCTGCCACCTGCTGTGGCATCGCGCGTCGAGTGGTCGAAGCTCAAGCACCTGCCGGGCAGTTTCGTTGACTCCGGCATGTCAAAAGCCGAGAGCGACCTCCTCTTCAGCGCGCCGATTGATGGCTGCGCCGCGTTCTTCTACATCCTCTTCGAGCATCAGCACAACAAAGACCCCTGGATCGCGCTGCGCCTGCTTCGCTACATGCTCGAAATCTGGCGCGAGTTTCTCGCCAAGAATCCCGGCGCGCTGAAATTGCCAATCATCCTGCCCGTCGTGCTCGCGCAGAACGCCACGGTATGGGAAATCCCCACACACTTCGCCAGCCTTCTCGACCTGCCTGCCGAAAACCCCGAGGGCTTTCGCGACTTCATCCCCGACTTCGCCTTCCGCCTCATCCAGCTTGCGGAAATTCCCTTTGATCAAATCCAAGGCACGAACGCAGGCATCATGGTCCTTCGCACACTCAAAGCCAGTCAGCTTCGGCTCCTGCTCGGGTCGGAAGTCTGGGACGAGGCGCGCCTGTCGTTGTTACCGGACGACCTCTTCCGGGCGCTCCTGCTCTACATCCTCAACGCCGCCGACATTGACAAAGAAACCTTCCGCCATAAATTGACAGAAATCCAAGCCACCAAACTCAAGGAATCCGCCATGACACTCGCCGAACAACTCCACGAAGAAGGTATGCAACAAGGAATGGAGCAGGGAATCCATCGCGGCCAGGTTGCTGCCAAACAACAAGACATTCTTGAAGCCCTGATGATCCGTTTTGATCGAGTCCCAGAGGGCCTACGAGAGGAAATCGAGTCGATCACCGACACGGCCAAGCTGCAAGCATTGCTCCGCGCCGCAATCCGCAGCAGCACGCTCGAGGAATTCGCTCAAGCGCTTTAAAAATCTCCCGGTAAGGAAAGGGGGGGCGCCGGCCTCCGGACGCTCCGTTCTGAGAGACATGGTTGCACAACCTTGCGGCGGGTCGAGGACGCCCCGGCCCTACCAAAATCAGTTGCGCCGATAAAATCCGCAACCTGTCACGCCGGAGCCGCGAAGCGCGCAGGCGGATTCCCATTTCGCATTCCGTATTTCGCACTCCGCAATTTTTCTGTCTTCTCCGTGGACACCCGCTGGCTCTCACGCCGACTGCGCCCATGATTCGAATTCAAACACTCCGAAGACTGCGAAATCCATCGTGTTCGCGGTGGCCAAACGATTGATGCCTCGCTCGTGGTAGGTGGCGGCGAGGTAGGTATCCAAAATGCGTTTGCGGCCAAGGCGGAATTTTTCCATCCATGTCCATGCCTGTTCCCACGCGCGCCCGCCGGGATGGCATTGCACGACTTCTGCGGACTCCCACCAAAAGCGGGACCGCTCCAGTGCCTGTTCCATGGTCAGCGGCACTTTGAAGCGACGCGGATCTGTCGCCACATGCACAAATTCCTGCAGCACCTGCGGGGCAAGGGCGAATGGAACATTGCCCGATCGGCTTGCCGTGCGAATGTGCGCGCGGAGGGCTTCGTGACCTGCCGCCTCCTGGATCTCGTGCGTGAGAAGCACTGTCGTGTCGAGTCCGATCATCGCCTGTCGAAAAAATCCTCCAGCAAATCTTCGCGGCCGGTCCAAGGTGTCAAAATCTGCCCCACGCTGGCGGCAGGACATGCCTCGGCGAGGGATGCCTGTTTTTTTACAAATGTCCTTCGGTAAGTTTCCATTGCCTCCCGGATCAACTCAGAGGTTGAGCGCTTTGTCTTGCGCGCCATTTTTTGGAACTCGCGGTAAACCGGATCATCCAAATGTATAGTCACTGCTTTCATATGTTACAACATATGTCTATATGTCATAAAAATCCACCGAAATTTTTTGTAGAGAAAAAATTTACATATTGAGGAACTTTTTAGCAATCAGGGCCTCTCACGGAGCCACAAGGCACGGAGAAAAAAGGGAGCATGCTCGTCTCGAGCGTGAACCAACTCGGAGGGTCAGATTCTATCCTGACCGAAATTTTGGATTGAGCTTGGTCGATTCATGTTTTTCAAAAAATGGTTCAAGCGAAGACGATGCCTCCAAACCACGTCTTGCGCTTACACGACCGAGACGGTCATGCTCGTGCGAACGCACATATATGAAATCAACCAGTGAAAGTCTGAGTCATCCCGAGACGAGCAACGGGAGAGCAGCCGGAGGCAACTGCGTCGTCGTGAGACGGGGTGGGGAGCAGCCCGAGGCGGACCTGTGGTCCCAAACAAAAGTGAACCCGATTCGGTTTGCAACAGCGGCGAGCCTGCGAGCAAGTGGCGAAGCCAGTGGCCAGAGCCATATCCATTTCCTCTCACAAACCTCGTATAAGGGGGAGAAACGGGCTGTTGTGGATGGTTGGGGTGGGAACGCGGAGAAGGTTTCATATGGAAGCGTTGAGACCTGCGTGGGCAGGAACCCGTTTCGACGGGACCGCGCAGGAGTCAGAGCCGTCATAGTAGCGAAGAAGCGGGGTAATTCCCGTGGAGCGAAGGGCGGCAGGAAGCGAAACCACATGGGCCAGCTGGACCCATTTAAAAAGCACAATCGATTGCTCAACGAGCTAAAACTGTGCGGCCAGACGAGCCTTGGGGAAGCCAAAGCCTTATTGTGGTGCGTCGGAACAGCCAGAGCTGGGGAGGGAAATCCTGCAAGTCCTCAGAGCCTCTGGTCCGGCGTCCGACGAAACTCTGGCAACAGAGGAGTCGGCAAATTCGCAACCGGAGAGCCGGATGCGGGAGATCCGCAAGTCCGGTTCGGAGGGGGGAGCGAGACAAACCAATGTCTCGTTCCTACCTCTATCTCTCTTTGCGCTATCGCGCCGATAAAATCCGCAACCTGTCACGCCGGAGCCGCGAAGCGCGCAGGTGGATTCCGCATTTTGCACTCCGCAATTTTTTTTTCTGTCTCCTCCGTGACTTAGTGCCTTCGTGAGAGTTCATTTTTGCTCAAATTCTTTACAAACTTCCTATTGACACTCGCCCGACATGAGCACTAATTTACTTTACCCGCCAATACATTAACCCTCTTTCCCCTATGCGTTGCTACTCCCCATTTTGTATCATGCGCCTCTTTGAGGCTCTTCCAGACTCGCTCTGCGGGCGGGTGGGGGATTTCGCGCGGGGTGGGGGATGCGGGCATTTTCCGTGCGGCGCGTTCGGTTTTCCTGTTTCGGCAATCAACCCTTCATTTCTCCCGGTATGAAAAATTCCATTCCACTTCCTTCTTTTCTGCCCGCCCGTTTCGTGGCTTGCCTTGTGCTTGCGGCGGTTTTTGTGCTGGTTGCGATGCCGACGGCCTCTGCCACCGTCTTCTACTGGGACGGCAATGGAGCCACCGCCGGTGCTGGCACGACCCCCACTGGCACATGGGGAACCAGCGCGTTCTGGACTACGAATGCGAGCGGTCTCACTGCCACAGCCAACAATGCCACCACGGCTCTGGATCAGCTCATTTTCTCCGCCGGCACCGATGCGACGGGCACTTACACCATCTCGGTCGATGGCACGCGAACTGCGAAGCAGCTTAGATTGGATCGTGGCGCTATCACCTTCTCCGGCGGCACGATCAACCTCAGCGCGAATGCCACAGGATCTGCTTCGGCTGTGACAAATGGCATCGTCCTTACGACGAATGCAACCAGCGCAACCATCAGCTCCAACCTGACCATTAACGGATTCCAAGTCTTCAACGTCGCCTCAGGCAAAACGCTCACGCTAAATACCGGCACCTTCACGCGCAGCGCGGGTTCTTCGCTGAATGTTCTTTCCACCGGCACGGTGGCCTCGAGCATGACCGGCCTCAGTGCGCTCACTAACGGCATCCTCGGCCCGTGGGCTACTTATGGAACGGGCAGCTCGATGCGATATGCCACCATCACCAGCGGTAACATCACCGGCCTCACTGGCACCTCAGCTGCAACAGCGGCAGCCGTCACGAATACCACTGGCACATTTAACTACGATGTGGCAGGGACAAGCGCGGCTTTCGGCGCGGGAGCCTCGGTCAACACCCTGCGCTTCACCGGTGCTGGCGGGACGATGAGTGGCGACATCACGGCCAATGGTCTGATGCACGCTGGTTCGGGCGCAACCACCCTCAGCGGCAACATCACCATTGGCTCCACTCAGGAATTAGTCGTCACGCCGAGCGCCGCCAGCTTCACCATTTCCGGCGTTCTGAAAGACAACGGCGGCGGTGCCTCCAGCCTTTTGGTAACCCAGCCCACAAACTCCACTGTCTTCGGGCTCACCCTCAGCAACAACAACACCTACAGCGGTGGCACGACGATCTCCAACGCGAGGCTGTCTATCTCAGCGAACAATGCCCTCGGCACTGGCAGTGTCAGTGTCCTGAGAGGTGGAGCCGGCACCGTGGCTGATTATGGTGGCGGGTTGGAGGTCAGCAACAACATCACTTGGTCGAACAACATGACCCTCGCCGGCCAAGGCTACGGGGGCTACAACGGCGCGCTGCGCAGCACCGGCGGCAACAACACCTATACCGGCACGATCACGATTGCGGACACCTCGACCCGTATTCAGTCCAGTGGTAGTGGCACGCTTACCCTCAATGGCACAATCAATCTAAGCAGCGCAACAGCCTACAGTAACCTCTTACAACACGCCAGCGGCGACATCCGCCTCGGCGGTAACGGCATCACCGGCTCGGCGACATCGTTCAATGTCTTGGGCGGCGGCTCGAACTTTTTGATCACCGACCGTGATAACGCCTGGGCCAGCACGATGGGGCTCACACTTGGAGCCTCGAACTCCACCAGCTACGGTCGCGTGGACCTCAATGGCAAAAACCAGACCATTTCGACTATAAGCGCGGGAGGCAATGCCACCACCAATGATTACTTTAATAACATCATCACCAACCGCAGCGGCACGCTCGCCACGCTGACGATCAACAATTCCAGCTCTGTCAGCTCCGCTAACACCTTCTCCGGCAATTTGGCCCTCACGAAGAATGGTAGCGGCACGCTCACTCTCACCTCCAACAACACCTACACCGGTGCAACCAGTATTGCAGGAGGCACACTCCTGCTTTCCGGGAACGGCACACTCGGCACCAGCGCGATCAGCATCTCCGGAGGCACGCTCGACATGGGCGGCAAGAGCCTCACCAACACCTTCGGTAGCCTCACCGCCGACACACTCTCAAACGGCACGCTCACTAACAACGGTGGAAACTACGACCTGCAAAACGGCACCGTGAGCGCCATCCTCGCCGGAACCAACGGCGTGAACAAGACCACCTCCGGCACGGTCACGCTCAGCGGGGCGAATACCTACACCGGCACCACCACGATTAGCAACGGAGCCTTGGTTTTCCAAAACACTGCCGCCAAAAGCGCCAGCAGCGCCGTTACCGTTGCCGCCGCAGGCACCTTGGGCCTTGGTGTGGGAAATGCCTCCATAGATTACAGCAACAATGTGGTGGATGTTTTTAATAATGGAACGCTCGCTGGCTTTACGATCGACGCCGCCTCCGGCATCGCCCTCGATACGACAAACGGGAATTTCAACTTATCCAGCGCTCTTACTGCCGCTCGCGCGCTGACCAAGCTGGGATCAAATACCCTCACGCTTAATGGTTCCAACACCTACACCGGTGCCACCACGATCAACGCCGGCACGCTCCAGATTGGAGCAGGCAGCACCACGGGGTCGATTTCCTCAAGCAGCGCCATCACGAACAACGGCACGCTGGCTATCAATCGTAGCAATGACCTCACACTCGCCAATACGATCTCTGGTTCTGGCGCCCTTACCAAAGCTGGCGCCGGCAATCTGACCCTCTCCGGCAGCAACTCCTACGCCGGCAATACAACGATCTCTGCAGGCGCTGTGCTCATCCAAAACGCCAATGCCCTTGGAACAACGGCCGGCGGGACTATAGTCAGCTCTGGAGGCTCGCTTCGTTTGCAAGGCGGCATCACCGTTGCAGGCGAAGCCCTCTCGCTGTCGGGCAATGGATCAAATAGTGATGGCACAGGCACCCTGCGCAACATTTCCGGCAATAACACCTGGACGGGTAATATAACCAGCACAGGCGCCACCACCCGCATCACCTCGGATTCCGGACTTCTCACTCTTTCCGGCGATTTGTTCAACAATAATACCGCCAATACCGTTACATTTGCAGGTTCAGGCAGCACAAGCGTCAGCGGTAACATGAGCAGCGCCGGCGGCGGATTTACCATGAGCGGCACTGGAACCTTGACGCTCACCGGCAGCAACTCATTCAACGCAACGCTTGGTATCTCCTCGGGCACGGTTTCCATATCATCCATCGGCAATGTAGGTGAAACAAGCGCGGCGGGTGCGGGGTCGACGATCAACATTGGTGGCACTGCAGCAGACGGAGTTCTTATTTATACAGGCTCTGCGGCGACATCGAACAAGACCATTAATCTCGCGGCAGGAAATAATCGCACGGTGACAATCACCCAAAACGGAACGGGTTTGCTGAGGTTCACTAGTGATTTTACGGCAACCGCTGGCGGCAATAAGACACTGGCTCTCAACGGAAGCGGCTTGGGCGAGATCGCAGGAGCCGTAGTGAATAATACGGGGAACCTAACAAGCCTTACCAAGAATGGCACCGGCACATGGACCCTCTCCGGCAACAACACCTACACCGGCGCCACGACGGTCAGCGCAGGCACGCTCAACCTCACAGGCTCGAACACCGGCAGCGCCACGACAATCAACTCCGGAGGCACACTCATCGGAACAGGAACCGCCGGAGCAGTCACTGTGAACAGCGGAGGCATCATCGGCGCGGGTAACGCCACCGGTGCTGTTGGCACACTCAGCGTCGGCTCGCTCACCATCAATGGCGGAAGTGGATACACATTTACGATTGGTGATGTGAACGGCTCCGTAGCCGGCACAGACTACGACCAGATTTCCTCCGCCGGCGCCCTGGCGCTCAACAATACCGCCGCCAACCCCTTCACCATCTACCTGGATGGCACCCCCACCGGTTGGAGCAATTCTGGCAACTACACCTGGAATATCATCTCCGCCGCCAGCCAAACCGGGTTCAACTCCGGAAACTTCTCCCTCGATTTTACAAACTTTGGAATCGCCTCCGGCAACCGCACAGGCGTCTGGAATTTCACCAACCCAAGCACCGGCACCATCTCTCTGACTTACTCAGCCAGCGCAGGAGACGCCATATGGTCGGGAGGAGCCGGAAACTGGTCCGATGGCTTCAGCTATTCCCCCACTACGGATACCAGTATCACCTTCGATGGCGTCGGCGGCGTTGCCACCAACAATATCCCCAGCGGCACCCTCTCAGCGGTAAACTTCATCACCTTCAACTCCACAGCCGGAGCCTACACCCTTAATGCCACAACCGGAGCCGCTGGACTGTCCGGCGGCACCCCACTCACCGTGAAGGGCGACATCATCAACAACGTCGCAAGCACGCAAACAATCAATATGGACTTGGCCCTCTTGGGCTCCTCCACAGGTATCATCAACACCGCCTCAGGCAATATCACGATCGGTGGAGTCATCTCCGGGGCAGGCGATCTCACAAAAACCGGCACCGGCACGCTCACCCTCTCCGGCAACAACACCTACACCGGGCAGTTAACAGTTGCCGAAGGAACACTCAGCGTTGCCACAATGAACAACTCAGGGGCGGCCGGCGTTTTAGGCAATAGCACCAACTCGGTCATCCTCGGCAGCAGCGGCAAAAACGGCACACTGACCTACAATGGGAGCGCTGTTAGTATTAATAAAAAGTTCACCATGGGTGCCAACGGCACGGGTGTTTTCGATATTGCGAGTGGCGCCACATTAACTACGACCGGCGTGATCGATGGCTCCGGTGCCTTGAGCAAGACGGGGGCTGGACTATTGGCTCTATCTGCCAACAACACCT
>JBIJAV010000040.1:0-28999 GCA_044345595.1 Terrimicrobiaceae bacterium
CTTCGCGCAAGCCCTTTCCGGGGCCGACTGCGCTCGGCTCGCTACGCTCGCCTTCACTCCGTCGGCCCCGGAAAGGGCACTCAGATCGTGAAGAGCCTAATTACAGAAGAAACTTTACACCCCCAATCAGGGGCCGAGGTAGTTTTTGAAAAATGGCACAAACCAGTGTCGAAAAATTCAAATAATTTAGAACCTTTCCAGCTTGGTGATAATAGGGATCGTCTTCCTTTTCAGACAATAGAGCGCTTAGCCTGGTATCACTTGGCTTTTAATGATGACCCAGATAAATATGGCATTCATATTGATCTCAGGAGGATGGAGGAGGCATCTCGGCGGTGTCTTTATAGTATGGTGCAAGAAAAAGAAATCAATCCTACATGGATTCCGTATTGTGCTTTTTTTCAAATGGTGCTTGCGCACGAGCATTGCCATGCATGGATCGAGGACATTGTTTGTTACAATGATAAGGCGTGGTATATTAACAATGTAAAAAATCCAGAATATCGAACCTATATCATGGAGGAGGAGGCTCTTTGTAACACCATAGCTTACTCATGGGCAAAAGATTTCATCCAAACAACAACTCTTGAAAGCAGGCAACAAAATGATGTTCTTAGATGCATTTCTGATTGGATGAGAAAGTGCCCGGATGGATATAAAAACTTTGTCGAAATAGAAGATTTTGCATTGCGGTCAAATTCTATTCTCATTGATGAAAATGGTATCGATGCTCATGGCGCTGATTACAAAATTGGATTTATACCATTATTAAAAGATAGGTATAAAATTCCTGAATCATCTACAAAATATTCATTACCTTTATATTTTAACTTCGATTTATCAGAAAATAAATCCAATCTTGGAAAAAACATCCCCCGACCCGGAACGCCTGATTATAAAGATACAGTAGCAATAAACTGCTACTGGAGGGGAGCAAAAGTCCCCATTCATTGGCACGAGAACTATTCATGAATGCTAAATTCTATGGCTATTAGTAAAAACGTTTGCACCCAAAAACATACCATCAATATAGAATATTTCCAGTCCAAGCGCCAATCGCTTATTGTTTCTTCGAACTCTGAATGGACTCAAATCTTGAGTCTCCGTAACCTCGTGAGGCATGAGTTTGATGCCCTTGGTTTTTTGACTGCCTCTACATTTGATGCCGTTATTAACTGGAAACTACGCAAGCAAAGAAACCGGACTGAAAAGCATAGAGTCGGCAACTCCACTGAGTTGATCAAAGAGCTTACAGGAGCGTTTTGGCGAGTAAAACATGAAGATAAAGATAAACTTCTGGGTATTCGACTTGACATTTTATTGACGATCCCCGGCGTTGGGATCGGCGTCGCCTCGGCGATTTTTACTCTCTGTTATCCCAGAGAATATGCCATTATTGATTTTAGAAACTGGAAGGTGCTTTACGGCAAAGATAAGAAACAATTCACAGTCGCTGACTACAAACAATACCTGCGCGATGTCCGCGACCTTGCTGGCGAACTCGACTGCGATGTTCAAGAAGTCGATTATTTGCTATGGAAAGCCTGAACAAGATTTGGGCTGTAGTTGATATTTTTCGAGATGATCCAGAAAATAAAGAAATTTGATAGGACGGAGAGGGAGCTGCAGGAGTTTTTGCTCTTTTGCATTTTTACATCTGGGCGGATAGGGAAAAAATCCAGCGAAATTTCAAGGAAACTCGATTTGTTTTTAAATGATAAATCAAATAAAAAGAATATAAGACCTTTTGATTGGATAGAGCTAATCGCATCTATAAAAACAAATCATGGAAGGGATTATCTCTATTTATTTCTGGTTGGATATGGGTTACTCTCGAATAAACGAACGCTCAAGTGCTTGAGGGAAGTGACAAGGCTTAGAAAAAAATTAAAAGAGGTCACAGAGAACGATCTTGAATCTATCCATGGAATTGGAAAAGCAATAGCCTCGTTTTTTATCACCAATACAAGGGGATAAATGGCCTGTGCCAAGCGGTGAAGTAGAAGGCGCGAATTGAGCGGTTTTCGGTTGTTCCTGTAGCGGTCGCGAGTCCCGAGTCGCGTATGTGTCCTGGGTATCGGATAGGGCGTTTTACGAAATGAACGAATGGTCGTTTTGATGGGTTGAACGGTAAAAATCTTGGAGTTAATGGTCGAAATATCCTGTTATTAAATCTCGAAATAAAATAAAATATATTGACATTTTAAATGATATTAGTATTCTTTACTGCATATTCATTAGAGAACTAAAGCATGAAATACTTTATAGGAATTTTTATTGTTTTGGCTGGATTTTTTTACGCGTTGAATGAGTCTAAAAAGGATTTGGTTGTTTATTATAAATACGATGGTTTGTATCCAGAGGTCATTCAGCGTGGGTTGAACCAGTGGCGGGAGTTGGGGCATATCAAGTTTCAAAAGACCGATCGTGAGGGTTTGTCTGTGTTAAAAATATATGATGTGGAGCAACATGAAATGATTAACCCTGCGGCATTAGGAGAGTTTATGGGCTACAAAAACATCATCCGTCTGAATCGAACCCGGACATTGAATACGAAGCAGTGGGAGGCTGTGGTGGCGCATGAGGTGGGGCATTTGTTTCTCCTGGAGCATAGTAAAGATCCCCGATCTGTCATGAGCAACAACATCCATGTGAATGCCGATGATCTTAAAAATGCGAATAAAATTAAATCATTATTTTATTACAAACAAATTATTCTTAAGATGATTGACAAAATTTTAACTGTATTTCTAACAACTACTTTTGTTCCATGAGTTTTGCAAAACAATCAGTTCCTTCGAGCAAAAGAAAAGCACTCGCTGAAATCCGGGTGCTCGCCGAATCGAGAGGGGAGATTCTCATCCTGAGTCCACAAGGGTTCCTCCTGATTTTTCGAGACCGGACTCCTGAGATGCTCGGCCGCCAACTCCGCGATTTTGATACAGCCGAGTGGCGTGATCAAGTGGAAATGGATCAACTCTTTCCTATAGAGCTTGAAGGCATGGTGGAACGCGAGCGGATGCGCGATGCCGGAGATCTTTTTGCCCTATGCTCCAGCGAGGCGATGGCTCTTTTAAATCAGAACATCCTGAATATTAGTGCCTCGAATGTTGAGTTTTATAATTACATTCACTCCACCAATCCGTTCCGTGTCAAAGCTCGAATTCAAGCCCTCACGGTTCTACCCATGCTGAAGTGGGAATTTGTAAATTTTAACAAGGTCTCGGATCGCGTCCGTCGTCGGATCGATGCTGGCGAGAGCGTATGGGATGCCTATCTGGAGTTTCATCCGGGAAAAGTTTCCATTCTACGCCGATTGGCGACAACTCAGGCCAGTCCTGCGCCATGGCGCGGAAATCTGGAAGGACTACTTGCCGTGCTGGATCCAGTGGCACCCGAAAAGGTGCCGTGCAACGATGAGGAGTGGAATGCTTTTCATTCGATTTATATTGGGATGAATAACTTAAATGACAGGTTTGATTTCCATGTCAGTTATGGTAGGCACGATCTCCACCGATCCGTGAAGCAGCGTTGGTTGCTCGAATCAAGTCGTATGGGGTGGACCAGTGCCTACCAAAAATTTGCGGCTATTGAGGGTGGCCCCGACGCCATCCGGGACACATTTGATTTTTTGGATGCCATCGGGAATGCGGGGGATTTTCTGGCAAGACGACGGTCACGGGGAAAAAAGTTCTCCGCACAGGAAGTTCGGAGGAACTCTACCGAACGCTGGCTCAAGGCGCCCCAAACTTTTGGCATGTTTCGGTTAGTCGAGTGGAGTGCGCGCTGGCATCGTATGATGTGGGATTATGCGGGCATATCAGAGCGGCGCGATGAGAATTTAAATAAATGGCCCCTTCTCCTTCCCAAGCGAGTGCCATTGAGTCCAACCGTCCAAGCAGTATCGCTTGGAACCCCGCATGCGCTCGCTGAAGAAGGGCGGCGCATGCAGCACTGCGTTGGAGGCTATTCCACCCCTTGCTTCTTGGGGGAATCCCACATCATTTCCTTGCGGGATTCCGAAGACAATTCCCTTTCCACCCTCGAAATCCGGTTGGACAGATACAATACGCGCGAAATGAAAATCGTTCAGCATAAGGGGCATCGAAACCGCTCTCCTGAGCGAGCTTTGATATCCCTGGAGAGCATTTTGCTATCAGCCATACAGCGGAATGCGGATTTCAAAGCACTGGACACGAGGCGAAAAAAAGCCGCAAGAATTTACAAACTCCTGCAATCCCGAGATGGTTTGCTGGGCGAAGAATTCGGACAACAAGCCGTGGATCGGATCTCGGCTGCCATGGGACAGGATCGCTTGTTACGGCTCTTCCAATCAGATGTCCAATCCTGAGCAGCAGCTTTTATGAAACTCAAAGTTCCAAAAACCTTCCGCAGCACGGATACGAAGATCGTTCGTGCGTTCACAAAAACCGAGCTCACCCGCGTTCTGCGCCTGGCCGAACTTGTGGGGCGGCTGAAGGAGCGGCAGCGCACCTTCCAAGTCGATAAAAGAACGAGCTACAACGGCATGATCAAAAACATCCTCAATCTGGAATTCCAACTCGAAGCCTGCCCGTGCTTGGAATCCGCCCTGCGCCGACGCTATGGAAAGCAAGTCGAGGGGCTCACGACAAAAGACTATTGGGTCTTCTTTCGCAGTCCGGCGGAAACTTGGCGCAAAATGTGCGGCTGCGAAGGGTGGTTTGTTTTTGACTATGAAAAGCTCAAGACCAAGGCATTCATTGTGACGATACGAAACTGATGTCCCATTCCATGAAGATCCTCCTTTTTATTGTTGCTGCTTTTTTCGTTCTCCCGAAAGGCGAGGGGAGTGAAGTGAAAGATCCGATCGATATCGCTATGGATGCTGCGATGGACCGCAATGGATCGACAGCGGGAATGTGTGAGGCGATCGCGGAGGCCCATGAGAAGTGGGAGGCAAGACTCAACACGACTTGGTCCAAACTGAAAAAGAAGATGCCGGCGGACGAGTTCTCCGAGTTGCAAAAAGCCCAGCGCGCATGGATCGCGTATCGTGACCTCCAGATCAAATCCTACGAAGCCACCTACGCAAAAATGCAAGGCACGATGTGGATTCCATGCAGTGCCAGTGCGGTGATGGAACTCACCAAGCAGCGTGTTCAGGACTTGGAGAGCCTCTTGGGACTCCTCGATGAACGCTGATAATCGAAGCTGTGAACCGAACCAAAGCCTGCCAGAGATGAATCCAATCCTACCCAAGCAGCCATGAAAAAACTTCTTCTCTCCCTTTGTGCTATGGCTCTCATTGGTCAAACCCAAGCTGTGCAAGTCGAGGCCGAGGGCCGAGCGGCGGGGGATCAGAAAACGGCCCGCGAGCAGGCGCTCGCCGATGCGCTCAGGGAGGCCGTGCGCAAGGGAACTGGTGTCGATGTGCTCGCATCGAGCGGGGTTTCGAATTTCGCTTTGGATTTTGACCGCATCCTCAGTTCAGCCTTCGGGCATGTGAAAAGTTACGAGGTCATCAGTTCCCGCCTCGGGCCTGATCAAATCTACACGGTCAAGATTCGGGCGGATGTGGAAAAGGGCACGCCGGACGCCAAGAACACATTGGCTTTGCGGGAGCTCATGCAGCGCAAGGGCGCGCCACGCGTGGCCATCCGGATTCGCGAGCGCCTGCCGGAATCCGATGGCAACTCCTCGCTGCAGCATGTGTTGGAGGACGCAGCCAAGGGCCTGCAATTCTTTGTCGTCGATCCCGCAAGTCGTGCCGACTTCGTGATCGAGGGGGAGATAGCGATGAAATACCTCGGCCGCGAAACTCTGCATGGACGCCCTCCGCAGCATAGTTTCGCTGCCACAGGCACAATCCGTGCGGTGCGCGGCGACACCGGCGAAGTCATAGCGGTGGATAACCTCTCGGGCAAAAATTCCGTCGGCGGCACGGCATTTGCCAAGCAAGACGCCGCGCGCGAAGCACTCGACCTGGTGGCCCGTCCCAATGGAGACGGAGAAGCCCCGCCGACCATTCTCAACAAAATCCTCGCCCGCTGGGTCACCGAAACCGATCTCGGCGCTATGAAACGCCTGGAGTTTTCCAGCATCAGCTCCGAAGACTTCCAAAAAATCCAAACCCACCTGGCCGATACGGAAAAAATCAGCGCCGTCTGGCCCCGCGAGTTCGACTCGCAAGGCATCAGCGTCCTCGATGTCGAAACCCGCCTCGACAATATCGGCCTCGGCCAAGAAGTCACCAAAGCCACCAGCGGTCGCGCAAAACTCGACCGCAGCACCGAAAACCTCCTTGCCTTTAACGCCAGCGGCACTGGATCAACCGCACCCGCAGCCCAAGGCGACGCAAAAAGCGATGACAAGCCCTGGTGGAAAGTTTGGTGAAGAATTTTTAAGGATTAAGTTTGTATGTTTTTAAACAATGAACAGGCGCTGCGCTTGGAGGGAAACTAACCACAGCCGAGTGGAGCGAGACAGAGTGCCGCAGGCAGCCCCGAAGGGGTGAGCGCAGCGAATCAAATTTCAAAGATGGACACGGATGATTCCAGCCTCCTGGTATTGGCAGAAAAAAAGCAAAAATCTGGCAAGACTGCTTGCAGAGTTTTTGTTTTTACCTTGCCCCATTCGCCCCGCGAATGCACCCGTGCTCATCTCTTCATATCCTTGTTCATCCGAGTAATCAGTGGTTTTATATTATTTTTTCCTGTAGAAAGATGTAACTTGTTAGTTAGGCGATTCATTTTTTTGCTTTTTTCGGCCAAATACATACTTCAAACGAAATGATGTCTTCCCTCCGCTTTCATACTTCATACTTTTCTCTTCTGGCATTTTTGGTTTTTTGTTCTTCTTCGTGCTCTCCCCGTCGCGAGTTTGTGCGCTTTGAGGAGGCTGGCACATTTCGTCCCGGACCGGGGCAGGGCGATCGGCGGGTTGGTCCACCTGATGGTGAGTATGATTCCTACGAACTTATCGACAATGGGGCGCCGAGCCACGGGATTGCGCCGATGTATCAAGGCTATCAGCAGCCAGCTTACAATGGCGGCTACCCGCAGGTCGTCGAAACCTACGATCCCTATGGAAATCCCCAGCGCGTCATCATTCCGAACCCCTGGTGAGCGATCGAAAACGCAAAAAACCATTCTTTCAACGAACGGTCGTTTCGCACAGTCGAACGGCGATTTTTCCACCCTGAGCGGCTGTTTTTTCTTTGCAAAATGTTGATTAACAGGCTCTGAAATTTGACCTGAAAAAAATCCCCCTTAGCATGTTTTCAAACCTGCAAACTCTATGAAAAAAACAACTCTCCTCGTATCCGCCATCACTCTCGCCTTGGGAACCCTCGCACAAGCTGGTTCCTGGGGATTCACGCTCGGGGATGGCTCTGGCTTCTACTACAACAATAACAAGCGCCAATGCGCGCCAGTTTACGCTGCGCCTGTCTATACGGCACCCGCGCCCGTTTACTACTCACGACCTGTGACCTATTATCAGCCGCAGACGGTTTACATGCAGCCCTACCAGCAGGTGCGTCCCGCACCGGTTTACTACTCGCAACCGACCGTGATCTACAGCCAACAGCCTGTGATTTACCGCGAATCCTACGGCAACTGCGGCAATCGCCAGCGCGTGAGCTATCCGAACCGCTGGTAACCCCCATCCCGAGTTCATGAAAAAAACACTCGCCGCAACCTTTCTCCTCACCACCATGTCACTCCACGCCGACGGCGTCATTGCCGTCCTCAAAAACTCCTCCTCCGTCGAACGCCGCGATGCCAAGACCGGTTCGTTCAAAGGCTCGATCTCCGTGAGCAATGCGATTTCCGTCGGCTGCGATGGCGAAACGATTGCCGTTCTTTTGGCAAATGGAACCGTGAACCGCTACAACGCGCAGACCGGTTCCTTCCAAGGCTCCATCTCGGTCAGCGGTAAGCCCACGGCTGTCCAAGTGAGCGGCGGAGTCATCGCCGTCACCACTGAGCGCAGCTTGAACCGCTACAACGCAAAAAGCGGCTCGTATATGGGGTCGAGTTCGCTGTAGTTTCTGCGCCTCTTTTTGACCTATGAAAAAATCCCTCCTTTCGTTGATCTGCCTGGCTGGCTCCGCATTCCTCACTTCGTGCACAACAATCACCGTGGACGCACCGCAACCCGCCGAGTTGAGCTTGGGCCGTGGCGCACGGGTTTCGATCGTGCCAGAAGCCGGTTCCGATGCTGGCGAGATGGCGCACGCGTTGTTCCAGCTTTTTGCGAATCAAGGTTACTACCAGCTCGTGGACCGTGCGAATCTCGGCCAGACCATTGATGAGCGCAAATTTCAAGGCATGAGCTTCGTCGAAAATCGCGGAGGCGGCCGGATCAAAGGTGTGGATGCGTTCATCTATCTCCAAGCCGAGGGGCTCTCCGGTTCGACTAGTGACTCCAGTTCCTACACCTACAATGGGAACACCTTCACTTCCTACAACACGAAAACGACTGCCAACTATATCGCCAATTACCGTGCTGTCCTGACTTCCTCCTCGCAGATCGCTGGTGGACGCCGCATCGAGTTGAGTGACTCGCAGTCGGCATTCTCGTCGGATGGCTACCCTGCCGCACCTGATCCGTATCCGATGATTCAAAAAATGCGGAACAAGGCAGCGGAACAGATTTTTTCTAGCCTGCATCCGAGTGTCTTGAAAATTCGGCGCGTCATTGGAGGGACGAAGAGTCTCGCAGCCAAAGAGGCAGTCCGCCTCGCAAATGCCGGCCTCTGGCGCGAAGCCACCGCATCCGCCGAGCGCGGTGTTCAGGAGATGCCTGCCGACCCCGAAGCCAGATACATCTTGGCGGTGATCTATCAGGGAACCGGCCGCTACGCCGATGCCGAAGGCGTCTTGAAAGAACTCATCGCCATGTCGCCAAATGGAAAATACGCCACCGCCTTGCGGGAAAATCAGGCCGTGTGGGCGAATGCCGCCCGTTTCCAGCAGCAGATGTGATCAGAAATTAACCACGGAGAACACAGAGGACACAGAGTGGAAAACAGGGGTAACTTTTTCAGGTCATTTTTTTTACGCACTCTCATCGCATTTGCGCTTGCCTGCCTCACGACTCACAGCGTTGAAGCCCGCGATCCCGCACTGGCAGTGATCTCCGAGGATTTGAGCGGTGAGACCGACTCTGGCGGGCTTGAGATGGTGGAGTCCCTCGCCGAGGCGGGAGTCATGGAGACCGATGGCGTCTCGCTCGTGAGTCGCCGTCATCTGGAGAAAATCCTCGCCGAGCAAGGCCTCGCCTACAACAACATCGTCAATGACCGTGCCCGCCTCGGCCGTCTCGCCGGAGCGGACCTTTTGCTCGTCGTGAGCATCACAAAAAACCGCATCACGCAGACCCGTGAGAGCGTTTCAGCCTACGGCATGACAGAAAACATCGTCCGCAGTCGCAGCGATGCGGGCATCACCGTCAAGGCCCTCGAAGTCGAAAGCGGACGCATCGTCGCACAGAGGCAGTTTGTGAAACGCACAGACAACCGCCGTGCTTTGGACGCCTGCGCCGCCGAGATGAAATCGGCTTTGTCTAAAATCCCCTTCGGCGACCTCTCCGCCTCCAGAAACGAAGAGCTTCCCCGCCACAAGGTGCTCATCAAACCAACCTCCGGTGGACAAGAAATCCAAGGCCTCGACCTCTTCATCGACGGCAACTTCGTCGGCAACACACCGATCACCACCGATGTGGAGGAAGGCGTCCGCGAAGTCTCCCTGCGCCAAGGAGGAAGAAACCTCTGGAGCAACCGCGTCCAGGTGCTCAAAGAAATCTGGCTCACACCCGAACTCGGCTCACGCTGAAAGGCGAGGGGAGTATCTCAGGCGGGCTACACGCCGTAGCCGCGCTCTTCATGGCTTGCGCCTGCCAAAGGCAGTGTGTATGATGCCCAGCATGCGCTACTTGGATCCCAAGAATGACCTGACCTTTAAAAAGGTTTTTGGCCAGCATCCTCATCTGCTCAAGAGTTTTCTCAACGCGCTATTGCCACTCGAGCCTGATGCCCAGATTCAGGAATTGGAGTATCTACCGAGCGAGTTGGTTCCCGAGATTCCGGAGGTGCGCAACAGCATCGTGGATGTCCGCTGTGTGGATCAGAAAAAACGCCAATTCATCGTCGAGATGCAGATGTTGTGGACTGACAGCTTCATGAGTCGCGTGCTCTTCAATGCCTCGAAGGCGTATGTGAAGCAATTGAAAACCAGTCAGGAATACCATCTCCTCCAACCCGTTTACTCGCTCAACCTCGTCGACGATACTTTCATTAAAGACAGCCCGGAATGGTATCATCACTATCGGATTGTCCACGCCCTCGATACAGACCGCCAGATCGAGGGGCTGGAATTCGTCTTTGTCGAGTTGCCGAAATTTCGTCCGCAAACAATGCCCGAAAAGCGTCTTCAAGTCCTCTGGTTGCGGTATCTCACGGAAGTCGGTGAGAAGTCGGCGGAGGTTTCCACTGACCTCCTTGCCCAGCAGGAAGTGCGCGAGGCGGTGGAATACATGAAGGAATCGGGATTTAGCGAAGGCGAACTGGCGGCTTACGACAAATACTGGGATGGCGTGCGCGTCGAACGCACGCTCTTGGCCGATGCTATTGCCGAAGGCGAAGCAAAAGGACGCGCCGAGGGCAAGCTACTCGGGCAACAAGTGGCGGTTCTCAAAATGTTACGCAAGGGATTTGAAGTTCAGGAGGTCGCCGCTTTGCTTGAAATCGAGGCGGAAGAAGTTCTCCGGCTTTCGAGATTGCTTGAGGAGTTCGGCCCAGCTGCAGAAGAACATTGCGCGAGCTGAACGGCGAGGGGAGTATCTCAGGTAAGCTCCCTCGTCGTCTTTCAGGTTCTCAGCAACCCACATTCGCGCCGCGAATGCACCACACCCCTTGATTTCCTCCATGCACTTTGACTCATACCAATGGCTACTAGGTTTTAAATTTTGGCGTGCCGTTTTCGCTTGTAGCGGCATCTCTATGAGCGCCGAATCGTTGACCATCAGCGCTCGCAGACCGCCGCTACCGTAAGCGTCCAAAAGGATTCAGCTCTTGGTATCAGTCGTGCCCACTCCCTCGTCCTTCCGGCCAAACTTCGTTTGCTCTTCCTCGCCCCTGCCTAGGCGCTTGGTTGTGTCCTCGGTGGTTGAATAAACCGCAACCCGTTTTATACCCGATCGGATTTATTATTCCGAAAATTAAAATTGCAGCCCCCTTTCGGGTATAGTAAAAGGTATTTGAAATAAATTTATACTCGATCGGGTATTTCCAATGAATGATCCATTGATTCAATTTGTGAAGGCCAAGCGCAAAGCCGTGAAAATGACCCAGCATGATCTTGCTGATCGGGCTGGGGTGGGTCTGCGCTTTATCCGTGATCTGGAGCAGGGCAAGGCCTCGCTGCGCCTTGACAAGGTCAACCAGGTTCTGGGTCTCTTTGGCCATAGGATGGCTCCGGCACATTTCCGAGAGGCGGTGGACGATGAGAAAAGCTGAAATCCTTCTCCACGACAGGCCGGTCGGTGTGCTTGAGGAACTTGATCACGGGTATCGTTTCACCTACTCGGCGGTTTATCTCAACGACCCGGAGGCCGTTTCTGCCAGCCTCACACTTCCCTTGAGGGCCGAGCCTTTCGAGGACAAGCGGCTTTTCCCTTTTTTTGACGGGCTCATTCCCGAGGGATGGCTGCTGGAGATTGCCGAAAAGACATGGAAGATCGACCCGCGTGACCGCATGGGGCTTTTGTTGGCCTGCTGTCGGGATTGTATCGGTGCTGCTGGAGTGGCGCCGCTTGAGGAGGTTGCACATGAATAATCCGCGCTGCAAGATATGCTTGGGAGTCATCGACGGTGAAGAAATGGATTTCCATGCCGCGTGCTGCCGCAGGCTTTTTGGAAGCGCGCAGCCTCCGCAGCTTCCCTACTCGTGGGCCGCACTGAATGCAATGGCCGAACAGATCGTCCGCAGCCATGTCGCGGTTCCGGGTGTCCAGCCCAAGCTTTCCCTGCATCTGGAAACAGGTGGAGCGCGCGCAGGCGGCCGATTCACTCTCGTCGGGCTCGAAGGCGGTTATATCCTCAAACCTCCAGTAGAACGCTTTCCACAAATGCCCGAACTTGAGCACCTCACCATGCGCATGGCGGCTTGCTTTGGCATTGAAACTGCCGAATGCGGACTGATAGCGATGCAGGATGGTCAGTTGGCTTTGGTTGTGAGGCGCATGGACCGGGTAGGGGTGCAAAAGTTGGCCATGGAAGACATGTGCCAGTTGACTGATCGGATGACCGAGGAAAAATACCGAGGGTCGCTGGAGGCGGTTGGCAAAAAGATTCGACAGCACTGCAGCCATCCGGGCCTTGATGCACTGCGATTTTTCGAGGTCAACTTGTTCAGCTTTTTGACGGGGAATTCCGACATGCACCTCAAGAACTTTTCCCTGATTCGTTCCCAGGACGGAGAAATCCGGTTCTCGCCGGCTTACGACCTGTTGCCAACCGTGCTCTTATTGCCCGAGGACACGGAGGAAAGCGCCCTGACCATGCATGGCCGTAAAAAGCGCCTCACTCGGCGGGATTTCTTCGCTTTGGGGAACGCATTGGGATTGACCGACCGCCAGATCGCCAATGCGCTACGCCGATTTGAAAAAGGGTTGAGCGCGGCAATCCCTCTCATCAGCGCCGGTTTATGTTCGGAAGAAATGAAGTCACGCTACCAAGAGTTGGTCGAGCGGCGATGGGAACGGCTAAAAACTAACGCCAGCGATTAACGACCCCAGCATAATCCTGGCGCGAAGGCCCGCCACAGCGGCTTCGCCGCAACCCAACATTTAACATTCAAAATGACCCGCCTCCACCCATCACCGAAGTGCTGGACACACTCGCAGACCTCGAAAACCGCATTAGAAGTCTGGCCTAAAAAAACGAGAGACCAGCCTCGAGCCCCCTTTTGTAGCGGCGTGTCTATGACCGCCGAATTCTCCTGATGCTCGCAGAGCGCCTCTCGAAGCGGATCGGCGAGCATTCCTCCACTTTTTATCCGCTACACGCCACAGCGACTTCGCCGCCTTTCAGGCTCTCAGATTTCAGCCTTTCAGCGTTTCCACCTTGTCACGCCGTAGGAGCGCAGCGCGAAGGCGGACTCGCCACTCGTGACAGAATTGAAGAACAGGGAATTTATTTCTAAAAAGGAAGTATTCTTTCCTTTGTGTATCCTGAAATTTTTTACAAACCATTCCTATGAATATTTTAAACCATTCCATATTTTTTGAAAAATCTCAAAACGGTATTGATAAACCATCATAGTGTGGTTGATTATCGGCCAATGATTACTCGAAATATTACTGCAAATTGCTCTGCTGCTCATCTCGATACTCCCGTTTTGCTCCTGGCAGGAGCGCGACAGACGGGCAAGAGCACGCTTGCAAAGGAACTTGCTGGCTCGCTCTCCTTGGCGCGTTCTTTTTTAACTTTGGATGATCCCTCCACCTTGAGCGCCGCCAAGCGTTCGCCGGATTCTTTTTTGGAGGATGCAGGACCGCAATGCGTGATTGATGAGGTTCAACGCGCACCCGAGTTGTTTTTGCCGATGAAGAAACGCGTCGACGCCGAGCGCTTGCCGGGGAGGTATCTACTGACTGGCTCCGCCAATATTTTTACGCTTCCGCGTCTGGCCGACTCTTTGGCTGGCCGTATGGAAGTGCAAGTTTTGTGGCCATTCTCGCAAGGTGAACTCGAAGGTGTGCGGGAGGGGTTTGTGGATGCATGTTTCCAAGGTCAGGATGGCTTTAACGAAGTTGTCATGGAGTGGGGCGACTTGTTGGAGCGCATGGCGCGAGGCGGTTACCCTGAGGCTATTCTTCGTTCCCAGGTCGCACGCCGCCGAGCTTGGTGGGAAGCCTATTTGCAAACCATGCTGGAACGGGATGTCCGCGATTTAGCCGATATCGCGGGTTTGCATGAATTGCCTCACCTTCTGCGAATCCTCGCCGCACGCGTTGGGGGATTGCAGAATTTTGCCGAGGTGGGTCGCGTGGTCGGGATTAGTTCCAGCACACTCAAACGCTATATTGCCCTGCTCAAGGCCCTCTATCTGCATATTGAGATTCCCGCTTGGCACAGAAATCTGGAAAAACGCCTCATTAAGGCACCGAAGACCTATTTGAACGATTCAGGATTGGTTTGTCACTTGCGAGGTGTTGATGCCAAGGCACTCGCCGGAGATCGGAATCGCGCGGGAGCTGTGTTGGAAAATTTTGTCGCCATGGAGTTGACGAAGCAGATCACTTGGAGCAACACGCGCCCAACGCTTCACCACTATCGAGATGTCTCCGGCAACGAGGTAGATTTTGTTTTAGAGTCACCGGATGGACGCATTGTTGGCATAGAAATTAAGTGCGCTTCAGACATTGGAAAAAATGACTGCCGTGGTCTCGAAAACCTCGCCTGCGCTGTCGGAAGGGACTTTGTTCATGGACTCATTCTCTACACGGGATCACAGCGACTTTCATTTGGCAAAAATCTGTTGGCCCTACCGATGGCCACCCTGTGGCAAACGAAACAACGTCCATCCTAAAAATCCCACAATCCCTGCATCCAAAATTCGCCTGCCGGCGCACCGGGTCAGGCAAAGCCGCTAGTTGCCTACGGAACCCAGCGGTCGTCGAGGATTTCATCCAAAGGAATCGTTTTTCCCGCTTCCGCCTCGCGCAGTGCCTCAGCGGCCATGGCATCAAAGGCCCCCGCTTCCACAGCGGCTTCGCCGCCTTTCAGGCTCTCAGATTTCAGCCTTTCAGCGTTTCCACCTTGTCACGCAGTAGTCGCGCAGCGCGTAGGCGGATCACGCCCTGCACTCGACCCTCGACCCTCGACCCTCGTCACGCCGTAGTCGCGCAGCGCGTAGGCGGATCACGCCCTGCACTCGACCCTCGACCCTCGACCCTCGTCACGCCGTAGTCGCGCAGCGCGAAGGCGGACCACTCACCCCCACTTTTCGACCGTTCAGCAGGCGAATTCAACCGCTCGTTGAATTGCCTGTTTACGCGTAGGGATCGCTCTCATAATTTCGGCGCTGTTATGAAAACCACCTCTCAACACCGCATCCTCACTCCTGTCCTATCTGCTGCATTTGGCCTTCTTTTGCCATCCATCGTGCAAGCCGCAGTCAAACCCACCGAAGAATCCGCTCCCAAGCTTCCTGAGATTTGGCAGAAGGCTGGGCCGCGCGAGCGCCTCAAGGCCACACGCGCCGCAGAGCTCGATGCCGACCGCCTCCTTGCCGAGCGCATCTACGGGCTTCAAGTCGATTCCGAGACCACGATCGCCGATCTCGCTGCAGGCGACGATAAGATCGACAGCGCGGTCTCTGCCACACTCGTTGGCTCCATCACGACCGAGCCACCGGAATACCTCGCCGACGGCACTGTCCAAGTCGTCCGCGCCGTCAAAATCCGGGAAGTCATCAACACACTCAACACCGCCATCAAAGGCAAGGTCCTCAAGGACGGCTCGGTTCAGGCCTTGTCCAGCAAGACCAAGACAAACACCGAGGTCAAAGACAGCGTCATCGATGTGATGGGCAACGCCGCTCTGCCCGGCTCCGAGGGACACCAGAAAGTCATGGCCAAGCGCGCCGCCGAGCTCGATGCCTACCGCCGCCTGGCCGCCCGCATGTTGGGCATTCAAATCAACGGCAACACGACTGTCCGAGACATGGCTTTGGAAAATGACGAGCTCGTTGCCGGTCTGTCGCATGTCCTCAAAGGCGCCGCTACCACCGGCATCAAATTCAACAAGGACGACGGATCTTGCGAAGTCACCATGGCGATCAAAACAGCAGATGTCCTTCGCACTACCAAACGCATTGTTAAAGGCGAAAAAGTCACCACCACGATCAAAGATTCGATCGAGGAGAAAACCTTCTCCGAAACCGGCCGAGGCGCGATGCGCGAGGTCGCCCAAGGTGACGCCCCCGCCGCAGCAGCCACCGAGAGCGCTCCTGTGAATCAGCCCACTATCGAGGCTGAAGTTAAAATCTCCGGCCGTGATCCATTTTTTGAAACCACAGCCATCATCAAGGAAGTCGTCCAGAACGGACCCGTGGTCCAGTGAAGTAGGAAGTCAGAAGGAGGAAGGAAGAAAACAAGACCGCCAACCGAACCGGCTCATCACCCTAAAATTAACAAAAGCGTATGGCTCTAGGCATCGTTTCGGGAGCATCAAAAAAATACTCCTTCACAGCATCCGCCACCGCCTCGCGGAGAGACACCCAGTCGTCGCCTTGCGTGACGATCGGTTCGGTCAAGCATTCTGCCACAAACCCGCCATCGCTCTCCTGAACGACCTCGAAGATTAAATCAGCCATAACCTCAGTAAAACCTGTCAAAACAAAATCTCAAGCCGCCATCACCATGAAACTTCGCAATCCACTTCAAACTTCCTCCTTCATCCTTCTGACTTTGGTCGCCTTCCTTCCTGCCTGTGCCAGCAGTCAATCTCGCCCCGTGGCAAGTTATTCCTCCGCGCTTCGCTCCTCCGACACCGAATCGAGGCAACTCGCTTCCATGAGCGACGAAGACATCGACGACCAGCCCGCAGGAAGCATTCGCAAGGAAAAAACCGCCGAATCCCAAACCTCGACCAAAAAAGGAAAAATCCAAAAACAAGAGTCAGAAGTCACCGAGTTGGTCGAAACCGACATTACCACCGTCATCGACACCACCAGCGCACCGACATCCGATCAAGACCTGCAGTAAAAAAAGTAAGAAGTCAGAAGGATGAAGTAGGAAACCAAACCGATGAAAACCGCCCGTCCATTTCGCCACTCCGCTTCCATACTCGTTTTTTCTTCCTTCATACTTTTGACTTCACACTCCTCCGTGGCATCCGCCGCCACGGACGATCCTTTCAAAAAGCTCGCCAACAACCTCGCGGCGGAGTCGCCCGATGGGCCGGTCAACATCGCCGTCGGTAGCTTCAATTACGAAAATACCGACCTCCAGTCGCCGTTCTCCTCCATGCTTCGCGACGAGTTGGAGATTGCGCTCGGTGAATCCGGGAAATTCAAGGTCGTGACCCGCGACCGACTGGCTGACCTACAGATGGAAGGCAAATTCCAAGGCAAGGGCATCCTGGAGCCGGGAACTGGTGTTGAAAAAGTCACCATTGAAGGCGTGAAGGGCATCATCCGTGGGCGCTTCTACGCCAGTGGCGACGAGGTCACCGTCTATGCCGAGTTGGCATGGCTTGAAGGCGGCGAGGTCAAGAAAGCCCGCATCGCCATCCCGGCTTCCCAGGTGCGTGCAAAAATCTGGCCAGATCCAGCCGATGCGGCAGCCAAGCCCCTCGATGGCGTCATCAATCCCCAGAATGTCGAGCAAAGCCTCGCCAATGTGCAGGAGATCGCCAAAGACCGCCTCGCCAAAGTGCCAAGGGATTTTCCCATCGAGATTTTCACCGTGGATGGTCGCCGGGCCTATCCTGAAAAAGAAACCGTCTCCTTCCGCGTGCGCAGCGCGCGCGAGTGCCACATCGCCGTTCTCTGCCACCAGAGCGACGGCACCACCGTCGTCCTCTTCCCCAACCGCTTCTCAAGAAACACCCTCATTCCTGCGAACAAAGCCATGGACATCCCAGGCACCCATAAAAGCGGATTCGAGATCGAGATCGGCCCGCCCTACGGCTCAGATGTCGTCGAAGTCATCGCCTGCACCCAACCCAGCGAACTCCACAAGACGCTCTCCAAATACGCCTCCGAAACAAACGCCCCCGCTCCCTTCCAAGTCCTCACCCGAGGCATGGCCGTGAAAGGAATCGACTCCGCCCTCGCCGCTGCCAAGGTCGGCTCCACCGCCTCCCTGCTATGGTCCCAAGACTCCATCGTCATCAGCACCTTCCCGAAGCCATAAAAACTTCATCCTTCATCCTTTTTCCTTCTAACCTTACTCACCGTGTCATCCATCATCCTCTTTGAAGAAAAAACAGTCCGCCGCACTTGGGATGCCGAGAATCAGAAATGGCTCTTCGCCATTGTTGATGTCTTGGGGATTCTTACGGAAAGCACCAATCCCGCCGTTTACTGGAGAGTCTTGAAAAAGCGCCTTCGAGCAGAGGGCAACCAAACCGTTACAAATTGTAACGCTTTCAAAATGACATCCGCCGATGGGAAGCAACGCCTCACCGATGTCGCTGACACAGAGCAACTCCTCCGCCTCATTCAGTCCGTTCCTTCACCCAAAGCTGAACCGTTCAAACTCTGGCTCGCCCAAGTCGGATATGAACGCCTTGAGGAAATCGAAAACCCCGAACTCGCAGCCCGCCGGATGCGCCAGATTTACGAGCAGAAAGGCTACTCCGAGGAATGGATCGAAAAACGCCTTCGCGGCATCGCCGTCCGTGACGAACTTACTGACGAGTGGAAAAAACGCGGCGTCAAAGAATCTCGCGAATTTGCCATTCTCACCGCCGAGATCAGCAAGGCCACCTTCGGCATGACACCCTCCGAATACAAAGCCTTCAAATCTCTCTCCAATCCAGGCGAGAACCTCCGCGACCACATGACGGATTTGGAACTCATCTTCACCATGCTCGGCGAAGCTTCCACCACCGAAATCGCCAAGAAACAGGACGCCCAAGGCTTTCACCAAAACAAAAAAGCCGCAACCGCAGGTGGCCATCGCTGGCAACGCTCGCCGGGAACTCGAAACCGCCAGTGGCGCTCAGGTCTCCACCGAACAAAACTTCCAAGAATTGCCCGAACGCACCCAGCGCAAGCTCAAGCGCACGCCAAAATGATTCCAAAAAGTAGAATCGACAGCTAAGTGACTTCTCACTTCTAACTTTCTCCACCATGCCAAAGCCAAAAAAAATCCAGATTCGTAATAGCACTGCGGAGTTTCTGATCTTCACCGCCCAAGCTGGGGAAAATGGCATCGAAGTCCGCTTGGAGGATGAAACCGTCTGGCTCACACAGAAGCTCATGGCTGCGCTTTTTGAAGTGAGCGTTCCTACCATTAACGAGCACCTGGCCAATCTTTACAAACACTGCGAAATTGAGGCCACTGCAACTCTTCGGAAATTCCGAATAGTTCAAACCGAAGGCTCCCGCCAAGTGGGGCGCGATGTGGATTTTTACAATCTCGACGCCATTATTGCCGTTGGATTTCGCGTGCACTCCCTTCGCGCCAGCCAGTTTCGCCAGTGGGCTACCGGAATACTCCGCGACTTTGCAATCAGAGGCTATGTCATCGACAAGGAGCGCTTGAAGAACGGGGCGATTTTCAATGAAGCCTACTTTGACAACTTGCTCGCCGAAATCCGGGAAATCCGTGCCAGCGAGCGGCGATTTTACCAGAAGATCACGGACATTTATGCCACAGCCTTGGATTACAGCCCCGAGGCAGAGTCAACGCAGGTTTTCTTCGCAGCAGTCCAGAACAAGTTGCACTTCGCCATTCACGGCCATACGGCCGCCGAGTTGATTGTGAATCGAGCGGATAGCACCAAAGAAAAGATGGGCCTCACCACATGGCGCAACGCACCGAAGGGCAAAATCCTCAAGCCCGATGTCGTAGTGGCGAAAAACTACCTCACCGAGAAAGAACTTAAAGCCCTCGACCGCATCGCCACCATGTATCTCGATTATGCCGAGGACCAAGCCGAGCGGCGCATACCCATGACGATGGCCGACTGGGAGCAAAAGTTAAACGCCTTCCTCCAGTTCAACCAACGCGACCTTCTCGACCATCCTGGAAAAGTTACGGCCGAGATCGCAAAGTCTTTTGCCGAATCCGAATTCGAGAAATACCGCATCATCCAAGACCACCTCTTCGAGTCCGACTTCGATCGCCTCATTAAGCAACTCCCCAATTCCGGCGACCAGCCATGATTTCTTCCTTCTGCCTTTCAGTCCCTCGCCACCAGTTACTCGCGATTCGTCACAGCGCCGCAGGCGCTTTCCGCCTCCATGTTTCATACTTTCCCCTTCCGGCGCTTTCTTCCTTCATCATTCTTCCACTCCCTGCCGCTCGGAACGCCGATGTCCCCGTCGGCAGCACAGAGGCGGAAGACTCATTCTCGGTGACCGCACCCGCCCTCGGGTGCCGTCGGGTGCGCCCCGCGCCCGACAGGAAGTGCTTCCACCGGCCTTCGGCCGCATTTTTTCTCAATCGCCCCGCGAGGGCGCGTGGCGGTGCGCCCGAGGGCGAGCGCGCTCCCCGAGACCTTCTTGTGCTTCCACACCGTCTTCCAAAAAATCTGTGAAAATCTGCGCAATTTTGATAGGTCCCCGTCTCCCATGTTCCGCCGCATAGCATTCGTTTTAGTTTTTCTGGTCTTTTCCGCAGCTCTCCACGCCTCGCCGCCGAAGGAAGCTCTGTTAATTGCGAACGGGAAATACTCGCACTTCGCCGGGTTGGCGCATCCAAGCCCTGATGCCTCAAAATTAAGCGCGGCACTGGAGCAGCTCGGCTTCCGCGTGCGTGTGGTGCGCGATGGGAACCGAGAGCAGATGCTTGACGCCATTGCCGAGTTTGAACGCGGGCTACGCAATACCGGCGCGATTGCTTTTTTCCACTACGGGGGGCACGGCGTTCAAGTGGATGGCAAAAACTACCTCCTCCCTGCCGATGCTGATATCCCCGACGAGCGGCGAGTCGCTACACGGGCGGTGGCGCTCGATGAGGTGATGACGGCGATGGATGCCGCTTCTGCGCGGGCGAGCATTATTGTGATCGACGCGTGCCGCGACAACCCCCTGCCTGCGGGAAGTGGGCGGAACCTCGCGCGGGGCCTCTCAGTGGTGGGGATGAAGCCGAAAAACTCCATCGTCATCTACGCGGCGGAGGCTGGCAGCAAGGCTCTGGACGGGCTTTTCACCCCGATCCTGGCCAGTTCGCTCCAGCAAAAAAGGCGTAGCATCAACCAAATCATGATGAGCGTGCGCAGCGAGGTGTATGCGAAGTCGAGCGGCCAGCAGACGCCCGGCGAATACAATCAGCTGTTTGAGGAGTTGTTCTTGGGCGAACCAGCAGGGAACGATCTGTCAGCAGATAAGGTCTTTGCGGCGAAGCCTGCGCCGACTCCGTATGCCGCGCCCACGCCACTAGCCGGATCGTTTACCATGGCGACTCCGTCGTCCGTGCTGGATGACGAAATGGTTCTGGTGGAAGGAGGCACGCTGCCCGATGCATCGGAGTTGGCAGGAAAGTCAGTAAAATCATTTTACATCGGCCGCACGGAAGTAACCTGGCTGGAGTGGAAGAAGGTGAGAAATTGGGCTGCTGACCATGGCTATGACATCGGCAATGTGGGTGAAGGCAGTGGCAACGACCATCCAGTGCAGAGCGTGAATTGGTATGACTGCGTAAAGTTCTGCAACGCTCGAAGCGAGATGGGTGGGATGGAGCCCGTCTACAAAGTCAAAGGGGCGGTGTATAGGAGGGGGGAGTTCGGTAAAGAAGGCTCCGATGTAGTAATGCAGAGTGCCAGCTCCAAGGGCTATCGCCTGCCTGGTGATGCGGAGTGGGAGTGGGCAGCGCGCGGGGGGCTTAGAAGCAAAGGTTACAAATACAGTGGGAGCGATGATCTAAATGCTGTAGGATGGTTTCGGGGCAATTCAAAACGTGCGGAGCAAGATCTTGGAAGCATGATTATGAAAAAGTTTCCAGATGAATTTAAATCATGGACGGGTGAGCGAAAGCAAACGCTGGTTGGATGCGGCACATCGCCTGTGGGTCAAAAAGGGCGAAACGAACTCCATCTTCGTGATATGACTGGAAATGTGTGGGAGTGGTGCTGGGACCTGTCTGGCGCTTTCCGCCGCATTCGTGGCTGTGGCTGGCGCAACACCTTAGACTATTGCGTTGTCTCCTATCGCAACAGCCGTGACCTGGACACGCGCAGCCCCGACATTGGCGTTCGTCTGGCCCGCAATTTATGAAACCGGAACTGAAGCGAAAGTCAGAAGGATGAAGGCGGAAGCAAAAAACGAAACATTAGCTGGGCGTGCAATGAAGGGCAATCACATCCACTGCTTGAGACTCTTCTGAAACCCCAAAACTGATTTGTTTAAAGCGCTCTCAATTCAGAACCATGAAAAGTAAAATTCAAAAGCAAATAATTTACGTGCATGTAATAAAACATGCATGCGTTTGGCTTTTTGTTTGGATGTTTCTGGCTACTGGGATGCCAGGTTTTGGAGGAACGATTGAGGAGCTCCGCACTAAATCATACGAAGGCGATTGTGAGGCGCGGTATCAGTTAGCCATCTTGTTGGAAAAAGGTGAAGGGATCAAAAAGGACATGAGCGAAGCAATAAGTCTTCTAGACTGGGCTGCTCTTGAAGGGCATGAGAAAGCAAAAAACAAACTGAAGTTACTGCTAAATAAAATAGAAGCCAATGCATTAGAGGGTGATGCTTATTCACAGTTTCTACTAGGATCGTGTTTGTTTTATGGAGAGGGAAAAGATGCAAATGAAAAAGAAGGCATTGAATGGCTTCTTAAATCAGCTAAAAATGGTAATAGTGAAGCGCAGTGTTACCTTGGGGAAATTTTTTTAGGTGAAAGACCAGCCGGGCGGCCTAAAGATTTAAAAATAGTAGATCCTGTAAAAGGTATTGAGTGGCTGAAGAAATCCGCTGAATCAGGAAACGTGAGTGCGCTAGCTTGTTTGTTTCACATATATATTGATGGAAAGCATGTAAACAAAAACTATGCTGAAGCACTTAGGTTGGCTCAAGAGCGCTTAAAATTAAAGGATCCTGCTGCGGCAATGAGTCTTGGGGCCATGTATTTCAAGGGTGTTGGCGTAAAACCTAATTCTGAGAAAGCGCTGGAGTATTGGAATATGGCTTCAGATATGGGACTTGAAGGCGCCAAATTTTTTCTTGCACAACAATACAACCCGAATATTTGGGAGAATTTTGACTACATGGGTAAAAAAACAGAATTCACTGGAGCACATGGTTGGGAAAATTTTAAATATGAAGGTCCAATGTGGTTCCTTAATTATGGTGCTAAAGTTGTTGTTAACGGAATACGGAAACCTGACGAGGCAGTAAAACTCCTCAAAGAAATTGTTAAAAATCATGATGAATATGGCTATCCTAACGATAAATATGAAAATGCTCTAGGAAATGCCTATTTTACAGGGGAAGGTGTCGAGCAAGATTATCAGGAAGCCATTAAGTGGTGGGAAAAAGCGGCTATTAAAAGACCAGGAAAATTAATAGGAAATACAGATGCATTATATCATCTTGGTATGGCTTACAAAAATGGGAACGGCGTAAATCGCGATATGGAAAAGGCGATCCAGTATTTTGAAATGTCCGCGAAGTTTCATCAAAAAAACTCTCAGCGAGAGTTGCTAGTAATTTATGATCAACAAATCAAATCGCCAAAGGATTTTTTAGCCAAAGCAAACTCTGTTGAAATATGGGATGAAATTATCTGGGAGTTTTTGGGGAAAAAATCTTCTAAATTCAATAAAGTAAAAGAGGAAGGCTATTCATTAGATCAAGTATTTGAATTCTTAGCAGAAACCAATAAATCCATTGATGATGTAAGTAAATCAGTTGATCTAGTAAAGGAAATAACAGATAAAGAGTTTAGATTTAAGCGAGAGTTGCTATCAATTTATGATCAACAGATAAAATCGCCGAAGGGTTTTTTGGAAAAAGCGAAGGCTGCTGAAATATGGGATAGAATTATATGGGAGTTCTTAGAGGAAAAATCTCCAAAATTTACTAAAGTAAAAAAAGCAGGATACTCATTAGAAGAAGTCTTTGATGTCCTTGCAGAGAACAATTGGACTATTGAGTATGTGGGCAAATCTGTTGCAAAACAAGCCCTTCTTATAGCGAATAGCAACTACTTAAAGTTTGGAGGACTTGCAAACACCGATTCCGATGCGCAGAAGTTGGCGAAGGTTTTGAATTACCTTGGATTTCAAGTATCGATCCTGAAAAATGCATCAAAAGAGGAAATGCTTGATGCTTTGAAGGATTTCGAAGCAAAAGTGCGTGGAACTAATGCGATCGCTTTTTTCCACTATGGCGGCCATGGGGTGCAAGTGGAAGGAAAGAACTATCTTATCCCGGCGGATGCGGAGATTCCAGACGAGCGGCGCGTATCTACCCGCGCGGTAGATCTGGACGAAGTGATTGCAGTCCTCGACTCGGCAAAACCCAAGGCCAGTGTGCTGGTGGTCGATGCCTGCCGACATAATCCACTCCCCGCCACCGCTACCCGGTCAGCTACGCGTGGCCTTGCCGTAGTAGGTCGCAAGCCAAAAAACTCGGTCATCATCTACGCCGCAGAGGCCGGCAACGAGGCGTTTGATGGTTTATTCACACCAATCCTTGCCGAAAACCTTCAGAAGCACAGCGACAAGTCTCTCAATCAAATCATGCAAAAAGTCCGTGCAGAGGTCTTTGAGCGCAGCAAAGGAGCGCAAACACCCGGCGAGTATAACCAACTTTTCGAGGATTTGTTCTTTTCAAAAAATTAGTTATTTTTAAAAATATCTTTTAAATAACTTGTATGGATTTTGATGTGAATCTTAAAAGTATTTCGATTGGAATGATCTCCAGTATCCAGTGCAATAGCTCGGAGCAAGCTCAGCGCCATGTCTTTGGTGGTGTTCCTTGCGAAATGCAATTTTTTGAAAATCAAATCCAAAATTTTAAATACCCCTTATTTGTTTTGTCTTATATCAAGATTAATGACCCAAATAAAGGACTTGGGACGATGGCCATGAAAAAGTTTCATCAGTGGGCACAAATGCAAGGCATGTTTTTTGGATTTCTAAGAATCGGAATTGAGGGAGATGACTATGATACGGAATTTCCAAGAAAAGTAAGATTCTACGAGCGCGTCGGTTGGAAATGTTTGCTTACGCCAAAAAACGAGAATCTTTCATCAGAATGGGAATATGGTTCTGATCCAACTGACCAATGGATGTATTGTAATTTGAACGAATGCCTTATTGAAGATAATAACATTCAGTTTATTGCCCGAAATGATTTGTTTTTTAAAATTCATCATGAAAACCGCAGGCGGAATGGCGATTTATGTCATTGAGGAGTAAAGTATAAAGCAGGTGAGAATCTGCCGAAAATGAAAATGGCTCTGAATAGCACACCCATCCAATCAGTTATGAAAATGGCTGCCAGCGGAACTTTTTTCTTTGTCATTTGCCTTTTTCCAGCCTGCGAACAAAAACCAACCGCTTCCGAGACAAGGGAATTGGAAAAAGCCAGTTCGATTCAAAAGGTGGAGGATTTTCAAAAGCTCCATCGTGCCACGGCTGATTGGTTTAGCGTTCTGGATTCAGTTTCGCCCTATTCTTTGGAAATTCAAGAAGCTCTGCTCTCCGGCGATGATTCTCCGCGTCTATTGATTGCCGATCTTTTGGATATTTCCAAAAATGGCGAAGAAATCATCGCCTCATTCGGCAATGAGTGGATCGAGACCGAGCCCCATTTCCGCTTGAGAATGACACCGGAACAAGCCAAGGAAATCGTGAAAGTTGTTCCTGAAGAGGATCGTTTGCTGGCCAGCTTCGTTTTGGCATTCCGCCCGCAGTCTGTCACTCGGCCTATTCTCAGGCTCGATGCCGAAAAGCGCGACGAGTATGCCGAAGTCGAAGTTCAAAACTCCCAAGCCACCATTATCACTGGGGACTGCATCGCTTGGCAGTATCTCGGCGCGAATGGAATCAACATGTCCGATTTTCTCGAAAGCCAAAAAAAATGATCATGAAAAAACTCATTCTTAACCTCTGTGTTCTCGGTGTTCTCGGTGGTCAAATCCAAGCCGCTACCGTCGAGGCCGAAGGCCGTGCGCCTGGCGACATGAAGACCACCCCCAATCTAACCAATTTTTCAAAATGACCGAACATCAATCCATCGAATGGAAAGAATCCTGGCGTGACGAATACTTGAAATGGATTTGCGGATTCGCAAACGCTGGTGGTGGGATGCTTGTCCTCGGGAAGAACAACAAGGGAGACACGGTGGGCGTGAAGGATTCCCGGAAATTGTTGGAGGACATTCCAAATAAAACCCGGGATGTGCTTGGGATTTTGGTCGATGTGAACCTTCGGCAAGAGCAGAAGGGCGATCTCGTCGAGATTGTTGTCGAACCTTATCCCTATCCGATCAGCTACAAGGGGGAATACCACTATCGGAGCGGCAGCACGAAGCAGGAATTGAAAGGCGCAGCGCTGGATCGGTTTCTTCTGCGCAAGCAGGGTCGGAATTGGGACGGGGTGCCGGTGCCAAATGTTTCGCAAGCCGACCTCGATCCGGTTTCCCTGTCGGCCTTCCGCAAACGCGCTCTGCGCAGCAAGCGACTCACACCGGAAATTCTTCAAGAAGCGGATGAGGGTCTTTTGGAAAAGCTTCATCTCATGGATGGAACTTACCTGAAACGCGCCGCAATCCTCCTCTTTCACCCCGATCCCGAGAGATTTGTCACCGGGGCCTACATCAAGATCGGCTTCTTCCGCACGAATGCCGACCTTGTTTTCCATGATGAAATTCATGGCGATCTCTTCAGTCAGGTCGATAAAACCCTCGAAACGCTCCGAGCCAAGTATCTCAAGGCCTTGATTTCCTATGACGGCGTGCAGCGAGTGGAAACCTATCCCGTCCCCGAGGAAGCCCTGCGTGAAGCCATTTTAAACGCAATCGCGCACAAAGATTATGCCAGCGGAGCACCCGTCCAGATCAGCGTCTATGCCGACAAGTTGCTGATCTGGAATTCGGGACATCTTCCCCTGGACTGGACGGTTGCTCGCTTGACGGAAAAGCATTCCTCCAAACCCTTCAACCCGGATATCGCAAATGCCTTCTTCCGCGCTGGTGAAATCGAATCCTGGGGTCGAGGGATCGAAAGAATCCTCACCACGTGTCAGGCCGCCCACTGCCCGGCGCCCATCATTGATTACACGCCCGGGGACTTCTGGTTGAAATTCGCATTCGCGCCAGAGCATCTGGCGAAAACGATCACCGAACCAAGTTCGGGGAAAAGTTCGGGGAAAACGCCGGTGAAAACGCCGGTGAAAACGCCGGTGAAAACGCCGGTGAAAATCCTGCAACTCCTCGAGGAAAGGCCTGAACTGAGTTTGGCGGAACTTGCCGTGCTTATCGGCAAATCAGTGAGCGCTATTGAACGCGCAACCGCCAAGCTGGTGAAAGCGGGCGAACTCCGACGCATAGGCCCCGACAAAGGTGGTCACTGGGAAGTTGGAGGAAAGTCAGAAGGATGAAGGAAAATGTATGAAAACACACCACGCTTCAGCAGTAGCTCAGAGCAGCATCGGCCAAATAAAAAAACCATGAAAAAACTCATTCTCAACCTCTGTGTTCTCTGTGTCCTCTGTGGTCAAATCCAAGCAGCCACTGTCGAAGCCGAAGGCCGTGCCCCCGGCGACATGAAAACCGCCCGCGAGCAGGCGCTGGCCGATGCCTTGCGCGAAGCGGTGCGCGTTGGCACTGGCGTCGATGTCTTAAGCTCCACCGGCGTGTCGGATTTTACCTTGGACTACGACCGCATCCTCAGCTCCGCTTTTGGCCATATGAAGAGCTACAAGGTCATCAGCTCAGGGCTCGGCAAAGATCAGATCTACACGGTCAAAGTGAAGGCCGAGGTGGAGAAAGGAGCGCCGGGTGCCAAGAACACGCTTGCCCTGCGCCAGATCGTTCTTCTCAAAGGCTCGCCGCGTGTGTCGATTGCTGTGCAGGAGCAGATCGATGGCGCTCCCGCACCGACCAAATACGCCCAAGGCATCATGGAGCAGACGGCGAGAGAGTTGCAATTCAACCTCGTGGATGTCGGCACCGCCAGCGGGCAGGAGAGCAAGATGGCTGCGCGTGATGCCATCCTCGGCAACGATAAAAACGCCAAGCTCCGTAGCGCAGGCATCTCGCAGAAGAGCGACTTCTTGATCGAAGGCAACATCGTGGCCCGCTATGTCGGCAAGCAAAGCTTCTACGGCAGCCTGCCCCAGCATGTCTTCTCCGTCGGAGGAGAACTCCGCGCCATCCGCCCCGAGACTGGCGAGGTAGTGGCCGTCACCGCGTTGACCGGCACCGAAAATGTGGAAAGCGACCTCGACTCCAAGGAAATGGCCGCGCGTGATGTCATTCAGAAAGTCCTCAGCACCGCCGGAAAAAACGACGGCACCCCGCCGCTCTTCAATAAAATCCTCGCCCGCTGGGTCACCGAAACCGACCTCGGCGCCATGAAACGCCTCGAGTTCACTGGCATCAGCTCCGAAGACTTCCAAAAAATCCAAACCCACCTGGCCGATACGGAAAAAATCAGCGCCGTCTGGCCCCGCGAGTTCGACTCGCAAGGCATCAGCGTCCTCGATGTCGAAACCCGCCTCGACAACATGGGCCTGGGCCAGGAAGTCACCAAAGCCACCAGCGGCCGAGCAAAACTCGACCGCTCCACCGAAAACCTCATAGCCTTTAACTCAAGCGGAGCTGGAACAGCCGCTCCCACCGCCCAAGGCGACGCAAAAAGCGACGACAAGCCTTGGTGGAAAGTGTGGTAGGAATTTGTTTTAAGATTTCTGCGACAACTCGTCGCAGAAATCGCCTGCGCACAATTTCGCGGGCAAATATGGCGAATTCGCCACAATTTAAAGCCAAGCCCTCATGCATTCAATCCGTGACAAACCGTCACGGGTTGAAAAGGACTCCCGCCGTCACAAAAACCACTCCTGAACAATCGGCCAAGACCCGCCGCAAAGCGGTTGTCTTCTTCGAAACTGAATCTCAAGCTCCGTGTTTTCGGTGTCCTCGGTGGTCATTTAATAAAAACCACAGGTCTTTTGCGTTCATAAAACTAGGGGTCAGGCAAGAATGGCGCTAAGTTAGTGGGGATTTGGGATGATTTTCGACGCCCACTTTTCGATGTGGGAGGGGGCCCATTTCTTTGCGGGGTTTTGTCATCAAGCGGTAGTTCTTTGCGCGGCGTTTTTTGACGC
>JBIJAV010000056.1:0-8866 GCA_044345595.1 Terrimicrobiaceae bacterium
TCCTCAGCCCGCTCGAAATGCGAGCCTTTGCAGACCAGTTCGGCAGCAAAAATGTCGGCGTCTATTTCGACGTAGCGAATACACTGGCCTTCGGGTATCCCGAGCACTGGATCGAAATCCTCGGCTCGCGGATCAAGCGTGTTCATTTCAAAGACTACCGCCGCGCCGTCGGCTCGGTGGACGGATTCTGCGACTTGCTTTCCGGCGATGTGGATTGGCCAGCGGTCATAGCCGCGCTTCACAAAGTCGGCTACGACGGATGGATCGCTGCCGAGATGATTCCTCCCGTGCCTTTCTACAAGCACTGCCCGGAAGTCCTCATCCACACCACTTCACGGGCGATGGATGCCATTCTTGCGCTCTGATTTTATGATCGTCCTCGCCGCTGCCGCTCACCCCGACGACATCGAATTCATGATGGCCGGCACACTCCTGCGCCTGAAGGATGTGGGATGCGAAATCCATCTCTGGAATCTCGCCAATGGGTGTTGCGGATCAGCGACGCTCTCGCGGGAGGAAGCCATCTCCGTCCGCTGGCAAGAGGCACAGGATTCCGCGAAGCTTGCCGACGGAACCGCACATCCACCGCTCTTTGACGATCTCGGCATCTTTTACGACACTTCCTCGATAGCCCACGCGGCGGCGATGATCCGAAAAATTCAACCGGATATCATCCTCACCCAGAGTCCGCAGGATTACATGGAGGACCACCAGAACACGACACGCCTCGTCGTGACGGGTGCATTCACGCGGGCTATGAAAAACTTCGTCACGAGTCCGGATGTCGCCATTTACGACAAGCCGGTTGCTCTCTATCACGCGCTGCCTCATGGGCTCAACGACGCGCTGCGCCAGCCGGTCACCCCGCATTTCTTCACTGACATCGGCCCGGTGCTCGCCCGTAAGCGTGAGATGCTCGCCTGCCATGCTTCACAAAAGGAATGGCTCGATGTCACGCAGGGTATGGATGCCTACCTCGACGAAATGGAGCGCATGAGCAGCGAGGTCGGGCGCATGAGCGGAAAATACCAGTTCGCCGAAGGCTGGCGCCGCCATTCGCACTTGGGCTTCGGCCCCGAAGACTTCGATCCGATCGCCGATCTTCTTAAAATTTAAACCTAAACGCCCATGCCAAGACCAATCAGCAAACTCGCTCCCGCCTGGTGGGATTACACGACACTCGAACCCGAGCTTCTCGCCGATGCCGCAAGGATTGATGAGAAGAAACTCAAGGGCCTCGCACGCCCCGGTTTTACAATCCATTTTTACGACACAGTTCAGGAGTTCTACGCCGCCGAGGCGCTGGAATACATCGACGCCTGGCGGCAGAGCACGCCGGACAACCCAGCCGGCATCTGTGGACCAATCGGGCCGACTGAGCAGCTCCCCATCGTGGCGCAGATGGTCAACGCCCTCGGGATAAATCTCAAGAAGCACGACGCCCATTTCTGGGGGATGGACGAGTGGGTGATCGACGGAAAGACCGTGGAAACGAACCATCCGCTTTCATTTGCCAAAGCGGACAAGGAACTCTGCTTCGACCGGATCGACAAAAGCCTGCGCATCCCGGAGAAGAACCTGCATTTTCCGAGCGGCGACCTGGAGGCCTACAGCAAGAGCTACGACGATATTCGCTGCGTCGTCATGCAGGGCGGGCAGGGCGAGATCAAGCACTGGGCATTTAACGACCCGCTCCCGCGCACAGGCAGATATAAAGACACCCCGCCGACGCCCGCAGAATACCGCAAGCTCGGCACCCGCTTTGTGAAGCTGCATCCAGTAACGATCACCCAAAACGCCCGCACGAGCGGCGGCGGCAATGTCGCGCTGGTGCCAACCGAAGCCGCCACCGTCGGCCCGCGCGAAACATGGAAGGCCGAAAGAGTCTCGATCTGGCATCCAGGCCACCATGACAATCCGTTCGGTCTGCGGCTCAGTGCCCTGATGATCTCGAAGCGGCTCCCAGACTCGAGCGTCCCGATGTCGCTTCTCGCGGACCATCCGAACGTCCACTTTCATTACCTGCGCTCCGGGATCGGAACGGTTAAGGTGGAGATGCATTAAAAATGAACTGTCCCACTCTTTCCCACTTTGACATCAAAGATCGCGAGGCGGTCCGCGCTGCTTTTGCCGATGCGCCAACCATGCAAATGCTGCAAACTTGGCGTGTCGCACCCGAGGATAGATTCCTTCCCGCCCATGTGAGAATCGGATGGAGGGGCGATCGCATTCTGGTCTTGGGCGAATTGACTGATCCGCACCTCTACACCAGTGCGACAGAGGACAACCAAATCCTTTGTTCTTTCGGCGATGTTTTTGAAATTTTCCTCCGCGACTCGGAACTCGAGACCTACGCCGAATTCCATGTCGCTCCGAATGGGAAGCGCCTGCAGCTTTTGTGGCCCGATGCTGAAACCATTCGACGGGTCCAGGACAAGAAAGTGGCCCTCGATGACTTGAAGGTTCACGAGCCGATCTTCGACTTCTCCCAGTGGTCGGAAGGCGAGAACTGGTATATCTGCGCCTCCGTGCCCACCCGCATCTTTCTGCCTCCCGGAACCCCGCTGGAGGGCCGAACATGGATGGCTTCCTTTAGCCGTTACGACTACTCGTCCGCTGAAGAACCACCTGTTCTCTCCTCAACCTCACCCCACAACGGGAAGGTGTCTTTTCACTGCCAGCAGGATTGGGCCGCGTTGAGCTTTTGTTGACCGATCAGCATCCACGTTTCCAAAGCGACCTTTGATCCAGTTTCTGCGCATCTATCGAATGGAGTGGTGAACACGCACGCTTTTAGGGATGGTCTGCGCGGCGTCTGTCGGCAATTGGTCGACTACCCAGTCGTTGATGTTTTCCCACGCTGAAAAAAGCACAGTGCCGGGTGCCTGCCACTTGCTTTGGTCGGCGAGCACGATGCGGCGCCTGGCGCGGGTGATGATGGATTTTTTGATCTCGGTTTCGGTGAACTCCGTAGTCCAACAGCCTTCGGAATTCAGGCCTGTGGCGCCGATGAGGGCGAAGTCGAATTGAAGATTTGCAAATGCGTTGAGGGCGGCACCTCCCACAAGGGCTCCGCTGACTTTGCGCAATTCTCCGCCGATGCAGATGATGCTTGCTTCGGCATGGGAGCAGGAAGCTACTAAGGCGATGGAGTGGGTGATCAAGCGGATATCCGCGCGGCGCATGAGAAGTTTTCCAGCCTCAAGACAAGTAGACCCAGCATCCACAAAAACGCTGGAGCCAGCGGGGATAAGTTCATTCGCTTTTGTGGCGATAGATTTTTTTTCGGTGTTGTGGCGTTGCTGGCGCTCATCGAAGGAAATTTCTGAACGGGCATACAAGGGATCAAGAACACCGCCGTGAACGCGGATCAAGTCGCCCGAATTTTCGAGCTCGCTCAAATCTCTTCGCAGTGTGGCCGGCGAGATAGAGAAAAGTTTTTGAAGTTCTGCAAAGCTTAAGCGCTGCCTCTCCCTCACGACTTTTCGAATCGAGTTATGTCTTTCTTGAGCGAACATGGTCAGCCTTATTTATCAGAGCGCAACAGTTCCCTCACTCTTCAATTCGCGCGTTCCGAATTCGTCGGCAAGGGCGAGGCAGCCTTTGATCGGTAGAATGCCGTCTGAAGTTCCTGCTCCGAAGAGGCAGGAAGCGGCGGTTGCAACTCCATAGCGGAGGGCCGTCTGGATCGGGAGGTCTTCGTGCAGACCAAAGAGGACGCCGGCGGCGAAGGCATCCCCTGCGCCGACGGTGCCAACGATGCGGTCCTGCGGCACATGGAGGCTGCCTTGGATGTGGAATTGTCCATGATGTCCGAGCGCGCAGGCGCCTTCGGGGAAGTGGACGATAACCCACTCGCCGACGCCGGAGGCGAGAAGTTGGCGGGACGCGGATTGGATCGCCGGCAGGGAAACAAGGCCGTCGGGCTTGGTGGGGATGCCGGTGGTCCGCTCGATTTCGAACTCGTTCATGATGCAATAGTCCGTGTGCCGCAGCGCCGGAAGAACGATCTCCCCGAAGCGCTGGCTGTCCTCGCTCACGACATCGATGCTGGTTTTAAATCCCGCCTCCCTCGCCTCATGCAGGACCCGGGTGGCGGCTGTGCCGAATTCCGTATCGGGTTGATCGAGTAAATCGAGGAGCAGCAGGTAGCCCAGGTGGAAGATTTTGGCATCCGATTCGATGAAAGAAAAATGTTCGGGTGCGAGGAAGGCGTTCGCTCCGCGCTGATGGAAGAATGTGCGGCGTCCGGTGGACTGGACTGTCATGACATCGGTGTAGGAGGTTGGTGCCGTCGCGTGTCGGAGAATGCGTGTGCGATCGACCCCGTGCGCATCACATTGTCCGTGAATCCAGTCCCCATAGGCATCCGCGCCGATCAGGCCGATGCCTGCCAGCGGAAAGGGGGCGCCCAGGCGGGCGAGGTCAAGGAGCACATTGAAGGGACTGCCGCCGTTGCCGGTTGTTTCGGTCAGGATATTGGCGAGCGCATCCTGTTGCGGATAGGTGTCGATGAATTTCAGTTTGTCGACAATCCAGTTGCCTCCGGAGAGGATTCCTTTGCGGCCACTCATGCGGTTTTGTCGCTCAGAAGGCGAAGAATGGCAGGTTCGTCCTCTTCGAGACTTGGGTAACGGCCGATGTCGGGATTCACAAAAAAGTTGTCGTTCAGGTCGTCATTCGCCGTCGAGACCTCACCAATGATGCACTCGTCGCTGAGGGAATAAAAGGCATGGTAAACTCCCGGCACAAGAGTCACTCGTGAACCCGCAGAAAGCTCGATGATCTGGCCAGATTTGACCGTCACGGGCTCGTGGTCGATCGGCATGGAGAATTCCCGATCCCCGCTCTCATCGGGAACGCCTGCCCAGACCTGAACCGCGAGGCGCCCCCAGCGGCAGATGATGTCTTCCTTTTTCTTACGGTGGCAGTGAGCCGGTGTCGTCATGCCTTTCTGCGCATACATGAGTTTTTCGCAGTATTCCGGCTCCTCCGCGAGGTTCACCAGAACGAGTCCGAAATTCCGCCAATCAGCCAGGCCGAAATCAGTCACATCCCAGCGTGGGCGTGGCGGGAGGGCCCATTCGTGGGCTGCAAAACATGATTGAGCGGAGCGGATCAGGGTGTTGATTTCACTGCGTTTCATAGGGCGTTTTTGTAGAGGAAGGTTAAGTCGAGTTTTACAGGAATGTGATGTCCTGCGGGGGAAACAAGGGTGACTCCATGCGCGTCGGGAATGATCTTTTTGACCCGCTCAAAATCACGCGGAATCGCAGCGACGGCCATGATGTAGTTGATGATGGTCGGTTTTTTGGGATTGAACTTTGTAAAGGTTTTGAACCCCTCGAGGCTGATGGGATTGGGCTTTTCGGCGGGTGAAATGCCGAGAAAAAAATAGGATGTCACATCCTCGAGGCCCATGACATTCCCATGTCGGCCGTTCCATGGCGCGTAGTGACGACCACCATTGGATATCCAAAAAACCGTGCTCTGCAGCACGCGGGGATCCTTGAGCGAAAACCACACATAGCCCTCCTTAGGAAAGGCCGCCGCCGTCCATGCAAAATCGGGCCGGTCCCGATGGACTATTTGCACGATGTCCTCGAATCCCCTGCGGGCGGGATATCTGCTGAGGTCGGTGTAGCCGCCCCGCGCTAGCGGGACGCGATCCAAGCGCTTGAAGGTGGCGGACGGTTTGAGGCAATTGTAGCCTCCACGCGCGGGTTCTTCGAATGTCCCGGGAAATGTCCATCCACCCGTCATGCGGCTCGTGCTGATGTGGCCACTGCCTTCCTCATCGGGAAATTTCAGCGTCGCATGGTGGCCCAAAGTCATATTCCCCTTCATGCCGCTGAGCACATGCCGGGAGTAGATCGCCGTCTCGCCATTTTTCAGGCTCAGGAATTTGTCCACATGTCCGGCCCGCACTTTGGTGTCGAGCGAGAGGTGCAAGTCAACGCCGTCGTTGCTGCGCTTCAGCGATTCGAAGTGCCAGTTGGCATTAGCCGTTTCACCATGAGGTAGGTGCGACTCGCCTCTGTAGGGCTTCTCATCCGCGCCGAATGGGGAGCAGAAAAAATCCCCGCGAAGCGCCTTCAGGATCGCAGGTGTGCCAGCCTCCATCCTTTCTTCTGCCCATGGGGCCACGGAAAATGGCGCAACTTGCTTCGATCCCAGTCGAAAGGTGACTGGAGCCAAGTGGCCGCCAAGCTGTGTAACCGCAGCACTCACGGCGTCGGAGGAAAACTCCCACGAGGGCTGGCCGTGAATGAGTGCGGTTTTCACGGGGTGGGGGATTTAGAGAATAACGGAGCTTTTGGTGTCTTGGGATTTTAGCGCGGCCTCAAAGAGTTCGTGGCTGCGAACCGCTTCCTCGGGAGTCACGCACCCGAAACGGCCGTCCAGCTTTCCTGCGCGTTCGGCAATGTAGGCCGCCCACATTTGCAGGAAGCAATCCGGGAAGCCCGGTTCGAAGATGCCGCCGGTGATCGTCGGGAACGGGCCGTTGAAACCGAGGTCGGTCTTCTGCCAGATTTGTTCCTTGCCGCGCTGGAATGTCCAGAGCGTCTTGGGTTCCTTGGTGCTGAATTTTACGCCACCATCGGTGCCGAGGATTTCAATGAACCATGTGTTCGTCTCGCTCGGTGCGAGGCGTTTCATTTCGAAGCGGACAGGGACTTCGCTGCCGTCGATTTCCACTTCGGTGTGCAGCATCGCGTTGTCCCAGGTGTCGCAGGTGGCCATGCCGCCTTTGCCATCCGGACGCTCGTGATAGATTTTCTGCAACTGCGCATAGACGCGCTTCGGATTCCAGCCAAGACGGAATGGCACATGAACGGCGTGCATGCCGAGGTCGCCCATTACTCCGATCTCGCCGCAAGTTTTGACCTGGCGCTTCCAGTTAGCGGGCTTGGTGGGATCGAGGTCGCTGCTGTGGTGGAATCCCGAGTGGATTTCCAAAACCTTTCCCAACTTGCCTTCGCGGGCGATTTGATAGGCCCGCTGCGCGCCCGGCAGGAAGGGGAACTCCGAGCTGCAACGCACAAAACGACCGCTGGATTTGGCCGCATCCGCGATCGCACGGGCGGCTTTCAGGTCGATGCCAAACGGCTTCTCGGCGAGCAGGTCTTTTCCGGCTTTGAGCACATCGAGATAAATCGTCTCGTGCATGTTGTGCGGCACGGCGACATAGACGACATCCACATCCGGGCTGGCCAGTAGTTCGTGATAGTCAGCGGTGAGAAGTTTCACCGAAGGAATCCGGCGGAACCACTCGCGTTGTTTCTCCGCCAGATCACAGACGGCAGTGAGTTCCGCGTGGGCAGGATAATTTTCCAAAACAAACCAGCGGGAGAGGGCGCTGGCGACCTCTCGGCCCATGAGACCGCCACCGATGATTCCGATACGAGTCGTGTTACTCATGTTTTACTTAAGAAATTTTGCGGCTTCCGTTGCAGTTGCCCCGTCGTGGACGATAGCCATCAGCGCAGCCACCATGCCCGCGGGGTTCTGGTGTTGAACCACATTGCGGCCATACACGATGCCGGAAACGCCCTGTTGGATGAGTGCCTCGGTGCGGGCCAAAATCTCAGCATCCGGCGCCTTGCCACCTCCACGAACAAGGACAGGAATGCCTCCAGCGGCTTCGACGACTTTGTGGTAAATCGAAACATCGTCGGTCGGATCGGCCTTGATCACATCCGCCCCGAGTTCCACTGCCTGACGGACGAGATGTTGGATTTTAACGAGATCGCCATCAACCATGTAGCCACCCGCCTCGCTGTTCGGGCGGAAGACGAGCGGTTCCACCATCATGGGCATGCCATAGTGGTCGCTCTCGAGTTTGAGCGCGCAGATGTTTTCAATGCACTGATTCGTCACGCCTGGCGCTCCAGGAATCTGAAAAAGATTCACGCACATGCAGGCGGCATCGAGTCGAACGGCCTGAAGACTCGGCTCCTCGATCATCGCGCTCAGCGCCTCGACGGGCAACTCGCGGCCATAGACATTCGCCACATCCGTGCGGAGAACGAGCGAAGGCTTTTGACGGCCCGGGATTTTCTGCAAATGGCGTGCCTGCCCGGTGGTGAGCTGAACCGCATCCGGAGCGGCTTTAACAACTGTCTCCACAGCCTTCGCCATGTCCTCGATTCCTGTCAGAAAGCCAGGTTGGTTAAAAAAGCCGTGATCGATGGCGACATCAAAACAGCGGCCGGATTTAGAGTTGAAGAGGCGATTAAGACGGTAGGTTTTCATAATAGTAAATGAGCGAATTTGCTTATATGCAATTAAAGCAATCAATCTGTCAATCTGCTTTTGTCACCCTGTTTGGGCGGCCGTTCCCTCTTTTTATCGGAGTTCATGGGCAGTCATCAGGCGTGACAAACCTGTGGCAACCATAGTTTGGATGATGTGGTTTTTTGCCTTCTCTTAGCGCACTACTTGGATTTTCTGGGGATGAACTCCCATCATCTGCGCTCTGTATTTGTCAGCTTCTCGATCGCCTTGGCCAGTTCGTGGCGCCGCGCTGTGATGGGAGCGGGATCGTTGGTGTAGGTTGTGAGGCCACCGGAAATGGCAGCAGGCACTTCGAGGAGTTTCGCGTAGCAGACCTCGGGCGGATAGACCAGTCGTCCATCGCCGGCTGCCCATGGGCGTTTCTCGCCGACTTGTGTGCCGTAGCCATCGTTCCAGCTCATCGTGTCGAGGCAAGGATTCTGCAAACCCTGCGGATAAACCTTGGCGGCGCAATTTTTATTCTGTAAAAGTTAGCGGTTAATTTTGGGGTAGGTCAGCAGGGTTCATGTTGAGGTAGGATTTCCCGGTGAGCCACTCCTCGTTGATTTCGCAGAGGAGAGCGGAGGTG
>JBIJAV010000014.1:0-74233 GCA_044345595.1 Terrimicrobiaceae bacterium
GGTTGAAAAAACACCCTGAGCCTGTAGAGTAAGCGCTCCGTGACCAAATACCTCTCCGCCGTCGTCCTCGTTTTTATTCTTGCTGGAACCGCTTTTTACCAAGGCTGGCCGCCTTTCTCCCCTCTTGAGAAAAAAGAGGATTTCCCGACAGCCAAGGCCCGCCGCGCCGACATCGCCCCCGAGTTGCCACTCGCCGGCGAGGTCAAACCCTCGCTCCAGGTCGATGTGAAGCCTGAGATCGGTGGAAAAATCCGCCGCATCCATGTCACGCCCGGACAGAGTGTAAAAAAAGGCGACCTGCTGGTGACGATTGATGACACCGATCTGCTCAACGAGCGCGCCGCCGCCGAGACTGAGATCGAGGGCGCGCGGCTCACCATGGGAAAATCCAAGGGCAACTTCGACCGCGCCCGCCAACTCCACGAGCGCAGGCTTCTGAGCGAAGAGGAATTTCTTAACATGATGGCCGACTTCCGCATCGAGGAAAACGGCCTCGATAAAGCCCTCCGCCGCCGCCAGACCGTCGATGACCGCCTCGCGAAAACCCGCGTCCTCGCGCCCTTCGATGGAACCGTCCTCGAAATCCCCGTCAGCGAAGGCCAGGTCGTCGTGGGCGCTGCCAGCGTGAATTCCGGCACCAGTCTCATGACATTCGCTGATCTCTCCAGCCTTCTGATCATCTCCCAAGTCAACCAGCTCGACGCCCCCAAGCTCAGCCTGGGCCAGCAACTCATCCTGAAGTCGCCAGACTCCGGCGAGTCCGCCGCCTCCGCCAAACTTTACTTTATCGCCCCGTTGGCCAGCGTGAAAAATAACATCAAGGGCTTCGAGGTGCGTGGCCTCATCGACAGCAATGAGGCGGGCCTCAAGCCCGGCGTGTCCGTGAGCGTGCGCCTCGCCTTGCCGAAGGCCGCCGGCGTTGTCGCCGTGCCGCTCACAGCCATCTTCGAAAACCAGGGCCGCAAGGTCGCCTATGTGCTCGAGGACGGCAAACCTGTCCGGCGCGAAGTCACCGTGGGAGCGATCGACGCGAATGATGCCGAAATCCAGTCCGGCATTCGCGAAGGCGAGGAGGTTCTTCTCGTCGAGCCACCCGAGCCTTCCAAAAACGCCTCAAAAAAATCCAAGTCGTGAGCCTCATCCACCTCGAAGGCCTCAGCAAAGTCTATCGCGTCGGCGATCAGGAAATACGGGCACTCGATGAGGTCAATCTCCGCATCGAAGAGGGCGAGTTCATTGCCATCATCGGCTCGAGCGGCAGCGGCAAATCCACGCTCATGCACCTCCTCGGCTGCCTCGATACTCCCACCGCCGGCCGAATGGAAATCTGCGGCAACGATCTCGCCAAAGCCTCCAACGACGAACTCGCCCGCGTGCGCAACCGTGAAATCGGCTTTGTTTTCCAAGCTTTCAATCTCCTGCCGAAACTCGATGTCGTTTCGAACATCGCCCTGCCGCTCATCTATGCCGGTGTTCCCTCCCGCGAGCGCCTTGCCCGCGCCAAGCAGGCTGCGACTGATGTCGGCCTCGGAGACCGCCTCTCCAACCGTCCGCCCCAGCTCAGCGGCGGCCAGTGCCAGCGCGTCGCCATAGCCCGCGCCCTCGTCAACAATCCCCGCATCCTTTTTGCCGACGAACCCACCGGCAACCTCGACTCCGCCACCGGGCGCATGATTTTGGAAATGTTCGACGCCCTCCATGCTTCCGGGAAGACCGTTGTGCTCGTCACGCACGACCCCGCCATCGCAGCCCGCTCACGCCGCGTCATCGAAATCCGCGACGGCCGCATAACCCGCGAATACAAGCCATGAACCCACTCGTCGCGATCTCCATCGGCCTCCGCGAAATCGCCGCCCACAAGTTCCGCACCGCCCTCTCCATGCTCGGCATCGTCCTCGGTGTGAGCAGTCTTATTGCCACCATGGCCCTCACTCGCGGCATCGAGGAGGGAACCCGTATTTTCATGAAGCAGATGGGTGGACTCGAGTTCGTGTCCATCGTCAACAAAGAGCCCTCAAGCAGGAAATTCGAATTCGCGAATCTCTCGCCAGGGCGCACCCTGCGCGACGCCGAAGCCATCCGCCGCTCGGCCACATTCATTTCCCATGTCTCGCCTGAAATTTCGGTGACCACCGCCGTCGCCACCGATGGCGGAGGAAATCCCGACCGCCGCATGGTGCGAGGCGTCTATCCAGACCATTTTGTCATCGCCATGCACGAGCTCGCCGCAGGACGCTTTCTCACACCGCTCGATCTCGAGCGCGGGTCGCGCTGCGCGGTCGTCGGCGACACCGTGGCCAAGAACCTCTGGCCCGGCATTCCTCCCCGCCTCATCGTCGGAAAAACCATCCTCATCGACAACCGGCCATTCGAAGTCGTCGGAGTTCTCCCTCTGTATGAAATGGAGGAGCAGGCCCGCGCCCGCCGCGCCGGCAGAAGCCCGTCACGCCGCTGGGATCCCTTCCGGCAAAAAAACGAAACCGTCCTCGTTCCCTTCACCACCATGTTCCACGAACTTCGCTCCGGCGCCTTCCCGCTCGACTCCCTCGAAACTATGAAACTCGAAACCCTCACCGTGAGGGTGGGGGATTTGGATCACTTCCGCCCCGCCCTCGACCAGGTGCGCCGCATCCTCGACATCACCCACCGCGGCGTGGACGACTTCGATCTTGAGACCCGCCAGGACTGGTTCGACCGCATGGAGAGCAGCGTCCGCGCCGCCCGCCTCAGCGGTGGCCTCATCTCCGCCATCAGCCTCATCGTAGGCGGCATCGGGATTATGAACATCATGCTCGCCAGCATCTCCGAGCGAGTCCGCGAAATCGGCATCCGTCTTGCCGTCGGTGCCCGCCAGCGGGATATCTTTTGGCAAATCCTCATCGAAAGCATGCTCGTTTCGCTGCTTGGAGGTCTGCTCGGTATTGTGGCCTCCCTCGGACTCATCGAGATTCTCAAATCCATCGCCCCTGCGGAGAATGTCCCTGTCCTCACATGGGACGCCATTGTTTTTGCCGTATGCTTCGCCATTGTGGCGGGACTTGTCTCCGGCTTATACCCCGCTGCGAAGGCCTCCGGCATCGATCCCATCACCGCCCTGCGTTACGAGTGATCGCAACGGCCTGCGAGGTCAGCCTCGCCGGGTTGCCAGTTGTTGGATTTTTTGGGCGAGTAAAACATCTTTCTCTGTAACGCTCTTGGCACTGTGGGTGACGAGTTCGATTCGCACCTTGTTGTAGGAATTCCACCAGTCCGGGTGGTGGTCCATCCGCTCGGCCTCCAGAGCCACCGAGGTCATGAAGCCGAATGCCTGAACGAAATTCGGGAATCGATAATCCGCGCTCAGGCGCCCGTTGCTGTATTCCCAACCAGGCAGGCTCTTGAGGGATGCATCGATCTCATCCGTTGGCAAGGGTGTTTCCATGGTTGGCCGAGTAAACATTCCCGGGACTTTCAATCAAGCCGCCTGTGCAAAAAAAGAGGGATTCGACTGGCGAATCCCTCTTTTGTGATCAGCTTGAAGTGACGTGTTTACGAAGCGGCTTCGGCTCCCGAATCTTCGTCCTCTTTATCGCTGACGACGGGGGCGATGCCTTGGAGGACTTCGCCGGCGCGGAGGTCGATGAGTTTCACGCCTTGGGCATTGCGGCCGGTTTCGCGGATTTCTTTGATGCGTGTGCGGACCATTTTGCCTTTGTTCGTGATGAGCATCAGTTCGTCTTCGTCGCGGACGGTGAGGGCGCCGGCGACACCACCGGTTTTGTCGGTGGTTTTCATGGTGATGATGCCTTTGCCGCCGCGGCCTTGGAGGCGGTATTCCTCGAAGCTGGTGCGTTTTCCGAAGCCGTTCTCTCCGGCTACAAGGAGCAGGCAGTCTTTGTTCACCACGGCGGTGCCGACGATGTAGTCGCCTTTATCAGGGCGGATGCCCCAGACGCCGACGGTGTTGCGGCCTTGGTCGCGGAGTTCCTCTTCGGTGAAGCGGATGCTCATGCCTTCGTGGGTGATGAGGACGATTTCGTCGTGGCCAGTTGTGAGCTTGCAGTCAATGAGGCGGTCGCCTTCCTCGACCTGGATGGCGATGATGCCTCCCTTGCGGATGTTTTTAAAATCGTTGAGGTTCGATTTTTTCACAATACCGCTGCGTGTGGCGAAGAGGACGTGGAGATTTTCATTCCAAGTTTCCTCGTCGGTTTTCTGACCTTGAACTCGGATGGTGGCTGCAATTTTCTCGTCTTGTTTCAGTTCAAGAAGGTTTGCGATCGAACGGCCTTTGCTGGCGCGGGAGCCTTCAGGAATCTCAAATACACGCTCGACATAGCAGCGACCGCTCTCGGTGAAGAACATGAGATAGTCGTGTGTGGTGGCGGTGAAGAGATACTCGACGAAGTCGCTGTCTTCCTCCTTCTCGGCCTCGCGGGCAACCATTCCAATGACGCCTTTGCCGCCGCGTTTCTGGGCGCGGAAGGAACTGACGAGCGTGCGCTTGATGAAGCCGTTGTGCGTGAGAGTCACGATGACGCCTTCGTTTGCGATGAGGTCTTCTATGGCCATCTCACCTTCTGCGGGCACGATTTGGGTGCGGCGAGGGGTGCCGTATTTGAGTTGGAGTGCGCGGAGTTCGTCTTTGATGATTGTGAGAACGCGCTTTTCCTTGGCGAGGATATCGAGCAGGTCTTTGATCGTCGCCACCAGTTCATCATATTCTTGCTTGATGGTGTCGCGCTCGAGGCTGGTGAGTTGGTAGAGGCGCAGATCGAGAATGTGGCCGACCTGTTTTTCCGAAAAGCTGTATTTTCCGTCAACGATCCGGGCTTCGCTACGAATGAGGACGCCGAGGCCTTCGACGGTCTTTCTCGTCCAAGACAACGCAAGAAGCTTGGCTTTGGCATCATCACGGTCGCGGGAGTCGCGGATGATTTTAATGAAGTCGTCGATGTGTGCGAGGGCGATGAGATAGCCTTCGAGCTTTTCTGCTTCGATCTCGGCGGCATCGAGTAGGAAGCGGGTGCGGCGGAGGATGACCTCGCGTCGGTGCTCGATATAGCTGGTGATCGCGTCTTTGAGCGAAAGGAGCTTTGGCTTGCCGTGATCGATGGCAAGCATGTTCGTGCTGAAAGAGGACTCCAGAGCGGTGTGCTTGTAGAGGTTGTTGATAATGACCTTGGGATTGCCGTCGCGCTTGAGGTCGATGACCACGCGGGTATCTTCGGCGCTCTCATCGCGCACATCGCTGATACCAGTGAGGATTTTTTCATTCGTGAGGTCCGCGATGCGCTTCACGAGTTCTGCGCGGTTCACATTGTAGGGGATTTCGGTGATGACGATTTGCTCGCGTCCGCCCTTGACCTCGGCGACTCCCACGCGTCCGCGCACCCGAACGGAGCCTCGACCAGTCTCGAAATATGAACGAATGCCTGTGGTGCCTTGAAGGATACAACCGGTCGGAAAATCCGGGCCTTTGATGTGCTCCATGAGCCCCTCAATGGTGATATCTGGATTCTCGATCTGGGCACAGATGCCATCGATGCATTCACTGAGATTGTGGGGCGGGATGTTGGTCGCCATGCCCACGGCGATGCCTGTGCCGCCATTGACGAGGAGGTTGGGGAAGGCGGCTGGGAAAACAGTTGGTTCCTCGCGGGTCTCGTCGTAGTTCGGCCTGAAATCGACGGTGCCCTTGTCCATGTCGTGCATGAGTGCGGCTCCAAGATGCTGAAGGCGGGCCTCGGTGTAACGCATGGAGGCTGGTGGATCGCCTTCCACGGAGCCGAAGTTTCCCTGGCCGTCAACGAGCATTTCCCTCATGGCCCAAGGTTGGGCCATGTGAACGAGTGTGGGATAAATCGCTTGGTCGCCGTGCGGGTGGTAGTTGCCCATCGTCTCGCCAACGATTTTGGCACACTTCAGATGCTTGCGGTTGGGCTGAACGCCGAGCTCGTTCATCGCAAAAAGAATGCGGCGCTGCGAGGGTTTGAGACCGTCGCGGGCGTCTGGCAGTGCGCGGGAGATGATGACGGACATCGAGTAGTCGAGAAACGACTTCGACATTTCATCGGCGACATTCACGAGTTCGACTTTTTCGTTTTGGGTATACATGGATTAAATGGGTATTGTTTCGGGAAAGAGTGGGATCTGGAGCTTCTTGGCGGCGGCACGAATGCGCGAGTCGGTGGCGCAGAGGGGAAGGTCTTGGGAAATATCACACGCTGCGATATGGATGGCATCCAGAGTGCGGAGAGACACTTCGGGGTGGCAAAACTCGATCAGCAATCTCGCCTTGGAATACACAGGCGAATCCAACGGAAGGATAAGAATCTGTTCGGCATCGATTTTTTTATGAAAAACCTCTCGCGCAGCAAGGCGTTGCTTTTCGCTGATGGATTTGGCCCGGACTTTTGAGAGGAGGGCGGATGCCACTTCCACAAGAGAAAGTTCAGACGTGGTGAGCACAATATTCTCGAGAGCATCTTGGAAGAAATCGCTGAGTTCCTCCTTGACGAGCAGTTTCACGATGATTGCGCTGTCTATATACATTACCAACCTCTGGAATCGCGATCTTCGCGGATGATTTCCTCTGCCGTGGGGCCGCCTTGCCACGGTGGCATTTCTGCGAGGTGCTCTCGTGTTCCAGTGAAAGGTTTGCCACGCTTTTTGTTCGAGGTCGCGAGAAGCAAGGCCTTTGGTTTTCCGCCGCTTGTTATGGTAACCTCTCGACCTTTGGCTACAAAATCCAGAAGCGCGGACAGATGGGTCTTTGCGGAGCGAACGCTAATGGTTGCTCCAATACCAGGCATCTGAGCAATTTCTTGTAAAAACATCTCAGGCTCGTTTGTGGGGCTCTCCAAGATATTGGCGGAAGTTTTCATGTCGAAATGTAGTCGCACGTAGTTACGTGCGTCAAACATCGAGTCTGGCATTAAGCGCATTATCTTCGATGAACTGGCGGCGAGGTTCCACAACGTCTCCCATGAGGATGGTGAACATGCGGTCGGCCTCGACGGCGTTGTCTTCGTTGAGACTAACCTTGAGCATCTTGCGCTTCTCAGGATTCATCGTTGTTTCGAAGAGTTGCTTAGGATTCATTTCACCCAGACCTTTGAATCGCTGGATGGATAGGCCGCGCTTGCCGATTTCCAAGATGCTTGTGAGAATTTTCGGAATCGCGAAAAGCGGGGTGGTGACTGCTTTGTCGCCTTCGCCTTCGACGAGTTCGAAGATTGGCTCGTCGCTGCTTGAGTAATGCTCGATTTTCAAGCCCTTTCTGGCCAGTTCATCAATTAGCTTCTGAGCGGAGGTGGACTCATGAAGCTGGATGAGCTTTGCACGGCGGCGGTTCGCGTTTTCATTTTTCTCTTTTTTAGACTTCGCAGGCGAGTCCGGGGCCGGCACTTCGCCTTCGAGTGGCTCTGGTGCTGCCTCTTCGTAGAGATTGAGGTCGCGATTGCCTTCATGGAATTCACGGACTTCGGCCTCACCGGGGAAGTAGCTCGCCCACTCGGTGTTGCCTTCGCGAACTTTAACCATGAATGTCGGGAGTTTCCCGGTTTTGGGGTCTCTCTCGGCGAGGTATTCCTCAAAATCGCCTCCGTGCCTGCGAATTGCATCGCTGAATTTGGCGAAGCGCTCGAGGAGCTCGAGGATTTCTTTCAGTTGGCTGGAACTGAAAACCTTGCCGTCCGCAAGATTTTTGATCTTCACTTCATCCGCACCGATGCCGATGAGGATTTTGTTCAGTTGTGCATCGTCATCGACATATTCTTCGCGCTTCTTGCGTTTGATCAAGTAAAGGGGCGGTTGGGCAATGTAGACTTTGCCTTGTTTAACAAGTTCCACCATGTGCCTGCAGAAAAAAGTGAGCAGAAGCGTGCGAATGTGCGAACCATCGACATCGGCATCTGTCATAATGATGATGCGGCCATAGCGAAGCTTCTCGATATTGAAGCTGCCCTCGCGATCCTTCTCGGTGGCAGCGATGCCGATACCAGTGCCGATCGCCGTGATGAGAGTCTGGACTTCGGTGTTCTGAAGGACTTTGTCGAGGCGGGCCTTTTCGACATTGATGATTTTGCCTTTGATCGGCAGAATCGCTTGGTATCTCCGGTCGCGGCCCTGCTTCGCGGAGCCTCCGGCCGAGTCACCTTCGACGACATAGAGTTCGGTGAGGTCTGGGTCGCGCTCGGAGCAATCCGCCAGCTTCCCGGGGAGTCCACCGCCTGTGAGCGCACCCTTGCGCACCGTCTCACGCGCCTTGCGGGCCGCTTCGCGGGCGCGAGCAGCCATGAGGCATTTCTCGATGATGCGCTTGCCCACATTCGGATTTTGGTCGAAATGCAGCATGAGGCCTTCGTAGGTGATCGAGCCTACAATGCCCTCCACCTCGGGAGATATGAGCTTCACCTTGGTCTGCGATTCGAAGCGTGGATCCGGATGCTTCACGCTCACGACAGCGGCCAAGCCTTCGAGAACATCGTTGCCGGTGATGGCAACATCCTTTTCCTTCAGGAGGGAATTATTCTTGGCATACTGATTGATCGCGCGAGTCAGTGATCCGCGAAAACCGCTGCTGTGCGTGCCCCCATCTGGATTTGGGACTGCGTTCGTGTAGCACAGGAGTTGCTCGTTGTAGGTGTCCGTATAATTCAGGCCGATCTCAACGATCACTTTGTCCCTCGTGCCCTTAATCATGATGGGCTTCGGGTGGACGAGCGTTTTATTCTGAACTAGGCGGTCGACAAACTCCTCCACTCCTCGCGGGTGGAGAATCTGCATCGGGTTGGCGCCCTCTTGGCGTTCATCGAGAAAAGTGAAGGAGAGCGGCGCGTTGATATACGCGAGATCGTTGAGGCGGGTAATGATGCGCTCGGACTTGAACTCGATCGTTTCCTCGAAGATTTCGGAGTCCGGCATGAAGGTGATGAGTGTCCCCGTCTGCTTTGCGGACTTGACCTCGGCTATGACATGCAGCTTCTGCTTGGTTGTTCCGCGCTCGAAAGACATCGCGTGGATTTTTCCGTCGCGGGTTACCTCGACCTTAAACCACTCCGATACAGCATTAACGCACTTCGCTCCCACACCATGCGTGCCGCCGGAGTATTCATAGTTGCCTTGGCCGTATTTGCCACCCGAGTGCAGGCGGGTCAGCACGAGCTCCACGCCCGGGATGCCTTCCTCTTTGTTAAGGTCCACCGGAATACCACGCCCGTTATCGCGAATGGAAATCGAGCCGTCGGCATGAATCGTCACATCGATATGGGTGCAGTGGCCTGCTAAAAATTCATCGACCGAGTTGTCAAGAACCTCGCTCACGCAGTGGTGGAGGGCCCTCTCGTCGGTGCCGCCGATATACATGCCAGGCTTTTTGCGAACAGCCTCGAGGCCCTTTAGGGAACTCAGATCGTCTGCTGTGTAGCTGCTCGCTTTGAAGTCCGGCCGGACTTTAGTGGGTTTTTTGGCTTCGGGGGCCGTGGCGTTTTCGTCGGGAATGTTTTCGTCGGGCATCTGATTCAAAAATTATGTCACCTAAGTAGGTAGTGAGACTCCCCATGTCATTACCTCAAGGCACCAACTCGGAGCAATGTTTTTTCCGCAATATTCTGGCGTTTCCCACTGGATAGTGGGATGAGTCCTCCTTCTCTCCACAAGATGTTGGGTAAAATCTGTTCCCTGAAAAAAATGTTTCCCATTCTCCGAGAGGGCGCGTGGATCGTTATTCTTCTCGTGGTCGCATTCGGAGCGTTCACCTGGAACAGGGACTCGGTTTTCTTCGAAGACGCGATTTATTTTTTGGATGGGGATTGCTTTTCGCGCATGACACGAGTTCGCATGATCGAGGAGGGTGGACTCCGCTCGATCAGACATCACAATTGGGAAAACTTCCCTGAGGGAACCACGCCGCATACCACGATGCCGTTGGATGCCTTGATCGCAGGCCTTTCTCAAATTCTGCGTCCTTTTTCCGAGAGGCATCTGGCGTTGGCCGGGGCTTGGATTTCTCCGCTGCTCGGCGTGGGGCTTCTTGTTTTTCTGGCAGTGTGGTCTGCAGCGGCGCGCCTGCCCTATCGTCGTGCGATGCTGTTCTTGGTGGCCGTGTCGCCGATCATCGCGCATGGCTTCCAGCTTGGTCGTCCTGATCACCAATCGCTGCTCATGCTCTTGCTTGGCGTTGCTCTCGCCGCCGAGGTGGAGATATGGAAGGGCAGGGTAAGCGGTTGGCGGTATGCCTCCGCAGGCGCTTGGGCATTGGCTCTGTGGGTGTCGTTATTCGAGCCGCTGATCCTGCTTGGCGTGGTTCTCCTTGCAAGGGGGCTTTGCCGAGGTCGCCGTTTGCAGGAAGAGGCGAGGAACACAACGGGCTGGGCTTGGCCCGTGGTGCTCTTCGTGGCAATCCTCGCAGTCACGCTCTGGATCGATGGATGGCGCGCAGCCGGCTTCCATCCGGCCTTCGCGCGCTGGGCCTTGAATATAGGTGAACTCCGTAGTGCGGGTTGGGGTGGGATTTTTTCTTGGTGCGGATGGCTCCTCGCGGCTGCCCCAGTGCTCTTGGCCTGGCGCTGGATTCGAGGCCAGGAAAGGCTCTGCGGTCTTTGGATCGCGCTCTTGATCGCATCGGCAGGCCTGAGTTTGTATCACGCGCGCTGGGGGTATTTCCTGGCTCTCGTCTTTGCAATGAGCATGCCGTGGATTTTGCCCTCGCTGCGAAAACCCTGGCTAGCGTGGGTGGTTTTTTTCATCTCACTCTGGCCCGTCGCGGCAGAGTGGGACAGGAGACTGTATCCGGAAGATGAAGCCCTCCGCGCTCGCGTCGAAAACATCGCCGACGCCGTTGCACTGCGCGAAGTTGCGCTGAGCCTTCGCGAGCGCCCTGTAGGCGGCGTCGTAGCTCCATGGTGGTTCTGTCCGGCCATCGTCTGGTGGAGCGGCCAACCATGTGTCGGCGGAACATCTCACCAAAGCCTGCCAGGCATCGTCGAGTCGTGCGAATTTTACATCGGAGAAGTGCCTGATCCGGGATTCCTCCAAAAACGCAAAGTGGTCTATGTTTTGGTCTACGAGCCCGATCGCCTCATCTCGAATTCCGAGCAAATCCTCGGCCAGCGAGCCACTGGTTGCACCATTGCCGAGCGGCTTTACACTGCTCGCGAAGAACCTCCCGTCGGCTTGAAAAGGATTTTCAAAAACCGTTTCTTTAAAGTTTACGAAGTCGCGCCATAACAAAAAGTCGTGTGACAATATGCGGTTTGAATGTTATCGAAACATGGCAAGTGGCCTCGGAAATAGGCCACTCAGCGTCCTCATAGCTCAAGTGGATAGAGCGGGGCTCTCCTAAAGCTCAGATGGTGGTTCGACTCCACCTGGGGACATTTTTTACAACCCACGCACGAAGTAAATTTTTTGAAACTCGACATACCGGACCGCGCATTTGGCGGATACATTTTTGATTGTGACGGAACCATTGCGGACAACATGCCGTTGCATTACCGCGCTTGGTCCATGGCCATGGCGGACTTCGGCGGGGAGTATCCCGAGGAGCTTTTTTACGCTTGGGGAGGGCGTCCCACGGCGGTGATCGTTGGCCTACTCAATGAAAAATATGGCCTCACGCTGGATGTGGACGAGACCGTGCGACGCAAAGAAAAATACTACCTCAGCCTCATCCCTGAAGTTGTGCCCGTGCCAGAGGTCTTGGACATCGTCAAATCAATGCACGGCTCGGTTCCCCTCTCCGTTGCTTCAGGCGGTCACCGCGAACTCGTCGAAGCCACGCTCGATGTGCTCGGCATCCGCGACCTGTTCCAAGCCATCGTCTGCGCCGAGGACTACGAGCGCGGCAAGCCTCATCCCGAACCCTTTCTCCTCGCCGCAAAACTCATGTCCGTCCCGCCTGAAGACTGCGTGGTTTTCGAAGACAGCCCCATCGGCATCGAAGCCGCCAAAGCCGCCAACATGGCCTGGGTGCATGTGCCGGGGCCGATGGAGAGGTGAGAGTTTTTCCAGTCTGTAGCAAATTATCTGGATGCCTTTAGGCGCGAGCTTCGTAAAAAACTCCACTCTAAATGCGATCTGCTCACTCTCCTCAAAGTTCGTTCAAATCGCTCATCACGGGCGCAGGAGGACAAACGGGCTACTGGCTGGGCAAGGATTTGGAAGCTTCTGGCAGGAAAGTTTTTCGCTCTTCGAGTCTTTGCGGGGATTTCCAACTTCACGGACAGGAGCAAGCGGGTATTTGGGACATTTTAGATGATTCTCGGCCAGACGAAATCTACCACTTAGCTTGCCCCAGCATGCTGGAGGATACAGTCCAATTTGAGAGAGATGTGTTTAAAATGTCGGTGGATGTGGTGCTGACTTTCTTGAGATGGATCGTGGAGCGCTCGCCTAAAACACGATTTTTCTTCGCGGGTTCGAGCGAGATTTTTGGCAGGCCTCGGGTTACACCGCAGGATGAGTTCACAAGTCCCACTCCAATGCATCCCTATGCTGTTGCAAAACTAGCGGGTGAGCATCTCGTAGACTATTTCCGCGAGTCAAAGGGTGTTTTTGGCGTGACTGGAATTTTATACAATCACGAGTCGCATTTGCGTCGTTCGGATTTTGTCTCAAAGCGGATCGCGGAAGGCGTGGCCTCAATTGTAAACGGAAGGAAGTCTCATCTCAAAATGGGCAATCTTCAGGCGGTGCGGGACTGGACTCATGCTTCGGATTTTGCAAGAGGGTTTCGCTTAAGTTTGGAGGCAGAGAGACCGGGTAACTATATTTTTGCCTCTGGCATTGGGCGGAGTGTTGAGGACTTCTGTAAGGTTGCTTTTGGAAGCGTTGGATTAAATTTCCGAGATTATATTGTTCAGGATCAGTCTCTTTTTCGGCTTGATTCTCCTCTGCCGCGAGTCGGGAATATCGAAAAGGCGCGGCGAGACCTCGGTTGGGAACCTAAACGAATTTTTGAGGAATGGGTCGGAGAGATGGTGAAAATCGAAATTAATCGTCAACTCGAGTCGCCTGAATGACTGCCTGAACCCAGAAGTCCCGTATGCCAAATGAGTAAGAATCCATCTGGAAACCTGAAGATTTAAGAATTTGTGCAACGGAATCATTGTCTTTTGCAAGCGAAATTTCAGGTGGATGTAGAGGCGGAGAGCCCTTTCCTGCGAGGTGATGCCAGATTTTTAGCACGAAAACGCTTGTGGCCTTTTGGTGGGGCCAAAAAATCAGAAGACGCCCACCGGGTTTGATCACACGATGAAGTTCCGATAAAAATTGGCCGATTTCCACTGAGTTGAAATGCTCGATGACACCAAGATGGTAGGCTCCATCAAATGCATTGTTTTTAAATGGTAACGCAAACACTGAGGCGTGAACTGCCGCGCTGGCAAGTGGCACGCAGCATCTGTAAATATCAAGCGCTTGCAGAGAGGAATCCACAGCCGTGATTTTTATAAATGATTGAATAGACCTATCGACATGTCCACTCCCGCAACCTGCATGAAGCACGGAGTCGCCATGATGAAACAAATTATGGATTTCCTGAGTTAATCGAGGGGCGATAACTGCTCGTCGATAAATTGTTGCAAGAGATTTATAGAGGAGGTTTCCAGATTTCTTAGACCTTTCCCAGTAGGCGTTCCATCCATCACTTGGAGCAAGCTTAGGATTTGGGGCTAGCTGAAGTTTAGGGCATCCGAACCTCTCGGGAAGTAGGATTCGGTCGAGTGCCATTCTACAAAGGTGGTTTATGCCGCGAAATGGTTCTGCAGGAGGCATTTTAGAACTGCCATAAGTGCGAGGCGGGAGGCTTATCGGTATTTCAGAAATCTTAAATCCGTTTTGATGCAGTATGAAGAGGGATTCGAAGAAATAAGGGTAGCTTGGCGACTGGACTATTTTAAACAGGTTTTCTGGAATTTTATCCAACCGGTAGGCGCGAAAGGCGCCTGTGCAGTCATAGGGAATTCCGAGAAAAAAACAGGTAAGCAAATGCGCTGTCCGGGTAAGGCATTTTCGTCTCCAATTCCATCCTTCCAAGCTTTTTGGGGAATTGTATCTTGTGCCAACAGCAACATCCGATTTCGTCAACGCAGACAGCAGAGATGGGATGTCTGATGGCAAATGCGTTAGATCGCAGTCCATTGTGACAAGTCGATCGAAGCTATTTGCGTAGGCCCATAGTATGCCATCTCTATGTGCAGAGCCGATTCCAAACTTGCCACCTCTTTGCAGAAGATGAATCCGTGGATTGGTTTCAGCAAAGCGTTTAATCTCGAGCTCTGTTCCGTCAGGTGAGCCATCATCGACAAAAAGCACATCAACATCCAGAGCCTCCGCTTCCAAGAGCGTTAAAAGTTGGTTGATGTTTTCCCTCTCGTTAAAAGTGGGAATGAGAACTAAGGTCTTCAAGCAGGAAACAATTCGATTTGGGGTAGGGGAAAAAGCAATCGCCCGCCTCGTTGGATGAAGTTTCTCTCGCGCTCGATGATTGAATCGCGGAAGTGCCAGGGAAGCACAAGTAAAACATCAGGCTTTTCCTTGTGCATAACATCTTCTGATACAATAGAAATATGTGTTCCCGGTGTCACTGCGCCGAATTTATCGGAGTTGACCTCTCCAATCATCGCAATATCTGCTTTCGTGAATTCACAAAACTGTAGGATCACATTCCCCTTTGTGGATGCTCCGTATCCAAAAACCTTCAATCCAGAATCTTGAAAAATTTTGATCGCAGCTTTTAAATCATCTCTGTGACGGAAAACATTATCCCGAAATGCAAAAAACGGTGCCATTTCATCCAATCCTTGCGCTTTTTCCTGATTAAGAAGGGAGTGAATCATCTCTGATGCTTCCGGGTAGCGCGAGTTTGACAGGGCCGCCGTAACTGCGAGACTGCCACCATTCACATTGCTGGGCTCTAAGGCTATGATCTTCAAGCCACACTTGCGAAGCGCCCAATGAATCTGGCGCAGGGCGTAGTATTCAATATGTTCGTGGCAGATGGTGTCATAAGCCATGTTCTTTAGCATTAGCGGCATGTAGCTTTGTTCGAAATGCCAGACGCCTTCCGGAGCCAGATGTGCCGCGATTTCTTCAACAAACTCGAGCGGTCGCTCCAGATCATAAAACATCGCAACCGAGGTGATAATAGAGGCTTTGCCCTGTCCAAGATTCCGATTCCATGTCTCTGTCGAGAAAAAGTCGGGCACAATTTCAATCGAGGGGTCGTAAAAGCGGAGGAACTTTTTGGCAACTGGGTCGATACCTGCGCGCCGGAAATTCTCTGGGTAAGAGTTCAGCAAAGTTCCGTCATTGCTGCCGATATCTACCAGCAGACTTCCTTCCGAGGGATTCACAAGATTTAAAAGGCGCTTGGTCTTTCCATCCAAGTGCCTCACCATCGAATGATTCAAGCCAGACCGGTAGCCGTAGTTTTCCCCATACATCGCAGCTTGTGGGTAGGAATGGCGAAGTTGGAGCAAACCACAGCACAGTTCGCCATCGGGAACACACCGCACAAGCTCCAAAGGACCAGAAATCAAGTCATCATCCAGAGTGCGAGGAAAGACGCCCGTGAGCTTTTGATTTCCAAGGTGCAGAACTTTTTCCAATCTGGAGCTGCCGCAAAGGCGGCATGATGTAATCTCTTGATAATGCATCTTATATGTCAGTCTAATATTCCCGGGTTTTTAATGATCAAGTAGTTGTCCCCGCGCCATTTTACAGGCCATTTTTCATTCTCAAGTTTTTCTAAGATCCAACCAACATTTGGTTGCCCAAATGTCCAGCGTTGGTCGATATCGCCAATAACCACATATTTCGCAGAGGTAATGTCAGCGGGAAATAAAAACCTTTCTTTTGCGGGAAGCACTTCAAAAGTAAAAGTTGGCCTTCCACTCCATGCCGTGGCCTGCATAAAGTCTGTAGTGCGGCACTTAAGAAGCCAACTGATATTCTGGTGGCATACGACAAGGTCTGTCGGTGTGACATGGGAGTTGATCCACGCGGCCGCGGTCTCTACCTCAGCGGCATTCTGCGTGACCCAAAATTGATTGCGAGGCGTTATTTTACCACTGAGCGATTTGGGAAAAGAACCACCAAAAAGAATGGCGGGAATGATAAAAGCGACAAGCATGGCAACTCGAGAAGATCGGCCTGCAATCGCCCGCAGATAAACAAGTAAAAGCTTCAGAGCTCCCGCATAAGCGAGTGCCAGTATGGGAAGAAAAACAACGGCCTGATAATAAAAAACCGTTAGGTTTTGCCTATTTTGAAGCAGTAGCCCAGAGACAACCGCTAGAAAAATCGGAATCGCCCGAAAGCGCCTCCAGCAGCAGATCAAAGTGCAAAGAACGGCTCCCAAGTGAAAAAAATCCTGCGAATAAAAGAAGAAAACATTTTTCAGTGACTGGAGCCCAGATCCGTTTTCCTTGCTGAATTGAGCGTAAAATTTGCCTAATGTAGAAAAATCCTCAATCAGCCAATCTTTGTTGTTGAGCCTTGACCATGTCCAAAGCGTCATGCCGCAGATGCCCAAAGTCGGAAAAATCGCCATCCGAATCCATGAGACTGGTTGCTTGATACGACATAACCAAGCGGCAATGGATCCATGGATGAAAAGCGGATGACTCAAGGTCGCGATGGTCAAGCCGAATCCCGTCGCCAGATCGCTTCGCAATGAGGCTTTGCGAATTAAAAATAAAACCGCAATGACAAAGCCCAACGCCACGGCATTGTGCGAATAAATCCAGCGAAAATGAACCACAGATTGTTCATAGCAGAGAAAAATCAGTGCGGAGAGAAGCGCAGGATATTTCCCAAAATTCTTTTTTCCAATAAGATATATGACTAATGCAATGGAGAGCGCAAGCAGTGTGTTTAGTGCGCGACCGCCTAAGATATCTCCGCCTGTTCCTGCCGAGGCCAGCCCAACTGCCCAAGCATAACCCGGCTGATAGGCATAACTCGGATGCCAAAATGTAGCCTGCATGGCACGATCGGCGCCTTGACCCTCATAAAGGGACTTACCAATCATCAAAGTCAGGGTCTCGTCACCATACCAGCCCGGATTCGTTCGCAAATGTGGCAAGTAGAGGCAGGCCCAAGCTGCGAGAAGCAACATAATCGCCAGGGCGGTTTCCCAGCTTTTTGGCAATCTAGCAGTCATGCGAAAATGAGGTCCCAAATGCGGGCGCGAGAATTCAAAGAAAACACTCGTGCTTCTTTATCGAATCAGTCGATGCTTGGCAAACGCGCAACTTAAGCCCCTATTGCAAAGATCTGAATCCGCACTGATCCTAAAAAACATTTGAAATTTATTGCAGCAGGGGCGTGAAAAATCATATGATACAGCAAGTCGGTTTCGTTTTATCGGCTTCATTTTTCCGGGCAGTTAGCTCAGCGGTAGAGCGGTAGTTTTACACACTATTGGTCGGGGGTTCGATCCCCTCACTGCCCATTTTTTTATTTGCGTGTTGGCTCATGGAGGTTTCGGATTATTCGCCCTTTTCACAAGCAGAGTTTCTTGACTTGAGAAAATTTCCGGCGCACCTTTTTTCCAGAATGAACGCCATTGCCAGTCTCAAATCCTTGCGCGAAGCGGGACTCAGCGAAACTCAAGCAGAAGCAATTGTAACTGTGGTTGAGGAGCGTGAGGGCGACCTTGTTACCAAGGAATACCTCGACCACACGATTCGAGCAGAAATTTCCGAATTGGAAAATCGCGTGACTCAAAAACTCATTACTCTTGGAATAACTATTACCGGGTTGGTGCTGGCTGGGGTTTATTTCATGCTCAATTACGCTAAGCAGTAAAAATGGGTTGAAGAAAAACCCCGAACTCCGCCGTTCGCTGCCGAAGTGGCGGGGAGATAGGAAAACCTTGCGCGGACACCTTCAGAAGGGGATTGAGAGGATGCGCGCCCGGCTGGGATCGAACCAGCGACCATCGGTTTAGAAGACCGGTGCTCTATCCACTGAGCTACGGGCGCAATTGGCGTGTGGCGGCGCAGGGCCGATGGAGATGTGTTAGCATGCGGTGGCGGTGGCGGCAAGTGCGGCACGATTTTCGCGGTGGCTTGGAGCGTTTGATTGGGTAGGGTGCAGGGATGTGTGAGATGGATGAGATGCCGCGTGCGGAGCGAATTTGGACGCGGGCGGATTGGATGGTCGGCGTCGTTGCGGCGTTTGTTGCGGGGGCTGTTTATTTTTGGACGGCGGCTCCGAATGTGACGCTGTTGGACTCGGGTGAGTTTGTGGTGGCTGCGCAGCATTTCGGTGTGCCGCATCCGACGGGATATCCGCTCTGGACGCTGTTGGCGTGGATTTTCCAGCTTTTGCCGTTTGGGAATGCGGCTTGGGAGATCAACCTGTTCAGCGGCTTTTGCGGGGCGCTGGCGACGGGGTTGGTGTCGATGCTTTTTTCGAGTTCCACGCGATGGATGATGGGCAGGCAGGTGGCGCGTTGGCGGGGCTTGAACGCGGTGGTTTCGCTGACGGTGGCTTTGCTTTTCGCGTTCAGCGTTTCTATGTGGTCGCAGGCGGTGATCGCGGAGGTTTACACGCTGCATGCGCTGCTGATCGGGTTTTATCTGACTTCGCTGTATGTATGGTTACGGCGCCCGGAGAGTTTGTGGCTGCTGATGCTTCCGTTTTTTCTGTTGGCGTTGTCGTTCAGTAATCATCAGCTCAGCGTGGCGTTGGCTCCGCTGCCTTTTTTAGTGGTGCTGCTCGTGCGGCGTGGGATTTTTTGGGATTTGGTGGTGGCGGGTGCGATGACGGTTCTGGTGGCGTATTTGGGGTTTGCGATCCTCTCGGGTGAGGCTCCTGTGCTGAAGACGGCGATCCGGTTTTTCTATTGTGTGATGGCTGGATTTGTCCTGCTGGTGGCGGTGCGGCGGATGCGGGTGGAGTGGCGGTTGGTGGCGTATCTGCCTTTTGTAGTGGCGCTGGGCTTGCTGCCGTATGCCTACATGCCGCTGGCGTCGTCGACGAATCCACCGATGAACTGGGCCTACACGAGCACGGCGGAGGGGTTCTTTTTTTCGTTCAACCGCTCGCAATATGGCGGCAGTCTCACGCAGCAGAGCCTTCGCTCGCTGGGAAAATTGATGGGAACCGCGCCTGTTTCCTCGCCGCAAAATGGAGCGCCTCAGCCGGGTATGGCTCCACCTGCAAAGGGACTGTTGGCAAAGTTGCAGGACTGGGTTGGCTTTTTCTGGCTCCAACTGGGGCGGAGCTTCACTCCGCTTGGAGTGCTGGCGTATTTCGCTGCGCTGCTGGTGGTGTTGCGATTGAAAGATGTGGCAGCGCGGACTTGGATTTATGTGCTCGAAATCGCATTCGTGCTGGCGGCGATTTTGCAGCCGGTGGCGGATGGTGCGCAGACGGATGTGGGCGGTTGGTGGCTGCAGATGCCTTATCATACCTACACGAATCTGATTTTCGCTTTGCTTGCGGGCTTGGGTTTCATGGCAGGTGCGTTGTGGTTTTGCTCGCGGCTGCCAAGGCTTGCTTGGATGCGCTACGGAATGCTGGCACTGCCACTGTGGCCTTTGTTTTTCAACTACGATGGCTGCACTCAGCGTGGACGGTGGTTCGGCTGGGATTTCGGGCATGATATGTTGAAGGACCTCCCGCGCGGGAGTGTGGTGCTGGGTGGAACAGACCCTGGTCGTTTCGTGCCGACCTACATGATTCTGGGCGAAAGCACGCAGCCTCCCGGCGTAAAGCGTGATCCCGACTTCGACAGGCGGGATTTGTATATCATCACTCAAAACGGGGTGGGGGAGCCGCTCTACCGGAAGTATCTCGCGGATCATTACGGTGTGGAGCGGCCGCAGCCGAAAAATGCCTTTGAACGCTGGCTCGGACGGGCGGAGGCTTATCCAGAGAAGCCTCTTGTTTTTCCAACGGAGCAGGAAATCAATGATGCCGTTTCAAAGGAGATGGAGGCGTCGATGGCGATGGGAGCGGTGGATCCGTCACTGCCGCATAGCGTGGTGACGAGGCTCATCTGGGAAAAAAATCGCGATGCGCATGAGTTTTTTGTGGAGGAGAGTTTTCCGATGGAGTGGTCCTATGACCATGCCGAGCCGCATGGGCTGGTCTATCGCATCAATAGAGAGCCGCTGAAGGAACTGCCGGCCGATGTTGTGCGGAAGGACTTTGAGTTTTGGGATGCCTATGTGAGGAAGCTCAAGGGTAATCCCGAATACGCGAAAGACTACGATGCACAGCGCTCGTTCTCGAAGCTGCGGGCCTCGACGGGAAATCTCTATCGGCATCGCAAAATGGATGCCGAGGCGGAGCAGGTCTACCGGCAGGCTCTCGAACTGTGGCAGGGCAATGGCGAGAGCCTCAATGCCCTCAATAGCATGCTTTGGGATCGTGGCGATTTCGATGGCGTGCTGGCCATGCTGCAGCCAGCGCTTGACTTGGATCCGAACAATATTGGTCTCTGGCAGATGTATTTCATCGCGGAGAAGCGGAAGGAGCTTCAAGGCGCTATCGCGGCGGGAGAGGATGCTGTGGCCAAGCAGCCGGCAAGCGTGGCCGATGTGCAGAAGCTTCTCGAACTTTACGCATCCGTTGGGGATACGAACAAGGTCTCCGATTTGCTGGGAAATTCCATCCCCCTGCTCGCAAAGGATGCGGCCTTTTTAAGGGTGGCTGTGGAATACGGTGAAGCGGGCAGTTTGCCCGAATCTGAGCTGGCTGCCGCAAAGGCTCTCGTAGCTGTGGAGCCCGATGTTGCAGAGAACCAGCTTGCTCTCGCTCGCGCGGCTCTGCGCAATCGCAAGAAGGAGGAGTTTTTTGCAGCGGCTCGCGCAGCCGTTGAAAAAGGCGGGTTGCCCATGCGGGAGGCTTTTGCGAAATCCACAGAGTTTGACCCTGTGAGGAATGATCCCGAATTTCAGGCGATCCTTGGTCCTCGTGACTAAATCCCGGGGATGGCTCGAATCAAGAGTTCCGCCATCTGCCCTGCCGCCTGGCGGCCGACAGCGTTGACATCCTCATGCGAAAGGAGAGTGGGCGATAGACCTGCGGCCCAGTTGGTGAGGCAGGAAAAACCCGCCACCTCCATGCCCAGAGCGCGCGCTTGGATGGCTTCAGGAACGGTGGACATCCCCACGGCATCGGCTCCTATCGCCTGAAGCATTCGGATTTCGGCTGGGGTTTCAAATTGGGGGCCGGGCATCGCGGCGTAGACGCCTTCGTGCAGCGTGAGCCTGGAGTCCTTGGCGGCTTCATGAAAAAGACGGCGAAGCCGTAGGCTGTAAACCTCGGACATGTCGATGAAGTTTGGCCCGCCGCGAAGAGGCGAGGCGCCAAGCAGGTTGATGTGATCGCTGAGCATCATCCATGAGCCGGGCTCGAAGGATTTGTTCAGCGTGCCCGCTGCATTGGTGAGGAGAAGTTTTTTGATTCCGATGGCATGCATTAGCTGGATGTTTTTTACGACATCCTGCGCGCTCCACCCTTCGTAGAGGTGCACGCGGCCTTGTGCGACGAGTAGCGGGCGCTCGGCGAGCTTTGTTACGACGAACCGGCCAGCGTGACCGGGCACTCCTGATGTGGGTAGCCCCTCGATGGCTCCGTATTGCACCGAGAAATCATGTGGCAGGCTCTCGACAAATCCTCCGAGGCCGGATCCAAGGACGATGGCTGTTTCGGCTCCGCATTCTTGAAGTTCTTTGGGGATTATCATGCTCTCAGCGTGCTCCGATGCCCAAGAGCACCGAAGGAATTGTTCGTAGAATAATGTAGGCGTCGAGGAAGAGGGACCAGTTGTCTATGTATTCCAGATCCATCCTCACCCAGTCGGAGAAATTCACCACGGTATTGCGGCCCCTGATCTGCCACAGGCATGTCAGGCCAGGCTTCATGCTGAGACGGCGGCGGTGGATGGTTTGCTCGAATTTTTCGACTTCATAGACCGGCAGGGGGCGTGGACCGACAAGGCTCATGTGGCCTCGCAGCACATTCACAAGCTGGGGAAACTCATCGATACTCGTCCGTCGTAGGAATCTTCCGAGAGGCGTCACCCTCGGGTCGTCTTGCATTTTAAAAACCGGGCCCTGCATTTCATTGAAGGCCTGCAGTTCTGCCTTCTGCTGCTCGGCATCGACATACATCGTGCGGAATTTCCACATTTCAAAAGGCGCGCCGTGGAGGCCCGAGCGCCGCTGACGGAATAAAGCAGGGCCTGGAGAAGTGATCTTCACGGCCGCTGCCACCGCCAACAAAAGCGGGGCCAGTAGAATCAGACCTGCAAAGGCACTAACTCGATCGATGATATTTTTAAAAAACAGGGCCCATTGCGCGGCAGGCTTGCTCCGGAAGACGAGCATGGAGTGTGGGCCAAGAATCGAAAAAGTTGGCTTCGCAATCGAGGTCGGAATGAATTCCGTGCTCAGCCATGCATCAATCCCCTCTGCCTCGCATGCCTCGATCGCTTTTTGCGCTTTGCCGAGATCCAGGCGCTTGAAAGCAAGGATCACGCGTCCCACCGAGTGTCTGTGAAGAGATGAGATGAAGTCTTCGATCGATTGCGACGTCAGATCGATGCGGTCCTCCACACGCATTTCCATTTTCTGAACGGGCGTCAGGCTCGCCATTAGCGAATCAATGCACTCCGGTTCGCCAGCCAGAATGACGCGCTCGCCGACTTTGCCCGCTCGCACTTTGCGGTGGTAGTTCGCGATCTCCAACTGCTCCCGTAGCATCAAAGCGCAGGGTGCGAGCAAGGCGAATAAAATGAGCACCGAGCGGCTTGGCACCTCCAGCCTAAGGAAGATCACCGAAGCGCCAAAAAGGACGAAGAGCCATATGCCAGCCATGGTGATCTTCTGCATCGAACTCCATGCGGTTTTCTCCTGCGGGTGATTGTAAAAACCCTGTGTCTCCAGAAAAACCGGCGCGAATGGAATGATAACGGCTAGCATCCACACAAAGCTCGGGAAGGGGGCGATCTCGACGATTCGATCCAAGACAATCACCCTGTGGTAGCGCAAAAAATGTGCTAACCAGAATGTGAGTCCGAGCAGAGCGGCATCGCAGACTTTCAGGAGTTGCAGATTGATTTCGTTGCGTTGAGCAAGCATGAATGAAAGATGTCAACCAAGCCCCGCGCCAATGGCGAGCACGCAACAGATACGAGGGCAAAGCCCAAACGCAATACCATAGTTTCGACCTTGAAAGCTGGAGCTGTGGTGGGAATCGTTGATTCTCCAGAGGCTGCGCGCAAGGCGGTGCGCTTGCCGGATGGCGTCGTTGATTTTCTGGAGTGGCGTGCGGATTATCTCGGCGAGGTCATGCCGACTGCTAAGTTCCCTTGGATCGTGACCGCGCGGCATCCCGCGGAAGGTGGCAAAAATGCGATGTCCGCCACAGCCAGGCGGGATGCGCTTTCCAAGCTCCTGCCCAGGGCTTCCATCGTGGACATTGAGGTGCGCTCGCTTGCATCCTTGCGCTCGGTCGTTCGCCAAGCCAAGGAGTCCAAAGTGGTCGTGCTCGCCTCTTTTCACGATTTCAAAAAAACACCCGCCTTGGCGCGATTGCGCGAGGTTATTCGCCAGGCAGAGGATCAAGGCGCTGATGCCGTAAAAATCGCCACGCACACGGCAGTTCCATCGGATGTCGCCCGGTTGCTTGAGTTGTTTTCGAGCACTCGCCTCCCGCTTGCCCTCATGGGAATGGGGCCGCTCGGAATGTCTTCGCGCGTCCTCTTGGCAAATTGCGGGTCCGTCTTGAATTACGGCTGGATCCACGCGCCGAATGTGCCTGGGCAGTGGGCGGCGAAGGAATTGGCTGGAGTTTTACGCCAGTGCACGGGCCAAGAACGGCATTGACAAAACGCCCGCTTCAGGTGATCTCTTTGCCTGCCGATGGTGATTCCACCTCGGTATATTCAAATGGTGGTCGTAGCTCAATGGTAGAGCTCCAGGTTGTGGTCCTGGCTGTTGCGGGTTCGAGCCCCGTCGATCACCCCACTTTCCACTCTCCCCTGCAATTATTCGCGTGATCCCCCGCCTGCGTTCTGGTTTTTTGTAGCCCAAGATGGCCAGTAATTTTGGAACTTTATTTCGTATCTCCACCTGGGGCGAGTCGCATGGTGGTGGAGTGGGTGTTGTGATCGATGGATGCCCACCGCGCCTCCCGCTCTCCGAGGCGGATATTCAACCCGATCTCGACCGTCGCCGCCCAGGGCAAAGCGACATCGTCACTCCTCGAAAGGAGGAGGACACCTGCAAAATCCTCTCCGGCGTGTTTCGCGGCGTCACACTCGGCACGCCGATTTCGATTTTTGTTCCGAACACCGATGCCCGTCCAGAGGCCTACAGCGAAATGCAGACTCACTTCCGCCCCTCGCACGCTGATTTCACCTACCAGTCGAAATACGGCGTCCGGAACTGGGAGGGTGGGGGACGGTCCTCGGCGCGCGAGACGATTGGCCGTGTGGCCGCCGCTGCCGTTGCCAAGAAGGTTTTGAAGGTTCTATTTCCCGACATCGAAATCCTTGCCTGGGTTTCGCGCATCCATGATATCGAGTCGCAGGTCGATGCCGCCTCGGTGACCATGGCAGCTATCGAATCAAACGTGGTTCGTTGCCCGGATGCTCATGCGGCGGAGGCTATGATTGCGCGAATCAAACAAATCCGCAGCGAGGGGAATAGTGTCGGTGGTTTGATCGATGCCACTGTGCGTGGGATGCCTGTCGGGCTTGGCGAGCCGGTCTTCGACCGCCTCGAGGCAGATCTCGCCAAAGCTATGCTCAGCCTGCCCGCAACGAAGGGCTTCGAAGTGGGCTCGGGTTTTGCAGGAACCCTTCTCACCGGCTTGGAACACAACGATCCCTACACACTCCGCGACGGAGCGGTGCACACCACCACAAACCGCTCGGGCGGCGTTCAAGGTGGTATTAGCAACGGCGAGCCGCTCCTTTTCCGTATTGCATTCAAGCCGACAGCTACCATTTCAAAACCCCAGTCCACAGTGACTACCTCCGGCGAGGAATCCACCCTCGCCGCACGCGGTCGCCACGACCCATGCGTCTTGCCGCGCGCTGTGGTGATGGTCGAGGCGATGACGGCACTTGTGCTAGTAGATCACGCCTTGCGCCAGCGCGCTCAGGATTGCCTGCCGAGGTAACTGTCAAGGCATGTCCGACCTAGGCTCTCCATTCTGGCAAAATGTCCTGCTCTACAGCGCGGCCGTTTTTATGCTCTGGGAAATCTACGCCGGCTGGCGGCGTGGACTCATTCGCGGGGGGCTGCATTTCGGCGCCTTTGTGGCTTCGGGCCTGCTCGGCATGCTCGTCGGGCAGACGCTCGGCGCTGTCGTGGGGCTCGTCCTGCCGGGGGTGGCATTTCTCGCGGGCTTGATCGCCGGAGGCGCTGTGGCTCTCGTCACACTCGGTGTTTGCCTCTTCCTCGGCGCTGTCCTTTTCAAACGAACCTCGCAACAACCTCCCGGACTCATCCGGTGGCTCTTCGGAGCAGGCGGTGCGGTGTTTGGTCTACTCACCGGCCTCTTCATCCTCTGGGGTGCCGTCTCGATCATCCGCACCTCCGGAGCAGTGGCAAAATCCGGCATCGCTGGACAAAAACTCCAGGACGCGCCTGCCGCCAATCGCGTCTTTGCCATGCTCAAGGATTCCCTCGAAATGGGCCCCGTCGGCGACATCGTGGAGTCCATCGACATCCTGCCCTCCGAGGCTTACGACCACATGACGCGTCTCGGGCAGTTGACGAAAAACCAAGACGCGCTCGTGCGTTTTCTCGATTATCCCGGCGTTCAAGAAATCATCAGCCACCCGCGCATGCAGGCGCTGCTTCAGGATCCCGTCGTCGTGCAGTCGGCGGAAAATAAAAATTTCATCACTCTCATCCAGAGCCGCACGGTTCTGAATGCCGCCACCGATCCTTCGTTGCAAAAGCTCATCATGTCGCTCGACCTTGAAAAAGCGCTCGATTACGCCATGCCGCCGAAGCAAAATCCCACCCCTTCCAATAAGACACCATGACAGATTACATCGCCACCATCGGCCTCGAAGTCCATGTTCAGCTCAAAACCCGCAGCAAGATGTTTTGCTCCTGCGCGGTGGAATACGGCGCCGAGCCGAATACCAATGTCTGTCCGGTCTGCCTCGGCATGCCCGGCGCCCTGCCTGTCATGAACGAAGAGGCCCTCAAACTCACCGCTCTGGCAGGCCTCATGCTGGGCTGCGAGATCGGGCCGGTCTGCAAGTTCGACCGAAAAAACTATTTCTACCCCGACATGCCGAAGAACTACCAGATCAGCCAATACGATCTGCCCTTCTGCCTCGGCGGCACCGTTCCGCTCCACGACCTCGCTTATCCGAAGGACGCCCAGAAAACCATCGCCACAAAGGATAAAAACATCCGCCTCGTCCGCATCCATCTCGAGGAGGATGTCGCCAAGAGTTTCCACATGGAAACAGCCACCGGCATCGACTTCAATCGCGCCGGCACGCCATTGCTCGAAATTGTCGGCGAACCCGATATTTCCTCGCCCGAAGAGGCATTCGCCTACCTCACCGTTCTCCAGCAGGTCATGATCTATGGCGGCATCAGCGACGCCGACATGGAAAAAGGCCAGCTCCGTTGCGATGTCAATGTCTCGGTCCGCCCCGTCGGCACCGAAAAATACGGCACCAAGATCGAGGTGAAAAATCTCAACTCCATCTCCGGCGTCCGCCGCGCCCTCGCCTTCGAGATTCCCCGCCAGATCGAAGCTCTTCGCGGTGGTGCCACGCTCCAGCAGGAAACCCGTCGCTGGGACGACGCCCGCGGCGAGACGACCCTCATGCGCATCAAGGAAAGCGCGCACGACTACCGCTACTTCCCCGACCCCGATCTTCTGCCGGTAAAAACCGCATCCCTCGTCGAAGCTGCCCGCGCGCGCAAGCCTGAGCTCCCGTGGGAAAAACGCGCCCGCTTCGTCAGCGAATTCGGCGTGAGTGATTACGATGCCTCCGTGCTCGCGAACGACCTCGCGCTCGCCTCCTATTTCGAAACTGCCGCGCGCGGCGCCAAGAAGCCGAAGAATGTCGCCAACTGGATTCTCAACGACCTCCAGAGCGCCATTTCATTGGCCTCCGTCGGCATCGCCGAGTGTCCCGTTGCACCGCACGCCCTCGACGAACTCGTGAACCTCATCGACTCAGGCGCCATCAATTCCAAACAGGGCAAGGAAGTCTTCGCCGAGATGTTCAGTTCTGGAAAATCCGCCGCCACCATCGTCGAGGAAAAAGGCCTCAAGCAGGAAAGCGACACCGGCGCGATCGAGGTCTTCGTCGATCAAGCCATAGCCGCCAATCCAGGCCCCGCGGCCGATTTCAAAGCAGGCAAAGTCTCCGCCCTCAATTTCCTCAAAGGCCAAGTCATGAAACTCTCCAAAGGCAAAGCCAACCCCGCCCTCGCCGGAGAGATTCTGGAGAAAAAACTTTCGTGATAAAAAACAGGGGCGCTTCCCGCACAGGCGCCATCGGGCTCTTCACGCTATGGGAGCCCCCTGTCGCAACATTTTCCCATGCTTGATCAATGGACAGTCTGGACCCGTGAAGCCATGGTCTGGATCGAACAAACCGGTCCCGTCGGATGGATTTGGTTTGTCATTCTCTACACGCTCTCCTGTGTCCTCTTCCTGCCCGGCTCAGTGCTGAGCTTCGGCGCGGGCGCAGTTTACGGATTCTGGGGAGGCACGATTCTCGTCTCCGTTGCCTCGGTCGGCGGTGCGCTCGCAAATTTCCTCTCCACCCGCTACCTCCTCCGAGGATGGATGGAGCGCCGCTTCGCCAAGAGTAAAAAATTCCACGCCCTCAACCATGTTGCCAGCAAGGATGCGTGGCGAATGATCATCCTCACCCGCATTTCGCCCATCCTGCCGCACAGCCTCGTGAGTTGCGCATTCGGCCTCTCGCGAATCAATTTCTGGCGCTACATCCTCGCCTCCTGGGTCGGGTTCCTGCCGATCAGCGCCGCCTACTCTTACGGTGGTTCGGTCATCGGCGCCGCTGCCAAAGGCGGCATCAACCAAGGCCCGTGGGCCTGGACACTCTACGCCCTCGAGTTAGCTTTCACGATTGCTGTGACTATCTGGATCACCCGCGCCGCACAAAAAGCCCTTCGCGCTGTCGCCCCCGAAGTCGTTGAAGAAGAAAAAAACAGCACCCCCTAAAAGCTTTGAAAATTTTGTTCAAAAAATCTTGAACAAAATTGCAGTTGAGCGAAGTTTCTTCTCGTCATCCCCTCTCACAGAGGCCCGTGGAAAACAATATTCTTACCATGCCGCCGGTAAAAGACGCCCCTTTTACCAAGGGCGGCAGCTTGTCCGTAAAAAGCTCCCGATCCCCACGGGTAGCCGGTCTCCAGATATCGCCGCCACCTCCACTCAGCGCCTTTCAGCTCGAGTCCGTCGCGCTTTTTATTCATGCCTTCGGAGCCCTCTCGCTGCCCCGCTCCATCGGTGAAATTTACGGACTCCTCTTCAGCACACCGGAACCTCTCTCGCTCGACGATGTGCAGACCCGCCTGCAGCTCAGTCGTGGCTCCGCAAGCGAAGGCCTGCGCTGGCTCCGTTCACTCGGCGCCGTGAACCAAGTCTACCTGCCCGGCATCCGCAAAGAACACTTCACCGCCGAGACCAGCCTGCGCAAGCTCGCCAGCGGCTATCTCCGCGACCGCATCGATCCCCACCTCGAAAACGGCCCCTCACGCCTGAGCATCCTCGAGTCGAGTATTGACAGCACCTCACCCACCGCCCACTTCGAAAAATCCCGCCTCGGCCAGATCGCCGGCTGGTATAAATTCTTCGCCAAAGCCCTCCCCCTCATCAAAGCCCTCGCCGGCAAATTCTGATCGGGTTCGCTCAATCTCAATCCGCAATAAAACCATGACCACCTCTGAGCTTCCTGTCCGCGTCTATTCGCCCGAGCCTATGCTTGGTCATCCCGCCAAGCTCGTGGGAACGATCGCCAAGGACATCTGGGCCGGGCGTGAACTCGCGTGGCGGCTCTTCATCCGCGACCTCAGCGCGCAATACCGCCAGACCTTCCTGGGCTACATCTGGGCATTCCTGCCTCCGCTTGTGGCCTCGATGACCTTTATTTTCCTGAATTCGCAAGGGATTGTGCAAATCACAGGCACGGGCATTCCTTATCCCGCCTTCGCTATGATGGGCACCCTGCTGTGGCAGGTCTTCGTCGATGCCATCCAGAGCCCTATCGGCTCCTTCAACTCCGCCAAATCCATGCTGGCAAAAATCAACTTTCCGCGAGAAGCCATCCTGCTCGGAGGTCTTTACATGGTGGTCTTCAACTTTTTCGTTCGTCTGGTATTGGTCGTAGCCGTCATGATTTTTTGGCAGGTTCCCGTGGATGCGAATTTGTTGTTCTTTCCAGTTGCCATGGCCTCGCTTTTGCTCACTGGTTTTGCCATCGGCCTGGCGCTCACTCCCTTGGCTGGCCTCTATGGCGATGTGGGGCGAGGCATCCCGATCATCGCGCAATTTTGGATGCTCCTCACGCCAGTGGTTTATCCCGCACGCACCGAGGGTCTTGCCGGATGGCTCGCCACATGGAATCCCATCTCGCCCCTCATCACCACCGCCCGCGAATGCCTCACTGCCCAACCCCTCACGCTCCTGCCTGCCTTCTGGGTCGTCACGGCCTGCGCCGCCGTGGCCACCTTCCTCGGCCTTGTGCTGTATCGACTCGCGATGCCGCATTTGATAGTCCGCATGGGAGGGTAGGGGCACTACATTTGTTTTAAAATTGGAATTGAAATAGCGCAAAAACAAGCTAACTTAGCCCAATGCTTCAAGCCAACATATCTACAGTTAAGAATAACCTCAGCCAGTATATTGAAAAAGTAGTTGCTGGGGATGAGGTTGTTATTTCAGATCGGAGCACGCCTGTTGCGATTTTGATTCCGTTCTCGCCATCGCGGGTTCAAGGGAATTGGTCCAGCCGGGTTGCGCATTTGACCAAGTTAGGGCACCTGAAAAGGCCTGTCGCGGATTCGAAAATCGCAGATCAAATCAATCCCATTGAAGTTCAGGATGGCACACCATTGTCCAAATTGCTCTTGATAGAAAGGCAGAACGGTCGATGAGATTTTGGGATAGCTCGGCCATCGTGCCATTGCTCGTGCGAGAGGAAAACTCTGATTCGCTTTTAGATTTGAGGGAAGCCGATAGGGATATGATCGTTTGGTGGGGCACGGAAACAGAATGCCTCTCGGCACTGGCGCGCCGGGAAAGGGAAGGTGGATTGGACCGCCGTGCCACATCGCTTGCAGAGGAGAGCTTGTCGAAGATTCTGGGTTCCGCCCATGAGGTTCAGCCGAATACCGAACTGCGTCGAATCGCACGCAGGCTACTCATGACGCATCCATTGCGCGCAGCAGACGCGTTCCAACTCTCCTCCGCCCTGCTTGTTGGAGGATCACTAATCACCGAGTTGCCATTTATCACTTTGGACAAAAACCTCTCCTTTGCTGCTGCCAAGGAAGGTTTTCCATTGCATGCCAGCAATTTAATCCCGCAATAATCCCCGCCACCCGTTACTCTCTCGGACGACGAAGTCTTAGTCCGAGTCGAAGGCGTTTCGAAGAAATTTTGTCGGTCGCTGAAGAAGTCGCTTTGGTATGGAGTCTGCGATATTGCGTCTGAGCTTAATCCTTTCGGACGCACCGCAGCGTTTGTAAATCCGCATAAAAATTTAACCACGGAGGACACAGAGAGCTCGGAGGGAAACACGGGCGTGAATCAGAGACCTGATTCGGGTGAGTTTTTTGAAGGCCACTCGCAAGCTGGCTTGCAGTAGATTCTCAAAACACATCGCTTGCTCGCGCAGCGAGCAACCCCTGCTCTTCGGGGGAAAAAGCCCTCGACTCTGGACCCTCGACTCTCGACTCCACACACGGTCTCCGTGCGGGCGAGTTCTTCGCCGTCAAGGATGTGTCTTTCGAACTACGCCGGGGGGAATGTTTGGGGCTGATTGGGCATAATGGGGCTGGTAACCAGGCGGCGGGGCAGCCGCTCGGACCCAGGCGGCTGGGCGGACGCGCGGGAGACTGCCGCAAGGTAGCCCGAAGGGTGAGACGAGCGGGTGCGAGCGAATCAACATTGCCACAGGCAGCCTGTAGGGTGAGACGCCGTGGGAAGGCGCGAATCAACATGACGCTGTTGAAGATGCTCAATGGGTTGATCAAGCCGGATGCGGGGTCGATCACGATGCGGGGGCGGGTGGGGGCGCTGACTGCGCTGGGGGCCGGGTTCCCTCGACTCTCGGCTCTGGACGCTCGCCATCTCTTCCCATCAATGGCTCCGTGCTCGGGCTCACGAAAACCGATTGAAATTTTCTTCATAAACACTAATCTCAAATTATGAGTGCGCTGGAATTAGAGCAGGCAGTAAAAAAACTTCCACCTCAGGAGTTGCGAATTTTCTCCGATTGGTTTGAGCAATATTCTTCAGATAAGTGGGATGAAAAAATTGAAAAAGACATCCTGAGTGGTCGTCTGGCCAAATTGGCGGCTAAGGCCGATGAAGATTTTGAGGCGGGTCGTTGCTCCAGCCTGTGAATCATTTCGCTTCCCCTGACTTCTGGTTTTTTTACAGGCAACTTCCTGATGAAATTCAAAGTCTGGCAGATAAGAATTTCGAACTTCTGAAGCAAAGTCCAAGGCATCCATCCTTGCGGTTGAAAAAAATAGGCGTGATTTACACCGCACGCGTCGGGTTGCACTACCGAGCGATCGCAAAGGATAGATCAGAAGGATTAGTTTGGTTTTGGATCGGACACCACTCGGTTTACGACAGCCTTATTCACTAAAAGCAGAATCTTTGTAAAAAAGCATTCTTATCTGCGCCAGCAGCCCCTCGTCACCCTTTACTTCTTCATCTCTTCTCATGTCTTTACCCGCAAACACTGAGCCCGATCATTGGGACATGGTGCTCAACCCCACCACGCGGTGGTGGGATTTGCAGCTCCGCGATGTCTGGCACTACCGCGACCTGCTTTGGATGTTCGTGCGGCGGGACTTTGTCTCCGTCTACAAGCAAACCATCCTTGGGCCGCTCTGGTTTTTTGTCCAACCCGTCCTGACCACACTCATTTTCACGGTGATCTTCAGTGGTCTGGCCAAGTTGCCCACCAATGGCCTGCCGCCCATGCTTTTCTATCTTGCCGGCATCACTCCGTGGAACTACTTTTCCACCTGCCTCACAAAAACCTCTTCCACCTTCGTGGCCAATGCCGGCATCTTCGGCAAAGTCTACTTTCCCAGACTCGTCACGCCACTCTCGATTGTCATCTCAAATCTCATCCAGTTTGGTATCCAATTTCTGCTCTTTTTTGCCTTTCTCGCATTTTACTCCATCCAAGGAGCCGATCTCCATACCGATTGGCCCATGGTTTTCCTCCTTACGCCCATCCTTCTTGGAATCATGGCCTTCTTAGGACTTGGTGCCGGTATCATTATCTCCTCGCTCACCACAAAATACCGCGATTTCGCCTTCCTCGTTGGTTTCGGTGTCCAACTCGCCATGTATGCCACGCCCATCATCTACCCAGCCAGCATGGTTCCGGAAAAATACGCCTTCCTCATGAATTTCAACCCCATGGCTCCCGTCATTGAGAGTTTCCGCGCCATCTTCCTCGGCGGCGCAATCCCATGGCAAGGCCTCGGAATTTCCGCCGTAATCACCGCCGCGCTCCTCTTTCTCGGCATCGTGATGTTCAAAAAAGTCGAGCGCACCTTCATGGACACGGTTTAGTTTGGGCCATTGCCTCGGAGTTTTGTTTTCAATGGAGAAAAAAATCAAAAATCAAAAGTTTGAGGCTAGCTCGCGATCTCATTCCGAAGGGCTTTTATGGATGCGTGAAAAAACCATGTGGAGGCAAAAACAAAGAAATCTGCCCATTGGTGAAAAGGTAGCGCTTTTGGGGCAAACTATTTTAGAGACATTGGAATTAGAGAAAATCAAGCGACATGCAAAAGGTTTGTGATGTTCTAGAACAGCTTCTCACTGCAGGTGTTGTTGGGAAATACGCAATCGGCGGAGCAACAGCGGCAGGTTTTCATGGAGAACCGCTGGCTACCCGGGACATCGATGTTTTTTGCTTTTTGAATGTTCCGGAGGGTTCGTTTTTAGTCAGCTTGGAACCTATTTTCAAAAAGCTTTCCGAGTTGGTTTTTTTGACTTTTTTATTAGCAAACATTAGCTCGTATCAATTCTATGAATAACACGCTTGAATCGATTTCCTGTGAAGCTCTGGAGCTTCCACCAGATCAAAGAGTTACACTTGCTCATAGACTTCTGACGAGTATTGATTTGGACCAGGAGGCCGGTGCTGCGGAAGCTTGGCAGCAAGAGATTGAACGAAGGATACAAAATTACGACCAAGGCCTCTCCAAAACGGTTTCCGCTGCAGAGGTTTTTGCAAGGCTCGCAAAAATTACCTCTCGGCGATGATTTATTGTTTGGAATTTCTTTCCGAGGCACTTGATGAAGCCGAGGAGGCGACCAAGTATTATGAGGAAATCCAACTGGGCCTTGGTGTGCGTTTTCGGGAGGAAGTGGAGGCTGTCACTCACGCCATCGTGGCTCAACCACTGCTTTGGAGGGAACGCATTGGTGGATTTCGGCGAGTGAACCTGCCAGGTTTTCCTTTCTACATTTCCTATTTTTTGCGCGGTCATAAAATTCTTATCGCCGCAATTGCTCATTCCAGCAGGCACCCCGACTACTGGAAGAGACGCATTTAAAATTTGAAACAAGCACTTGCCTAAAAACTGCGCCGAGTAACAATAACCAGCCACCAGCAACTCGCCACACGCTACTTCTTCCTCTCTTCCCATGTCCGACACCGTTATTCGCGTTGAAAATGTTTGATTCGCGCCTTGCCCTCGGCGTCTCACCCTACGGGCTACCTGCGGTAGTCTCCCGCGCAAGTTCCCAACCTTGCCTGGGGCCAAAGCTCTACCGCCTCGGCGAAGTGGGGACAGGGTCGTTGGCGCATGATGTGAGCCGCTTCGGATAAAAAGCAAATGATGCAACTTACTTTTTGACTAAAATGTCGCAAGAATTACAACTACTCCAAAGCCGAATTCACTCCATAAGGGGTGAGAAGGTTATGCTCGCTTCGGGTATTGCTGAGATTTACGGCGTTGAAAAATGCGCTTTGAATCAAGCTGTTAAACGAAACCCTGCAAGATTTCCAAGCAGGTTCATGTTTCAACTCACGGTCGAGGAGGCCGCAAACTTGAAATCACAATCTGTGATTTCAAGTTGGGGGGGGGAAATGTCTGATCGTGATGTGGTGATTCGAGTCGGGGACACGAAATGAACTTTGAGGCTTTTGCGAATCTCAATTTTCCATCCGGGCACTTCATTTTTGAGATTGTCGGGGTTGAGGGAAAAATGCTCGATCCGATCGGCAGACCTGCACTCGCGAAAGCCATTATTGAAGGAAAGCGAATCACGATTCAGATTTCCAGTGATTTGGACGAGAGGGAGGTAGGCATCTCGATTTATCATGAAGTTTTGGAGTCTCTTGCTGTCGCGTTGGATGAACCACCAGAATCCGTCATGGAGTTGAATGAATCGGGATTCGAAAAATTGGCTCAAGAAGCTTATCTGCAGTATGGATACCCAACTTCAGAAATTATGTTGAGTTGGATTAAAAAAATGGGATTTTAACCTTATGAATATCGAAAACCTAAAAATCGAAATGACCCGCTTGGCCGAGGGAAATCGACTGATCCGCGTGAGTGAAGCAACTCTGGGCATCTGCTTGGAGAGGAAAGTCGATCACGGGCAATCTATTGTTAAGCAAAAGAACCAATTGGTGAATGCCCTGGTCCATTTGATCGATTCGAAAGTATTGGCCGCAGCCTGAGGCGCGACCGCCAGCCCTCGCCACTCGCCACTCGCCACTCGCCACTCGCCACTCGCCACTCGCCACTCGCCACTCGCCACTCGACTCTCGACTCTCGACTCTCGACTCTCGACTCTCGACTCTCGACTCTCGACTCTCGACTCTCGACTCTCGACTCTCGACTCTCGACTCTCGACTCTCGACTCTCGACTCTCCCACCATGTCCGACACCGTCATTCGTGTTGAAAACATTTGATTCGCGCCTTGCCCTCGGCGTCTCACCCTACGGGCTACCTTCGGTAGTCTCCCGCGCAGGTTCCCACCCTTGTCTGGGTCCAAGCTCTACCGTCTCGGGGAGGTGGGGACGGGGTCGTTGGCGCATGATGTAAATCGCTGGTGGCACAAGGTTCGCGGGAAGGAAGATCCGTATCTCAAGATCGGGGAGGTGAATGATCGGACCAAGCCCGCTGCGCGGGCTGTAGCGAGTAGCGAGTTACTGGTAACGAGTGAAAACCAATCCGCCGAGGGCGGAACCGGAGCGCAGGGGCTGTGCGGAGAAAGGGGGCCGCAGGCAGGCCTGCAGGGCTTCGCGGGTCGGGAGAACAGCGAACCAAATCGCGCCGCAGGCGCCTCTGGACCCGCCACCAGTAACTCGCTACTCGCCAGAGCGCCAAAGGCGCAAGTTAATCCGATTTTGACAACGCAAAACTAAAAGTTTAATGACTCATGGAAATGGAAAAAATCTTATCGAGCCCGCAGGGAATACTGGAATTGATCCGGAAACAGCCGCCAATGACATCCGAGCGATTTTGGATGCAGGTGGAAAAGGCGCAGGAATTCTCGCCCAACGAGGAGCCTTGCTCGAATGGGCGGAGAGAGCGGGAAGAAGATACCGCGAAAGCTTCTGGATAGCAGAGGCTCGCATCGGGGGGCTCGAACATCTTGTTTGGAACGATGCGGAAAACCAGCTTGTTCGAAAAGCAACCTATGGCGGTAGTTTTGGGCGGACTGTTCATTTTCTGGATCGCGGGCTCGTTCCAGGGACTCCGTTGTTTTATTTGGATCGCTGGTCGCTCCACAACAAATTGTTCGGAGCCATCACAAAAGTCTCCGGTATTTTGGAAACGACAAAAGGCGATATTTCGATTCTCATTCACCAACAGCCGCTCTTGGGTGAACTCCCAGATGAAAGACAGATCGTGGATTTCATGAAGCTATATGGATTCAGCCCCCTTCCGGGAAAACGCTTTGCATGGGTTGGTCGATCATTGGAGGTCGCCATTTTCGATGCCCGGCCCGCCAATTTTGTTCTGGTTGATGGAACGCCAATTCCTTTCGATTTGATTACTTTGCCAATCTCGCAAGTCAGCGGTTTCCCTTTGTCAAAATAACCGCGCCTTCTTCCAACCCGCCAGCCCTCGACTCTCGATCCTCGCCACTCGACTCTCCCACCATGTCCGATACCGTTATTCGCGTTGAAAAAATCTCCAAGCTCTACCGCCTCGGGGAGGTGGGGACGGGGTCGCTCGCGCATGATGTGAATCGCTGGTGGCACAAGGTTCGGGGGAAGGAGGACCCGTATCTCAAGATCGGGGAGGTGAATGATCGGACGAAGACTGTGTCGAGCGTCCAGAGTCCAGAGTCCAGCGCCAAGAAAAGAAATTTAACCACCGAGGACACCGAGAGCACGGAGGGAGCTGCGGGCGTGCGCTTGGCAGGCCAAGCTGGCGCTGAGTTTCCAAATCCCTTCACAAGCGAGCTTGCGCGGGATTCCGAAAACACATCGCTTATTCGCTCTGCGAATGCCCCACGCTCTTCGGAAGAACAATCTGATTCGAAAGCCCTCGACTCTCGACCCTCGTCTCTCCGAAGGCTCCGCCTTCGGACTGGGTCTATGCGCTGAAGGATGTTTCGTTTGAGGTCAAGCGCGGGGAATTGAAGACCCTGGGATGGTCCGAAAAAGAGATTTCGAAGAAATGCCTTGGTGCAACCAAGGTGCCGGACTCCGGGAGGAGACGGCATCAACTGTTGGGCATCATTGGGCGGAATGGGGCGGGGAAATCGACTTTGCTCAAGATTCTTTCGCGGGTTACCACGCAGAGTTCGGGGCAGATCAAGGTGACCCAGGCAGCGTGGGAAGCTGCGCGGGAGACTGCGAAGGCAGCCCGCAGGGTGAGACGAACGGGAGTGAGCGAATCAACGGGCGGATTACTTCGTTGCTCGAGGTGGGCACGGGTTTCCATCCGGAATTGACGGGTTGCGCGCGCAGCGCGCAGGACTACTGGACTACGGACTACAGGACGACTGGATGCTGAATATCATGGAGGATAAATCACACCCCAATTCTGAGGATCGGAATTCCACCCGGGAGCTTCACAATTCCTTGAGCCGGATTTGCAAGAATTTGCCGACGGATTTTCAACCTTGGGGAGAACGCGACCGGGATGCCGAGTGGGGGCCCGATTGCTCGTGCGGATGCAAATTTTTTCTTAAACTCCCTGGCCAACTCGGAAATGATTGGGGCGTTTGTTGGAATCCGGAAAGCCCCAGAAGCGGGCTCCTGACTTTCGAGCACCAAGGCTGCCGCCATTTTGTGGAAGAAGAAGAGCTTTGGGATGAAGAAGCCTGAATCACAAAAATCGCACAGCATTTCCGCTTGGTGGCATAACGATTCTTGATACTTTGAATTTATGACAGTAGCAGCCCTTCCTAAACACATCTCCATCGATGAAACAGGCGTGGCATGGATCCGGGGAACCCGGGTCAAGGTCATCGAGATCGCCTTAGACCACATGGCTCATGGTTGGAGTGCCGAAGAAATCGCCCGCCAGCACCCGGATTTGACTTTGGGCCAAATCCATTCCGCCTTGTCGTGTTTTTACGACAATAGAGCCGAATTTGAAGATGCCATCGCGGCGGGTTACGAAACGGCCAGTGCCTGCAGTCAAGCTATCGGCGACACCCCGCTTCGGTTGAAACTGCGAGCTAAGGGACTTCTGCATTGAGCCTCCGGCTTTACATGGATGTGCATATCCCGGCGGCAGTGACGCTGGCGCTTAAGCAAAAAGGGGTCGATGTGTTGACGGCGCAGGAAGATGGGGCTGGTCGCCTTGAGGACGGCCCGCTATTGGAGCGTGCCAGTTCTTTGAATCGGGTGATCTTTTCGCAAGATAGTGATTTCTTGGCCGAGGCCAACATGCGCCAACGCCAAGGCTTAGCATTCGCCGGGGTCATCTATGGCCATCAACTGGCAGTGACGATTGGGCAGTGCATCCGCGATTTGGAAATGATTGCCAAGGTTGGAGAACCTGAGGATTTGGCCGGGCGGGTGGAATTCTTGCCATTGTGCTGAATTGCCCAGTATTTGAAATGCACAGCTCAAACCCAACCAAAAGCCCGAGCACAAATTGGATCGTATTCTGCAGAAGTGAGTTCTGCAAAAATGAAAGAAAATGAACACTGACCCCTAGTTGAATAGTGTCTTGTGTAAAATTCTGTAATTCTGTTAATTATGTCAAAAAATGACGATGAAGCAAAGAAAGCGTCGAGAGACGAGCGTCGAGGGTCGAGAGCAAGTAGGCGGGAATTTCGGTTCGAGCGCATCGAGGCATGGCAACTCGCCCGTCAGTTCAATCGGCAAGTCTATGCGATCAGCCGCAAATTTCCCAAGGAAGAGCAGTTTGCGCTCCTGCCGCAAATCCGCCGGGCTTCGACCTCGGTCGGATCAAACATCGCGGAAGGCTCGGGGCGGAATTCCGACGCCGATTTCGGGCACTTCTTGGAAATCGCGTATGGTTCGCTCATGGAAGTCGTCTCACAGCTTTTTGTCGCCGTGGACGAGAATTACATTCCGCAAGAGCAGTTCGACGCAATCGCTGACGAGGCCGATCTCCTTGCTGGAAAAATCGTGAACCTCTCAAAATCGCTCGGCCGCACAGCCCGCTTCACCAAGCCCCTGGCCTCTTTAAGCCAAGTGGTGTCGAGCGTCCAGAGACCAGCGTCCAGCGCCTAAAATTCCGATCAACCCTCGACTCTCGACTCCACATCTTCCGCCAGCCCTCGTCCCTCGACTTTCCCTACCGCTCTTATGCCTTCCCAAACACACTCGACGCTCGACTCTGGACCCTCGACTCCACCTTCGAACGACGAAGTCTTGGTTCGAGTCGAAGGGGTTTCGAAGAAATTCTGTCGGTCGCTGAAGAAGTCGCCTTGGTATGGGAAGCCGACGAAGTCGGCTGTAGCGGGTAACGAGTAAAAAGTGCCTGGTTTGAACTTCTCGATTTCCAAGCATGCCGTTGAGGAAATGGCTCGGCGTCAAATTTCTCTTGAGCAGGTCGCTCACGAACCATCCGGACCAAATAGTGGAAGCGCATGGAGGACTTGTGTGCTACCAATGCCTGAGCACGAAGAATGGCAAGCCAGGTCTATTGAGAGCGATTATCAACGACGCCGCGAATCCTAAAAATATAGTGACAATTTATCGAACATCAAAAATCAAAAAATACTGGAAAATATGAAAGTAACCTATGATCCCGAAGTTGATGCACTCACCATCGTTTTGAGCGATGTGGCGGTTGAGGAAAGCGACGAGGCCAAACCAGGCGTAATTCTGGATTACGATGCCAATGGCAATATTGTTGGGCTTGAAATCCTGAATGCCAGCAAACGAGTAGATAACCCTAAAGCAATAGATTACGCTCTCGCAAGCTGAGTAGCTGAATCCTACGAAGTCGGCTGTAGTGTGTAACAAGTAACTGGTAACAAGTAAGGCATTTTCCGAGAAATGCCAAATCTCTCGTCTAAAATTCTGTTAATTATGTCAAAAAATGACGACGAAGCAAAGAATGCGACGAGGGTCGAGGGACGAGGGTCGAGAGCAAGTAGGCGGGAATTTCGGTTCGAGCGCATCGAGGCGTGGCAACTCGCCCGTCAGTTCAATCGGCAAGTCTATGCGATCAGCCGCAAATTTCCCAAGGAAGAGCAGTTTGCGCTCCTGCCGCAAATCCGCCGGGCTTCGACCTCGGTCGGATCAAACATCGCGGAAGGCTCGGGGCGGAATTCCGACGCCGATTTCGGGCACTTCTTGGAAATCGCGTATGGTTCGCTCATGGAAGTCGTCTCACAGCTCTTTGTCGCCGTGGACGAGAATTACATTCCGCAAGAGCAGTTCGACGCAATCGCTGACGAGGCCGATCTCCTTGCTGGAAAAATCGTGAACCTCTCAAAATCACTCGGCCGCACAGCCCGCTTCACCAAGCCCCTGGCCTCTTAAAGCCAAGTGGTGTCGAGCGTCCAGAGACCAGCGACCAGCGCCTAAAACTCCGATCGACCCTCGACTCTCCTCCCTCGACTCTCCTCCCTCGACTTTCCCTACCGCTCTTATGCCTTCCCAAACACACACGACGCTCGACTCTGGACCCTCGACTCTTCCCATCTATCGACATGCCGGTGCAGAATTATTCCTCGGGGCGCGCGCTCAGCGCGGAAGTTTAAATTTAGGAGATAGGAAATCGGGATAACTGCCTGCGATCAAGAGTGATTTTTAATCTCCTCTTATTCAAAATAAAACATGAACAAGGTTTACATCGAAACCACGATTCCCAGCTATTATGTTGCTCGCCCGAGTGCGAATTTGATTCAAGCGGCCAGGCAGACAATAACCCGCAAATGGTGGGACGGCGGGTGTTCTGGGTTGGAGACATTTACCTCACAGGAAACCTTAGATGAGATCAGTCGCGGCGAGCACGACATGGCGATGCAGCGGATGGAGTTGATAAAGGATATCGGAATTTTGGAAATCACCCCGGCCGTGAAAGAAATGGCCGCTCTTCTGATTTCTAAAAACATCATCCACGAAAACGGATTATCCGACGCCATTCACATTTCGGTTGCCACATTGCACGCAATGGATTTTCTTGTCACATGGAACTGCAGGCACATTGCAAATCCCCACGCGCAAAATCGACTTCGGGGAGTCGCAAGCGATTTGGGTTTTATACTCCCTGTCATTTGCACGCCGGAGGAATTTTTTAATGATGAAAACTATTGAAGCTGCCAAGCCAAGCATCGACGAAGTTATGGCCGAGGTGCATCGCCAAAAAGATGCGATCGCCAAGGAAAATCAATTCGATCTGGAGAAGTTGTTTGCCGATTTGAAGGGCCGCCAGGAAAAAAATCCACGCCTCGTGCGATTGGCTGAGGTTTTGCCAGTAGGCAAATAAAACCCCGTTCGAGACTTTCGATTCCATTGAGCGAGTCCTCTCATTTTCTCGCCTCTGCGGCTGCGAAAAAAATCGCGGTGTGGGAAACCCAATACATTTTGAAGCAAAGAGGTGCTTTGGTGGACCCGCAAGCGATCCGCCGGATTCTCGACAAAATCCCAGATGTCGAGCCCGAGCTCGAATGGGATCGCATTCCGCAGAAGTGAGTTATAAAAAATGAAAGAAAATGAACACTGACCCCTAGTTTGATAGTTTATTGTGTAAAATTATGTAATTCTGTTAATTATGTCAAAAAATGAGTGATGTAGTCATTAGAGTTGAAAATATTTGACTCGCTCGATCCCTCTCGTCTCACCCTTCGGGCCGACCTTCGGTAGCTCCATCTTGGACGAGGTTTGGGCGGTAGGCGGCGCTGAATTCTAAAAAATGCCTGGGCAAAATTCGATTTGAAATAAAAAACCAATCAGAGATATTAAAAAATATGAGTTACGAGGAATTGAAAAAAGAAGTGGTTGCACTGTCCTTCAAAGAGCAGAAAGAGTTGTCCGCTTTGCTGTTCAGCTTATGGCGCAAGAATAATTCCGAGGAATCCTTGATTCTTGAACGCCGGGTTCAGGATCGCGATGAAAGAAACTGGGTCAGCTTGCAAGACTTCGCAATCCAAACCCAAGGCCAAGGCGCTTGATGAACTATGAGGTTTTTGTGCACGCCGACCTTCTGCAGGGAGTGGTGCCCAAGTCGGGCCTGCAAAGGCGCTTGATCTTTGAATTTCTCGAAAGCCTGAAGCGCCAACCGGATCAGCCCGGTGACTTTGTGGAAAAAGACGCCACGCTGCGTGAACTTCAGATCAAAATTGTCGGTAAATACGCCATCACCTACTGGGTGGATTCTCCGGTGCGCAAGCTGATGGTGGTCGATATCAGCCTTGCCGATTGAAGCTCAAAGCACGAATGGGATCGCATCCCGCAGAAGTGAGTTCTGTAAAAATGAAAGAAAATGAACACTGAAGCCGACGAAGTCGGCTGTAGCGGGTAACGCGTAACTGGTAACGAGTATGGGATTCGCAGAAAATTTTGCAGATTTGGCAACGATCATGCATTTTGACGAACGAGATTTACGACGCCTTTGAGAAAATCCGAGATTTTGACTTCCGCAGCCAGATTCAAAGCGCCGCAGTGTCCGTGATGAATAATTTTACTTCAAGATGATCAAAGTTGTCATCGACACCAATGTCATCATCGCTGCACTCCGGTCCAAGAACGGATTTTCCCACAGGTAAAACCATGAGCACTATTACCACCGAAATTCCCGACCCTGTCTTAAAAAGCATTCAGCAAATAGCAAAAAACGAGGGTGTTCCTGTAGAGCGCCTCGCGGCTATTGCCATCGCACAAGCCGTGGGGGCATGGGGAATCCAAAGATCAGATTTCGAAGCACGGGCAATGCGAGGCAACAGGAAAAAATTCGAGCGAGTTCTTGCAAATGTTCCGGATGCCGAACCCGAGCACGAATTGGATCGCATTCCGCAGAAGTGAGTTCTGTAAAAATGAAAGAAAATGAACACTGACCCCTAGTTTGATAGGGTCTTGTGTAGAATTCTGTAATTCTGTTAATTATGTCAAAAAATGAGTGATGTAGTCATTAGAGTTGAAAACATCTCTAAGCTCTACCGCCTAGGCGAGGTAGGCACGGGTTCGCTCGCGCATGATGTGAATCGCTGGTGGCACCGGGTTCGGGGGAAGGAGGATCCGTATCTCAAGATCGGGGAGGTGAATGACAGGACGAAGTCCGTGTCGAGCGTCGAGCGTCCAGAGTCCAGCGCCAAAAATGCAAATGCCCTCGCACCTCAACCCTCATCCCTCGACTCCACACCCTCTTCCAGCTCTCGACCGCTCGACTCTGGTCTCTCGACTTCCTCTTCCACCGCCCTCGACTCTCGACCCTCGACGCTCGTCTCTCGACTCTCCGAAGGCTCCGCCTTCGGATTGGGTCTACGCGCTGAAGGATGTTTCTTTTGAGGTGAAGCGGGGCGAGGTGCTTGGCATCATCGGGCGGAATGGGGCGGGCAAATCGACTTTGCTGAAGATTCTTTCGCGGGTTACCACTCAGAGTTCCGGGCAGATCAAGGTGACCCAGGCAGCTTGGGAAGCTGCGCGGGAGACTGCTGAAGGCAGCCCGCAGGGTGAATCGAGACCCTTGGGAAGGTCGAGAAAGACTGCCGCATGGCAGCTCCGAAGGAGAAGCAGATCGGGCGATCAGCGAATCAAACAAACGGGAGTGAGCGAATCAACGGACGCATTGCTTCGTTGCTGGAGGTCGGCACGGGGTTTCATCCGGAATTGACCGGTCGGGAACCGGAGGGCTGGGAAGCCCGTAGGACGAGCAACCAAAGGTTGGCCCAAAGGGTGCAGCGCCGGAGGGGAGGCACGAATCAAAACATTTTCCTAAACGGGGCGATTTTGGGCATGCGAAAGGCCGAGCCGAGTCGCTGGGCGGCGGCGAGAACCGCATGGCCTGGGAAGGCTGAAGGAAGAGCAACCGAAGGTTGTCCCAAAGGGCGCAGCATTGGGGACAATGCAAGTCAACGGGTGCCGCAGGCAGGCCCGCAGGGCTTTGCGAATCGGGAGGTGAGCAAACCAAATCGCACGGAAGTTCAATGAGATTGTGGAGTTTTCCGGCTGTGCGCGCTTGCCCACCCAGAAAGCCCTTCGACAAGTAAAAATAAAATGTTCAAAAAATATTGAACATTTTTAAAAATCGCATATCCTCTCCCTCGTCATCCCCCTCACAGAGGCTCGTGGAAAACAATATTCTTACCATGTCGCCGGTAAAAGATATCCCTTTTACCAAGGGCGGCAGCTTGTCTGTAAAAAGCTCCCGATCCGCCCGGGGAGCCGGTCTCCAGACATCGCCGCCACCTCCACTCAGCGCCTTTCAGCTCGAGTCCGTCGCACTTTTTATCCATGTCTTTGGAGCCCTCTCGCTGCCTCGCTCCATCGGGGAAATCTACGGCCTCCTCTTCAGCACGCCGGAACCTCTTTCGCTCGACGATGTGCAGAGTCGCCTGCAGCTCAGTCGTGGCTCCGCGAGTGAAGGCCTGCGCTGGCTCCGCTCCCTCGGTGCCGTGAACCAAGTCTACCTGCCCGGAATCCGCAAAGAGCACTTCACCGCCGAGACCAGCCTGCGCAAGCTCGCCAGCGGCTACCTCCGCGACCGCATCGATCCCCATCTCGAAAACGGCCCCAACCGCCTCAGCATACTCGAGTCAAGTATCGACCCCGCCTCGGCCTCAGCCCACTTCGAGAAATCCCGCCTCGGTCAGATCGCCGGCTGGTATAAATTTTTCGGAAAAGCCCTCCCCCTCATCAAAGTCCTCGCCGGCAAATTTTGATGAGGTTCGATCTCAATCCGTAATAAAACCATGACCTCCTCTGAGCTTCCTGTCCGCGTCTATTCGCCCGAGCCTCTCCTCGGCCATCCGGCCAAGCTCATCAGCACGCTCACCCGCGACATCTGGGCCGGACGCGAACTCGCTTGGCGGTTGTTCATTCGCGATCTCAGCGCGCAATACCGGCAGACCTTTCTTGGCTACATCTGGGCGTTCCTGCCGCCGCTTGTGGCCTCGATGACCTTTATATTCCTGAATTCCCAAGGCATCGTCTCTATCAGCGGCACAGGTATTCCCTATCCCGCCTTCGCCATGATGGGCACACTCCTGTGGCAAGTTTTCGTCGATGCCATCCAGAGCCCTATCGGCTCCTTCAACTCCGCCAAGTCCATGTTGGCAAAAATCAACTTCCCTCGAGAAGCCATCCTGCTTGGAGGTCTTTACATGGTGGTGTTCAACTTTTTTGTTCGGCTGTTCTTGGTCGTTGCCGTCATGATCTTTTGGCAAGTCCCTGTAGATTCGTCTGTTTTATTTTTTCCATTTGCAATGTGCGCGCTTTTGCTCACCGGCTTCGCCATCGGTTTGGCACTAACCCCTCTTGCTGGTCTTTATGGTGATATCGGACGAGGCATTCCCATCATCGCGCAATTCTGGATGCTCCTCACGCCCGTCGTCTATCCCGCCCGCACCGAGGGTCTTGCTGGTTGGCTTGCCACATGGAATCCCATCTCACCCCTCATAACCACCGCCCGCGAATGCCTCGCCGCGCAACCGCTTACGCTGCTACCAGCCTTCTGCATAGTCACCGCCTGCGCCGCGGTAGCCACTTTCCTCGGCCTCGTCCTCTTCCGCCTCGCCATGCCGCACTTGATAGTGCGCATGGGAGGGTAGGGGGAACAGGAAAAAATACAAAAAATCCCAATATGAATAAGCCGCTTGATATAAAAATAATCCAAGAAAGCATCTTGGAAATACGAGGTCAGAAAGTGCTCTTGGATCAAGATGTGGCGTTGATCTATGGAGTGGAAACCAAACGAATCAACGAAGCTGTCAAAAACAATCCAGAGAAATTTCCCGAAGGATACCTCATACAAATATCAAAAGATGAGTGGGTTGGTTTGAAGTCGAAATTTTCGACTTCAAAACGGGGCGGCAAAGTAAAACCCCCTACAGCCTTTCCTGAAAAAGGGCTCTACATGCTGGCAACGATTTTGAAGAGTCCACAAGCCACTGAGGCGACATTTACGATCATCGAAACCTTTGCAAAAATCCGGGAGCTTTCGCGGACTATCACAACTTTATCGACCACGAAGGAAGAAGCCGCACAAAAGCCACTACTGCAACGCAGCGGCGAACTGGTTTCCGAGTTGTTCGAGGATGAACTTCACACGAGCGATACCGAGACTTCAATCGAGTTGAACTTCGCAGTTCTAAAGTTCAAACATGTCATCAAGCGCGGAAAATGAATTCAAATTCCGCTTCATTGCCCTCGACTCTGGACGCTCGCTCCTCGACTCCGCCTTCGGACGACGAAGTCCTAGTCCGAGTCGAAGGTGTTTCGAAGAAATTCTGTCGATCGCTGAAAAAGTCGCTTTGGTATGGCGTCTGCGATATTGCGTCTGAGCTTAATCCTTTTGGACGCACTGCAGCGTTTGCAAATTCGCACAAAATTTAACCACGGATGGCTCGGATGGGCACGGATATGGAACTGCAGGCAGGAATCAGCGTGCTGATTCGGCGGAGTTTTTGGAAGGCCACTCGCAAGCAGGCTTGCAGATGGACTCCGAATCCGTGAAATTTGACTCGCTCGATCCCTCTCGTCTCGCCCCTGCGGGGCTGCCTTCGGCAGTCTCCCGAGCGGCCGCCTCTCCGAGCCGTAAGACTCTACGAGCAGGAGGCCAGCCGCCTGGGTGTGGTAAAAAATCTTCTTCTGCCCTCGACTCTCGTCCCTCGTCTCTCGTCTCGCCGAAGGCTCCGCCTTCGGACTGGGTCTACGCGCTGAAGGATGTTTCGTTTGAGGTGAAGCGGGGCGAGGTGCTGGGGATCATTGGACGGAATGGGGCCTGGCCAGCTTCCGCTGGCTGTTGCGGGTAAAAAGTAACGCGTTTCGGACAAGAAAATGTCTTTTGATCTCGCTACCAGTGACTCGCCACTCTTTACGGCATTGCGCAGCGATGCTTCATTGCTCGAGGTCGGCACGGGGTTCCATCCGGAATTAACGGGGTCGTGAGAACTGCAAACCAATTTCGATCAGAAAATTTTAAGTTCTTGAAAAAAACGCCAAGAGATAGAAATTCATCACATGCTCACGCTCGATAAAAAACAAAGTGCCAAATATTTCTTGCTGGAACTCCTTTCCGAGCAAACCCGTTTGCGCGACTCCGCTGCGATTCTCAAACGCAAACACGGTCCCAAACTCGACCAAGGCTGGGCAGCCCTCGGGGAGCAATCCATGGAGGATACCAATCTGTATGATGATTGGATGGAATATCAAGGCATTCAAATGACCTTGAAAGATTTGGGGAATCGCATTTTGGAAATTCGGCGTGGAGATTTTTCATTCGCTTGAGCAATCGCCCATTGTTTCGGATTTCGAGGTCTTGGAATTCCGAACTTGGGAAGACGGGTTCTACTACAAAATCAAGATCGGCATCCAAGATGGGAGCCTGCTCTTTGCCCGAGAGTTTTATAACCAAAACGAGAGGCATTACTCATTCCACTGGCAAGATGCTCGGGGAAGTCTTCTGATTCGGTGGGATGATGCTCCCCACCACCGGCATCTATCCACCTTCCCATATCATAAACATCTCGGAGAAATCATTACCGAAAGCCTGCCGATATCCCTCGCACAAGTCTTGGACGAAATTGCGCTGAAAGTTCTGAAAAAATAACCTTACTACTTCTTCAATCCCGCCACCAGCCACTCGACACTCGAGGTGCAGCGTCGGAGGGGAGGCGCAAATCAAAATATTTTCCTGAACGGCGCATCTGGAGCCTGAACCTAGGCGCCGGCCTCCAGCTCGTTGAGTCTCACGCCTCGGAGAGGAGACGCTGAATTCCAAAAAAAATGCCTGGGCAAAATGAAGGATGTCGCCGGCCATGGCCGCACGATTCTCTGGAATTGAAAAAGGGAACAGCGGTTTTCTCTCGCGGCGAATTTAGAATTGACAAAAGATAGCACCGATATCATTCTCTACGAATCATGACACAGCTCCTTGTGCGAAATCTTGAACCCACAGTTATCAAGCGATTGAAAGAACGCGCTCGGCTCCATGGTGTTGCTGTGGAAGAAGAACACCGCCGCATTCTTCGCGAGGTTTGCCTGGCACCCATTCAGAAGGTTTCCTTAATCGATTTCCTGAGGAATCCGGAAAACGCCGCTTCACCCACTGTCGAGTTGAATCTTGAACGCAGTCGGGAAATCGAATCCCGACCATTGGACTTCTGATGCCCTTCCTCCTCGATACTAATATCCTGAGCGAGTTGCGCAAAGGAGCCCGTTGCGACTCCAATGTCTCGCATTGGGCCGCAAAGGAAAGCACCCAGGCCCATTACATCAGTGTGCTTTCGCTCGGTGAAATCCGTAAAGGTATCGAACTTTTGAGAAAAAAATCGCCCGAGAAATGCATCCCCTTGGAAAAATGGCTCGAGAAATTGCATTCGGATTACGCCAACTGCACCATCCCAATCACTGCTGAAATCTCCGAGAGCTGGGGAGAGTTGTCATCGCGACGCTCTCTTCCAGTCATAGACTCCCTTATTGCAGCAACAGCCTTGGAGTTCGGTCTCACGCTCGCCACGAGAAATACAAAAGATTTCGACGGACTCGGCATCCCGATCGTCAACCCATTCCAATAAAGCTCGCTCAACTTTTTACACTGTCCCAGCCCTCGACCCTCGCCCCTTCGTCACTCGACTCCTCTTACTTCTTCCGCCACATGTCTGAAACCGTTATTCGCGTTGAAAACATTTGATTCGCGCCTTGCCCTCGGCGTCTCACCCTATGGGCTACATTCAGTAGTCTCCCGCTCAGGTTCCCAACCTTGCCTGGGTCCAAGCTCTACCGCCTTGGCGAGGTGGGGACGGGGTCGCTCGCGCATGATGTGAATCACTGTTGGCACAAGGTGCGCGGGAATGAGGATCCGCATCTCAAGATCGGGGAGGTGAATGACAGGACGAAGTCCGTGTCGAGCGTCCAGAGTCCAGCGCCAAGGCCCAAGTTAATCCGATTTTGATAACGCAAAACAAAAAGTTTAATGAATCATGGAAATGGAAAAAATATTATTGAGCCCGCAGGGAATTCTGGAATTGATCCGGAAACAGCCGCCAATGACATCCGAGCGATTTTGGATGCAGGTGGAAAAGGCGCAGGAATTCTCGCCCAACGAGGAGCCTTGCTCGAATGGGTAGACGCCATTGCGTCTTACCACAAAATGGATTATCTGTTGACATGGAACTGCAACCACTTGGCAAATGCCAACAAGAAAAAACACTTGCGACGCCTCAACGAGCGTTTGCGCTTAAATACTCCTGAAATCATTACTCCTTTGGAACTCATGGATGAATAATATGAACGAAAGCCCTACCATAAAAGAAATTCGCGAAACCCGAAAAAAAATTTCGTCTCGATTCGGCCACAGCATCGACAAACTTGTGGACCACTACTTGGCAAAGCAAAAAGCCCTCGCTCCCAAATCCCACAAGCGCCTGTTGCCCGAGTTAAAAGTCGGAGCCAAAAAATCCTGTGCCACATCCGTGCGTTGATCGGAATCAATTTCCGGCATCAGGAGTTGGCAGGCAAGTAGCCACCTATGGCAGAAAAACTAAAAATCTGGTTCGACGCGGAAGCCGACTTCTTGGAGGTTCGCTTTTCGGATGACCCCGGATATTTTCGGGAAACATCAAACATCAACCTCATGGAGAGGGTCGATGAGCAGGGCAACCTTTTAGGATTCGCAGTGGAGGGGGTAACTCAATTTAAACAGGGACATCCATTTGAAGCCGAACTCGCCCATGCTTAACACCTGGTCTCGTCTTGCAAACGGAATGATTCTCCTGGAAGCCAATTTAAAAATTCCAATATTATAAGGTGATTGTTGTTGATACAAATGTGATCATCGCTGGAGCACGATCCAAGAAGGGCGCTTCCTATCGAATTTTAAGCGCCATGGTCGAAAAACGCTTGGATTTTCTCCTCTCCGTGCCGCTCTTTTTGGAATACGAGGAAGTTCTCAAAAGACCTGGCGTTGTATCAAATTTGTCCATCGCAGAGATCGATCAGATTCTTAATGCCTTGGCTGCCTATGGCAGGAAGCCCCGAATTTTTTACCTTTGGAGACCCACTCTTCCAGACCTCAATGATGACATGCTTCTTGAGTTGGCAATCGCCGGGTCGGCAACAACCATTATCACAGACAATACCAAAGACTTCGGAGCTGCTTTGCAATTTGGCATTGAAATCCAAACACCCTACGCATTTATTGAAAAAACAACCCTGCTATGAGCACCATTACCGTTGAACTGCCCGACTCACTGGCGAAACACATCCATCGACTGGCTGGCGGAGAAGGGATGTCACCATCCCAATTTCTCGCCTCGGCGGCTGCGGAAAAAGTCGCTGTATGGGAAACCCAAGACATTTTGAAGCAAAGAGGTGCTTTGGTGGACCCGCAAGCGATCCGCCGGATTCTCGACAAAATCCCGGAAGTCGAGCCCGAGCACGAATGGGATCGTATTCCGCAGAAGTGAGTTCTGTCAAAAATGAAAGAAAATGCAGGCTGACCCTTGGCTGAATAGTTTCTTGTGTAAAATTCTGTAATTTTGTTAATTATGTCAAAAAATGATGACAAAGCAAAGAATGCGTCGAGGGACGAGCGTCGAGGGTCGAGAGCAAGTAGGCGGGAATTTCGGTTCGAGCGCATCGAGGCATGGCAACTCGCCCGTCAGTTCAATCGGCAAGTCTATGCGATCAGCCGCAAATTCCCCAAGGAAGAGTAGTTCGCGCTCCTGCCGCAAATCCGCCGGGCTTCGACCTCGGTCGGTTCAAACATCGCGGAAGGCTCGGGGCGGAATTCCGACGCCGATTTCGGGCACTTCTTGGAAATAGCCTATGGCTCTCTCATGGAAGTCGTCTCGCAACTCTTCATCGCACTGGATGAGAAATACATCCCACAGGAACAGTTCGACGCCATCGCTGAAGAGGCTGATCTTCTCGCCGGGAAAATCGTGAACCTCTCAAAATCCCTCGGCCGCACAGCCCGCTTCACCAAACCCCTGGCTTCTTAAAGCCAAGTGGTGTCGAGCGTCCAGAGACCGGCGCCTAAAACTCCCTCGACTCTCGAATCCGCATCTTCTTCCAGCCCTGGACTTCCCCTCCCGCCGCTCTCGATTCAATCTATGCCTTCCCAAACACACTCGACGCTCGACTCTGGACCCTCGACTCCGCCTTCGGACGACGAAGTCCTCGTCCGAGTCGAAGGCGTTTCAAAGAAATTCTGCCGGTCGCTTAAGAAGTCTCTTTGGTATGGGGTTTGCGATATTGCTTCAGAGCTTAATCCTTTCGGGCGCACTGCAGCGTTTGCAAATTCGCACAAAAATTTAACCACCGAGGACACAGAGAGCACGGAGGGAAACACGGGGGTAAATCAGCTTGCTGATTCGGCGGAGTTTTTGGAAGGCCACTCGCAAGCGGGCTTGCAGATGGATTCCGAAAAACTCGCCTCCATTCGCTCCGCGAATGACTCCCGCGCTTCCGGGGATCAAACTGGTTCGGATTCTGAATCCGTGATAATTCGTGATATCCGTGGTAAAAAATCTTGGTTCTTCGTCATTTTCAGTGGGAGGAGCGTAAGAATATAGGATGAAAACCGAAAAGCTATTTCACGAATTGCTGGGATTGGGAATGAACTGGGAGGTTCAGAAGTGTGAATTTGACCATATTCAAGGAGTGGTTCGAATAAAGATCGCGGAGACGGCGCATCTTTGGGAAATGGAGCGCAGTCCTGGGGAGGGAGCCAAAGCCAAGCTCTATGACCATACGGAAGAGTTGGTTTGGAGACATCTCAATGTGTTTGAACACAGTTGCGAGATTCGATGCCGCTTGCCGCGTGGACAATGCAGCAAGAGCGGAAAGGTTTATCGAATCACGCCGCCTTGGGAAGGATTGAGCAAACATTTCACGAAAGCTTTTGAGGCATTTGCGCTTTTATTGATGCGGGAAATGCCTGTTCTGGCGGTTTCACGCATTGTGAAGGAAACCGACACGCGACTTTGGCGCATACTCAAAGCTCATGTTGCAGCGGCTCATCCGCAAACCGACTGGAGCAACGCGATATGTGTGGGATGTGATGAAATGAGCGTGAGCAAAGGACATCGTTACATCACCGTATTTTGCGACATGATAGGCAGGAAAGTCCTCTTTGCCGCGAAAGGCAAAGACAAGAGCGTATGGGAGGCCTTTGCCCGGAGTTTGGAGGAACACCATGGGCATCCACGCCAAATACAAGAGGTGTCGATGGATATGAGTCCTGCCTACATCGCTGGGGTGAATGAAAACATCGGTTCCCAAGCGAAAGTGGTTTTTGACAAGTTTCATGTCGTGGCCACAGCAAGCAAGGCCGTGGATGAAACTCGCCGAGCGGAAGCACGCCAAAGTGCGAGTGCCCACAATGTTTTAAAGGAGAGTCGTTGGGTCTGGCTCAAAAATCCCGAGAACCTCACCGATAAGCAGAAAATCAAATTCAGGAGTTTGGAGAAGGAAAATCTGGCCACGGCGCGAGCTTACCAAATGCGCTTGAATCTCACAGAAATCTATAACATTCCTAACCAGTTCTTGGCGAAGAAGAGATTTATGGCGTGGTGTCGCTGGGTGCGCCGTGTGTCCAAAAAGTATGCCAGTTTGATGTTTGCAAAGATGGTTTCCTGCGCAGGCATGATCGAGCGTCACCTTGAGGGCATCCTCGCCTATTGGAATCGGAAAACCACAAACGCCTTCTTGGAGGGACTCAACAGCGTCTTCTCTGCCGTAAAAAGGAAAGCCAGGGGTTACCGATCGACCGACAATCTCATCACCATGCTTTACTTCACCGCTGGCAAGCTAAGAATCCCTGCCTCCCACTGAAAATAGCGAAGAACCAAAATCTTCTTCTGCACCCGCCACCAGTTACTCGCCACTCGCCACAGCGCCGAAGGCGCAAGCACCTTCGGACTGGGTCTACGCGCTGAAGGATGTTTCGTTTGAGGTCAAGCGCGGGGAGGTTTTGGGGATTATCGGGCGGAATGGGGCGGGGAAATCGACTTTGCTGAAGATTCTTTCGCGGGTTACGACGCAGAGTTCTGGTCAGATCAAGGTGAAGGCGCGAATCAACATGACTTTGCTCAAGATGCTCAATGGGTTGATCAAGCCGGATGCGGGGGCGATTACGATGCGGGGGAGGGTGGCCTCGTGGAGTATGCAGAAGACTCCACAGGCGAACGGGGCGCACTTTCGCTCGACTCTCGGCCCTGGACGCTCGACGCCTCTTCCCATCAATGGCTCGGTGCTCGGGCTCACGAAAAAGAATAGAAAAAGTTGCGGGTATCTGGTAGCGTGTCACGCGTAAAACAAACAGCCGACCAGCAACCTGCGGACGGGGGGCTGATAACCGAAAATCATTTTTGACTTTTGCATTTGGTAGCAAACATTAGCTCGTATAAATTCTATGAATAAGATGCTTGAATCGATTTCCTGTGAAGCTCTGGAGCTCCCGCCAGATCAAAGAGTCGCGCTGGCTCATAGACTGCTGACGAGTATTGATTTGGAGCCGGAAATCGGGACTGCAGAGGCTTGGCAGCAAGAAATTGAAAGAAGGATACGAAATTACGATCAAGGTCTTTCGAAAACTATTCCCGCAGCAGAGGCATTTGCCAGACTTGCGAAAATTGCCCCTCGGAGATGATTTATTTTTTGGAGTTTGTTTCCGAGGCACTTGAGGAAGCCGAGGAGGCGACCAGGTATTATCAGGAAATTCAACTTGGCCTTGGAGTGCGTTTTCGCGAGGAGGTCGAGGCCATTACTCAAGCCATCATGGCTCAACCTCTGCTTTGGAGGGAACGCAACGGCGGATTTCGACGAGTTAACCTGCCCGGATTTCCGTTCTACATTTCCTATTTTTTGCGGGACAATAAAATTCTGATTGCTGCAATCGCCCATTCCAGTCGCCACCCCGATTACTGGAAGAAACGCATTTAAAATTCGAAAGGCTCTTGCCTCCAAGTTGCGCTCGCAACAATAACCGCGCCCTCAAACCCGCCACCAGTTACTCGCTACCCGTTACTTCTTCTTTCATCTCATGTCTTCACCCGCCACCAGTTACACGCCACCCGTTACTCACTCGGACGACGAAGTCCTTGTCCGAGTGGACGGCGTGGGAAAAAAGTTTTGCCGTTCTTTGAAGATGCCGACGCCATGATCGATGAGATCATCGACTTTGCCGAGATTCGGGAATTCATCGACATGCCGGTGCAGAGTTATTCCTCGGGGATGCAGGTCCGCTTGGGGTTCGCCGTGGCCACGAAGCTGGCTTTCGGATTTTTGGTTGTGAATGAGGTAGTGCTCGCTTAATAATAAAAATATGGTTGTTGATAAACCTGTTAGTGTCCGATGCCCGTCTGAAGTTTTATTGGAGCTTCATGTTTCTGAGGAAGAGCTTGCGGAATTATTAAAAGAGAAGGCGGCTCTGGCCCTATTTCGCGAAGGTCGTCTATCGTCCGGCCTTGCTGCGCGTTGGGTCGGACAACCCCGGGCGCTTTTTTTAATGAATGCCATGGCTCAAGGCGCACGCCTGCTTGATCAAGGTCAGATCGATTACGACCGAGAATCCGCACTGTGAAAGTATACAGCAACACGACTCCGCTTCTGGCCTTCGCGTCCATTGAGAGGTTTGACATCCTTCAAGCTGTCCATGGCGAACTCCATGTCGTTGAATCCGTCAAGAGAGAATGCCAGGCAGGCCTTCCGATCATGGTTCCGAATCTGATGAAATTGGACTGGGTATGCTTGGTGGATGATCCCCAAGAGGCGGATGGGAGATTTTTGGCATTGGATGCCGGCGAGCGGGATACAATATCCGAAGCATTGAGAGACAAGGCGGACCTGGTTCTGATAGATGAGAGATTGGGCCGGAATCTCGCCGAATATTACGGGCTCCGTGTCGTTGGCACTCTCGGCACACTTTTGAAAGTCAAAAAAATGGGAATCATCTCCGAGTTTTTGCCTGTAGTTAGGGCTTTGCAGGATCATGGCTTTTGGTATGCGGAGAATTTGGTAAGGCGACTCGCAAACGATGTGGGTGAATAAAGCAAACTTTCTTTAAATGCTATTTTTAAAGGAAAAAACAAGCATTCCATTATGAATATCGAAAACCTAAAAATCGAAATGACCCGCTTGGCCGAGGGAAATCGACTGATCCGCGTGAGTGAAGCCACTCTGGGCATCTGCTTGGAGAAGAAGGTCCATCACGGGCAATCTATTGTTAAGCAAAAGAACCAATTGGTGAATGCCCTGGTCCATTTGATCGATTCGAAAGTATTGGCCGCAGCCTGAGGCGCGACCGCCAGCCCTCGACACTCGACCCTCGACACTCGACTCTACTTCCCATGTCCGACACCGTTATTCGCGTTGAAAACATTTGATTCGCGCCTTGCCTTCGGCGTCTCACCCTACGGGCTACCTTCGGTAGTCTCCCGCGCAGGTTCCCAACCTTGCCTGGGTCCAAGTTCTACCGCCTTGCCATGCCCCACCTCATCGCCAGTGTGGGTGGGTAAAGGCCAGGAAAAATCAAAATAATCCTAATATGAATAAGCCGCTTGATGTAAAAATAATCCAAGAAAGCATCTTGGAAATACGAGGTCAGAAAGTGCTCTTGGATCAAGATGTGGCGTTGATCTATGGAGTGGAAACCAAACGAATCAACGAAGCTGTCAAAAACAATCCAGAGAAATTTCCCGAAGGATACCTCATACAAATATCAAAAGATGAGTGGGTTGGTTTGAAGTCGAAATTTTCGACTTCAAAACGGGGTGGCAAAGTGAAACCCCCTACAGCCTTTCCTGAAAAAGGGCTCTACATGCTCGCAACAATCTTGAAAAGTCCACAAGCCACTGAGGCGACATTTACGATCATCGAACCCCGGCGCCTTGGGATGGCGCGGGGAAGCCTGCCCTTTCGGCAGCCCGCAGGGCGACACGAGCGGGCGCGAGGTCGGCAAACTTTTGCAAAAATCCGCGAGCTTTCGCGGACAATCACGACATTATCGGCCACAAAGGAAGAAGCCGCTCAAAAGCCACTGCTGCAACGCAGCGGCGAACTGGTTTCCGAACTGTTCGAGGACGAACTCTACACGAGCGACACTGAGACTTCAATCGAGTTGAATTTCGCGGTTCTCAAGTTCAAACATGTCATCAAGCGCGGAAAATGAGTGATCGGGATGTTGTAATTCGGGTGGAGGGCATCTCCAAGCTCTACCGCCTGGGCGAGGTGGGGACGGGGTCGCTCGCGCATGATGTGAATCGGTGGTGGCATCGGGTTCGGGGGAAGGAGGATCCGTATCTCAAGATCGGGGAGGTGAATGATCGGACGAAGCCTGCGAAGCAGGCGAGTTCCAAGAAAAGTTTAACCACAGAGGACACGGAGAGCACCGAGGTTGGCGCGGGCGGGAATCAGAGATCTGATTCAGCGGAGTTTTCGGAAGGCCACTCGCAAGCAGGCTTGCAGATGAACTCCGAAAAACTCGCTTCCATTCGCTCCGCGAATGACTCCCGCGCTTCCGGGGAGCAAACTGGTTCGGATTCTGAATCCGTGATAATTCGTGATATCCGTGGTAAAAAATCTTCTTCCGAAGCCCTCGACTCTCGACCCTCGTCTCTCGACTCTCCGAAGGCTCCGCCTTCGGATTGGGTCTACGCTCTCAAGGATGTTTCGTTTGAGGTGAAGCGGGGGGAGGTGCTTGGTATCATCGGGCGGAATGGGGCGGGCAAGAGCACGCTGCTCAAGATTCTTTCGCGGGTTACGACGCAGAGTTCGGGGCAGATCAAGGTTAAAGGTCGGATTGCCTCGTTGCTGGAGGTTGGCACGGGGTTCCATCCGGAATTGACTGGTCGGGAGAACATCTTCCTGAACGGGGCGATTCTGGGAATGCGGAAGGCCGAGATTGCGCGGAAATTCGATGAGATTGTCGAGTTTTCCGGCTGTGCGCGGTATATCGACACGCCGGTGAAGCGGTATAGCTCCGGGATGTATGTGAGGCTGGCCTTTGCGGTCGCGGCGCATTTGGAGCCGGAGATTCTGATCGTGGACGAGGTCTTGGCGGTGGGCGATGCGGAATTCCAAAAAAAATGCCTGGGCAAAATGAAGGATGTCGCTGGCCATGGCCGGACCATTCTCTTTGTCAGTCACAATATGACGGCGGTGCAAAATCTTTGCACTAGAGGTATCATAATCAAAAATGGAAATGTTGACTTTGACGGCGGTATTTACGAGGCTCTCCAAAAGTATTCATTATCTTTTTTTGAAAATAATAATAAAAAACCACAAGCCAATATTTCCGAGAACATTATCTCTGCTGTAATTTCGAATGAAAATAATGAACAGCAAAAAAATATTATATCAACTGATAAACCAATTATTATAAAAGTAAAATTAAATCTGAATGATAAAACAAAATGCATTAATCAAGTTGGTATTGGAATCGATAATGCATTAGGTCAAAGAATAACAACAATAGGAACATACCTTTCTGATTCTGTTAGTTGGAATACAACACTTAATGGCATCATAAATTGTTATATACCTTCATTGCCAGTTGCTTCTGGAAAATATTCATTAAAAATCGCTTTAGGAAATGAACACGGAGATTTTGAATCAATTGAAAATGCACTTCCTTTTGAAGTTATTAGCTGTGATTTCTATGGAAATGGTAAATTTCCCACATCAACACAAGGGCAATTGCTAACAATTTCAAAATGGAGTATAAACTAAAAATGAATGAGAAATTTCTGAAAATTGGTTTAATCTTAATCGCATTATTAGGATTTATAGCTTCTATCTATTCAATAATTATTTATGATGCTATTTATTTTTTGTTTGGTCTCCATTTATTTGTTATTTTTGGAATAGGAATCGTATGGCTACTTCAAAAAAAGTATCTTAGTCAAATAATCTATTCCAATTATCAAAACACAGAAAAAATATTTGAAAAAATATCAATTTCTTATCGCCAAATCGAGGCTTTGAACAATCTATTTTATTCTTTGAAGCCAAGGATGCCCCTTCCTCAAATGCGAGGATGGGCGGCATCTCCTGATTTTTTATGCTCGATTATCAAAACCATTATTGAATCAAAACCTAACTATATTTTAGAGACTGGCTGTGGGGTAAGCACGCTAGTGATGGCATACACGATAGAAAATTATTCATTAAAATCAAAAATTACTTGTTTAGAGCATGATAAGCAATACGCAGATAGAATTAATCATCTGATCGGGCTACATGGCCTCTCAGGGTATGTTGATATTGTTTATGCACCTCTGGCAAATACTAAAGTAGATCAGAAAAATTATATGTGGTATGATCTATCACAGAAATATATTCCAAACGATATCGATATGTTGGTAATCGATGGTCCGCCCGCAGACTCAAACCCGATCGCTCGTTACCCAGCAATACCTCTTCTTTGGGGAAAAATTAGAAATAAATGTGCAATAATGTTAGATGATTATGAGCGGGAAGGGGAGAAGAAAGTTGTAGAAATGTGGCTTAATAATTTTAAGCTGAAAATATCTGAAGAGTATAATTACGACAAAGGATTGGTAGTAATTGTAAAAGATAATGAAATATAAACTTTCAAAATATTTTTATTTAAAGTGGCTACTAAACCACAAGGTTATCTCAAAAATCAAATCTGCGCCTTGATATGGATAGCAAATCTGTTGCCAAGGAGGAGTCGCCTATCATCTCAATTGTTATTCCGACCTATAATCGAGCGGGTCTGATTCGAGAGACATTGGATTCCATCAAGGCCCAAACCTCTCCACATTGGGAAGCGATTGTGGTGGATGACGGGTCCAGTGATGATACGGAATCCGTTGTTGCTGAATATTCTAAATCAGATAACAGATTTTCCTTCTACCAAAGAGATCGCGAACCCAAAGGAGCGCCGACTTGTCGAAATATTGGACTCCAGCACGCCAAAGGGGACTGGGTTATATTTTTAGATAGCGATGATCTTTTAACAGAGAATTGCTGTTTACTCGTGAAACAAAACTTAGAACACAGTAATGGTAATAATGATGCCTTAGTTTGCCGGACAAATAAATTTGTTGTTTCCCCTAAAAATTATCAAGAATGCTTTCAGCCAGATTTAGTAGATGATGATTTGGGTGCATTTATAGTAGGAAATATTATATGGCAGACTTCTGGCGCTGTTTGGAATAGCCAATTTATAAGAAATATCGGAGGATTTCGTGAAGGGTTAAGCCGCGGTCAAGACTGGGATTTGGCTGTAAGGGCACTGCTTCATTTTCCAAAAATTAAAAAAATCTCGGATGTAATTTCATTACATCGAGTATCCACAAGGAATGATAGAATTACAAACCTCCCTTTGGATATTCATGCTCACGAAGAACTTTTCTATTTGTGCTTGGAATTTATAGATTTAGCTAAAAGTATTAATCAAAATAAAAAAATTATTCGACATATAATTGCTGGTGCTTTTTATAGATTAGCCTTTATGGCTTGGAATGGAAATTTCAAAAAGTCAAAAAAATTATTATTTCAACTAAATGCAAAAAGAAGAATAAATATATTTCTATATTATAATCTTAAGATTAAATTAATAATAATTTCAATTCTTTCAAAAATTAATAATAAATCCAAGAATATTGCAAAAACTATTGCCTCGCCTGATGGTATTCGCAGATCTTTTCCGTGACTCAATTATATTAATGCCAGTTTTTGGATCATATTATTATCGTGAATTTACGTGGTTTTTTCGAAAAATCGTCGAATTAGTGGTGTGTTCGGACGAGTCTAACCCGCCCGACGCGTTACGCCTAATGTTCTTGTGAAAATATTTCATCATTCTAAATCAGAGTTCCTCTTGGTAGGTAGCTTGATTTTCGGATATTCAAAACAAGCTTGTGATGAGTTACCATCATGCTACAGAAGGACAACCGCGATTTGTTTCCTGATGAATGGCATGCCCGCAATCGGTATCCTTAAAAAAATTTGAAATGAGAGGGTTGCGGTGTTTGTCCCGGGATCAGGTAAAGATATATGATTTTATACAGCCGACTTTTCCGCATGCGCGTGCCGGATGAAAAAACTTGCGTAACATCATATTCATAATAAGCAGATGATCGTTCATTTCTGTTTTGGAATGACGCCGGATTTCGGCGGTCGGCCGTTCGGATTTTCGCATTATTTGGCGGTGCGGAGTGCTTGGGAGGTGCTGGAACCGGAAGTGATCCTGATGCACTATGTTCATGAACCCCAAGGGCCGTGGTGGGAGTTGGCGCGCCAGTATTTATATCTCCACAAGGTAAGGCCGTTGGCTGGGATTTATGGTTTTCCAGCCACTCATCCAGCGCATCGGGCCGATATTATTCGCTTAGCAGCATTGATTGCGATGGGGGGTATCTACTTGGACACGGATGTGCTGGTCCTGAAGCCTTTCAATGCGCTGGGGAATCCGGAATTCGCTGCTGCATGGGAGTTCACGGCCGATGGCCGGCTTGTGGGGCTAAGTAATGCGGTGCTTATAGCGAAAGCAGGTTCGCATTTTGCCAAGCTCTGCTTGGAGGGACACGATCCTAAGAGGTCCCTATGGAGTGGGTTTCGATCGCTTGGCCGAGATCACAACTATGTTGAAATGAGTGTGCGCTACCCAGCCATGCTGGCCAGCTTGTGCCCGACTATGGTCAAGACGCTGCCTCACGAAACTTTCCTTTGGGCGGATTGGAGTGATGAAGGGCTTGAAAAACTTTTCGAGCAGGATGTGGAAGTGCCAGATGGTGTATTAGCGTTGCACCTCTGGGAAAGCCACGCTTGGGGGAAATATCTTAAAGACCAAAATCCTGAAAGTGTAAGGAGTGGAAAAACGACCTTCGCAGCTGCAGCGCAGAGATTTCTCCCAGATGTCATTGGACGAAAAGCTCCGAATCAAGCGGAGACCCTCTGCGGATTGGATTTTCAGAAAATGGATGCGATTTGCGAGGAAGTCGACTTTGTTAATAGAGAGCGAACCAAGCGGGGGTTGCTGACGCGAGTTACTCGAAAAGCTTCTTCGCTTTTAGCTAAATTTAAAAATAATCTTCTTAGAATTAGGCATAAAGCGCAGATCGAACTTTTGGTAAATCATTTGCCTGAGGAACCCTACTCTGTGCTTATGATCTCGAACTCAGATACCGATTGTAAGGTTTGCGAGTCATTAGCCAACCAACCCATGGCGGAGGGGGTTTGCTGCTTGGGAAACCTCAAATCTGCGCGAGATAAAAATTTGGGAATCACAGGTTCTTCCACGAAGTTTCGCTTTATTCATCACGATAAGTCAGATTCTTCAATTGCACGAAAAATTGTCGAAACGACTTTTGAAGGCATGCCGGACTTGGTGGTTTGCTGCGAGGGCACTCAGTTGGGTTTGGATGATATGGGTTACCAGATTTGCTGTTCCTCACCCGATGGGCGCTGGATGCTTTTTGGTTTAAAGCGAAAAGCTCCTACGCAGCGTGGCAGGTTAAAAAAAATCGAAAAGTGTATATCGATTTACGGAGATGAGGTAACAAAAAATCTTTCTTGATTATTATGTTCAAAAAAATTGTAAAAAAAATTCTAAATTCAATGGGATGGAAACTCCAAAGAGCTGCTACCAAGCAAGCTGATTGCCAGCCATCGCGCCTGGAGTTTCTATTCCTTCAAGCCAAGGATTTTGGATTCCAACCGAAGCTAATTTTTGATATTGGAGCTAATCATGGGGGCTGGACGAAAATCATGCTGAAGGTTTTTCCGAACGCCAAATTTGTTCTTTTTGAACCACAAGACCAGTGCGAAAAGGATATTAGAAGTGTTTTAAGCCCAAGCCCCCAATCTTTTTGGCGAAAAGCTGCAGTTTCCAATCATGTTGGGCAGACGCAATTCATAAAGTCAACTTGGGATGTCACCAGTCGTTTGCTGATAGAAGAACCCAGTCTTGAAAAAGGTGATGCTCAGTTAATAGATGTAGAGGTTTCAACTGTAGATCAAGAGTCTGTAAATCTTGGTGTTTATCCAGATGTTTTAAAAATAGATGCTGAGGGGGCTGACCTGCTGGTGCTGGAGGGGGCTAAAAATAATTTGGGTAAAATTGAAATCATAGTTATTGAGGCAGGGGTATGCTGTGCAGATTTCCCAAATTCTCTGGAATCCGTTTTGAGTAAAATGAATGCTTGCGGCTACGATCTTATTGGAATAGTTGATCTAAATTCATTCCAGACCCAAAAAGGTGAACAAAAAGCAGGTATTCTGTGGTTGGTGGATCTTGTGTTTGCTGTGCAAGGAGGACGAATTCTGAAAGCCTTTAGGAATCCACTCACTTAACAAGTGTTTTGAATTGGTTTTGTAAAACATTCTGGCTGGCTTGGAGTAAAGTGCGTTTTTTGAGGTTGCCTCTGGAGAAGCGGGTGCGCTTGGAGGTGGGGATGGATGGGCGGCATATCACCTTTTTATTGGTTTCGCTTTATGAGGCGGGGTATGGGGTGCAGGTGTTCGGTTCGCAGTTCGTATTCCGGGAGTTGATGCTTTTACGAAAAACCGCGCCCATTCCATTTTTGTATGGGGGGAAAGAAAGGGGGTGTGGGATTTCGATTTCGGACAAGCCTGGGTTTAACCACGGAGGACATAGCGAGCACGGAGAAGTAAAACGGCTCCAACTGGATTTTGATTATTTTTCGGGTTTGAATAAAGGTTGGGTTTCTCACGGAGGCACGGCGAACACAGAGGTAGGCGAGGATCGGGGTAAAAACGAAAGCAGGGAGAATTTCAACCACGGATTACACGAATATACACTGATAGAAGCAGAACAAGCAGGACAGCGCTTGGCAGGCCAAGCTGGCGCTGAATTTTCAAATCTCTTCACAAGCCAGCTTGCACAGGATTCTGAAAACACATCGCCCACTCGCTCCGCGAATGACCCTGCTTCGTCTACAGAGCAGCCGAGGACTGATATCGGAGGACTGATTTCTGATAAATCTGAAGTCGCAAAGGCTCTCGACTCTGATCGCCGGCCAAATGCTGGCCATTCGCTAAAGGAATGGAGTGGAGTTTTTGAAGGAATATCTCCAAGCTCGCTTGGGAGTATGCCATCAAAAACGCCGCCAGCCCCGGCACCGGGCGTGTCAGCATTGGCTTCTTCATCCGTGTTAATCCGTGATATCCGTGGTAAAAATTCTTCTTCACCAGCGACCAGTCATTCGCCACTTGTCACAGCGCCGGAGGCGCTCCGCATGCCTTACTTCATGCATCCGTCTATCTACCATCGAGGTTTGCACAAAAGGCGGTCGCCGAGCACTGCCCTCGACTCTCGACTCTCGACTCTCGACTCCGCTGCGAAGCAGCGGCGGCGCTTCCGCATCGGTTTTTTTGGGACGCATGATCGGGAGTTTTATACTCAGCATTATCATTTTCCGGGGATGAACCGGTGTGAGATTTTGGAGGTTTTTCTTAAAAAATTCGGGACTCGAGCAAAGGCGCTTCGAGGTTTTCCACGGGATTGGGATTTTTGTGAGATTGCGATTTCTATTGATAGCCGAGGAGGGGACAGGAAGGGAAAGAGTTTTTTATCCCAAGAGCATTATTTCGAGGCCTTGAGGGAGTGCGATTTTGTGCTGTCGCCGCCGGGATGGTGTATGCCGCTTTCCCATAATTTGATCGAGGCGATGTTCTGCGGGGCGATTCCAATTACCAATGGCGGGGCGTTCATGACGGAACCGCTGCGCGATGGGGAAACTTGCTTGGAGTTTGAGGATGCGGAGGATTTTGTTTCGGTGATCGAGCGAGCTCTGGCGATGGATGAGCGCGAAGTCGGGCGGATGAGGAGTTCTGTGCGGAATTACTATGAGCGGTTTCTGAACCCGAAAGCTTTTGCTGAAGAGTTGCGCCGATCCGATTGCAGACGGGTTTTTGTGAACGCGGAGGAGAATAGTGTGCCGTTTGTTTGCAAAAAATTCGATTGGGCACCGGAGTTATAATAGGAATAGACTTGTTGTGAAATTTCGCTCTCTTAGAAAAGATTTTAATATCTGGATGCCGAATCTGGCTGCGAAACTGCTCGATCGGCGTCCAAGTCTGTTGGTGCTTCATGATTTCGATGGATGGGCCTTGGACCACGTTTTCGAACTTTGGTTTTCAGATGTTCAATCGATGAGGATTGTTCGGAGAAATTGGGCTTCTTGTGCCACATCCCGCGCATTCCTAGGCTTTGATGCCGTGGTTTTTGGATACCTGGACATCTATTTGCGATTTGGTTTTGATCCCACTCGTTCCATTGTGGTCATTCACGATCCCTGTGAGTTGTTTCCGCAAATTCCGGATTGGAAGAACGCCGAGCCTGATTCCAAGCGAATTAAGGTTTTGAAGTCCCTGCGCGGCGTTATTGTGATTTCGAAGGAGATGGAATTAGTTCTCAATCGTTATGGTATAAAAACATGTTTGGTTCCAACAATGAGCCGCCTGCCGCTCGTGGAAGCCAGTGAGATTTCTTACGATCCGGTTGCGGCAGTCTCCGTATTCAAGGATTATCCGCGGAAAAATGCTGAACTTTTAAGGCAACTGGCAAGGCGAGGCGAGGCAACTGGCAAATGGCGTTTGAGGCTTTACGAAAAACCGGCTTTCAACGACGCTGATTATTCAGACATTATCGATAGCTCTCCGATTTATGTCTGCACCTCTTGGCAAGAAGGGGGGCCATTGCCGGCGATGGATGTAATGAGTCGAGGAGGTGTGGTGGTGAGTTCGCCGGTTGGTCAAGTTCAAGAAATCATCACTCATGGCGAATCCGGGTTCATTTGCCATGGCAGCGATGACTTTGAGAAGGCACTAGAATTGCTTTTTTCAAATCCCGAATTTCTGCTGCGAGCGCGTAGGAACTCGCTTACTGCATACGGAACATTAAGGAGCAAAAAAACGATTAAAAATATTGCAGTTAAGACATTAGAAAATTACATAAAAATCAATTATCATGTTAAATTATGATTTATAAAATTGGTAGAAGTCTTAATTTTCGGTATGCTAGATTCGTGAGGATACTACGCAAGAATTTAAGACTTCTTTTTCCCCGAGGATTTGCGCGAGATATTGAATATGTATACCGTAAGAATTTCGGTGCAAAAGATACTTATGATCTCTATCAGCAATTTTATGTGCATGCATTGGAGGAATTGGTTCGCTTTTGCATTTTGCCTGATATTGAAAAATATAGCCCTTCAAATCTGGGGGAGTATCCCCTTTGCGAGTCACATTTCAATGGTATAGGGCAATATGCATTTTTATTGAAAAATGGCGGCAGAGTTCGAGTTGCAATAGACGCCGATGACCACCCATCTATACAAAATCAAAAAATATTGGATTGGGCTGATGTGTATTTCAAAACCAACCTTTGGCCGGACTTGAAATATCCCGAAAAAGTTCACCCGATTGTCACCGGTAATTCGATGGTAAACATGGATTCCGTAGTGTATTTAAAATCCCTCAGGAAGTTGCCCAAGTTGTATGATTTCATTTTCGTCTCAAGAATCTATGCGGGCCCTGGTGCAAATGTTGAGCATAACATTCGCCTTTTCGAGGAGTTGGCAAAAATTCCTTGCCGCTCGAAAATTCGTGCCATTTTTTTGGGCTTCCCAAAGGATGATCCGGAAATGCACAAATACTGGAAGAGACTTGAGGCCGCCGGTGTGGAGGCATCGATGGATCATTTCAGTTTCAATGAGTTGATGACTATGTCTGCGCAAAGTCGACTTTGCGTGATTCGTGCGGGCATCCATTCCTGTATCACTTGGAGGCTCATCAACATGCTCTGTATCGGCGCTGCCATTGTCTTGGATGCCAACCCATTCTCGTCATGGCCGGAGCCATTGAGGGAAGGTGAAAATTTTCTCAGCCTCGGATTGAGGATCACGCCGGAGTGTGGCCCTGCGCCAAAAGAAGATTATGATTCAATCGTTTGGAAAATTGAAAAGTTTTTGAACGACTCAACAATACTTCAAAAAATCGGAGAAAACAACGCTCGTTATTTTGATGAGTATGCCCATCCTTTTAGGGTGGCACAGTATGTCTTGGAAAAGGTTAAAGAACATCGATGAGTTGTCGCTTAGCTGTCATCCTACCAGTTCTCAACGCCATGCCGTATTTGACTGAGGCTTTGGCATCGCTGGAGGCGCAGAATTTCAAAGATTTTGAAGTTTGCCTTTGGGATAATGGGTCTACCGACGGGAGTGTAGAGGAAGCCCAAAGGTGGATTCCACATCGCCTCCCTGGTCGCGTGGTGACGGGTCATCCTCTGCCTCTGCACGAATGCTTGGCAAAAATGGTGGAAGAGGCGCAAACCGAATTCGTGGCTCGGATGGATGGGGACGATGTGTGTTTGCCGGAGCGGTTTGAAAAGCAGGTGGATTTGCTCAACCAAAATCCCAATGTTGCAGTAGTGGGAAGTCAATGCTCGCTCATTGATGGCCAAGGAAATATGCTGCAGGAATCTCTCTGCTTTCCCGAAAGTTTTGTGGGTGTGCTCTCGAGGTTTATGATTGGAAATGCGGTATTGCACCCATCGGTTGTTTTTCGCAGGAGCCCTATTTTGGATGTCGGAAACTATTTGTTATGTGAGAAACCTTGTGAGGATTTAGATTTATGGCTTAGGGTGACAAGTGTTCATAAAATCAGAAGCCTGCCTGATCCACTTCTCAAGTATCGTTTGCACGAATCCAGCGTGACTGGGAAAGCCAAACATGCACACTCGTTGGAAAATCATGTTTTGAACTGTCTCAAAAGGCATACTCGAAATCTTTTTGGAATCGATCCGGAGGATTATGTGAGGTTGCGATCAAAGCGTTATATTCCATCATTGTTCCCTATTCTCAGGGCGGCCAAGTGCATTCAAGCCAGGTGCGGTATCCCTATCGGGGAGGTGCTTAGACAAAGTGATTTCCTTTGGAGTGCCAGGTGTTTAACTGGACAAATGGATTTATTTTCTCGTTTTTGTTATAGTTTTATTGAGCGCTGCTATCAACGATAATTTTGAATCGACGCATATATGTCTTTGGGGGGGCGGGATTTTTGGGGAAGGCGTTTTGCCGGGAATGGCCGGAGGCTGTGGCTTGCGATTCGCCCGAGAGGCTTGCGAAGGCTGGCATGCATGGGGTGGAATTCGACTTTGGTTTCGATAGCCCATCCAGATTGCCTTGTGGAGAGGGAGATTTGGCGGTGATTTTCTCTTGGAGAGGCTACCCTGCTGCCCACGATGCGGACCCGGTCGGGAAACTTGCGCTCAATTTGAGTAGCACACTGGAATTGGTTTCGTGGTTGGCGGCGCGGCGTGTCGGCGGGATTTTTTATGCCTCCACCGGCGGTGCTGTTTATGGGAATGCCGGTTTGCAACCGGTGAGTGAGGCTATGGCCACGAATCCGGTGGGGTTCTACGGGATCGGGAAAGCCACTGCGGAAATGTATGTTCGCAAAGTGTGCCGCGAATCCGGTGTGAGGCACATGGTTTTTCGAATCGGCAATGCTTACGGGATCGATCAAATCCGGGACAACCTTTCGGTGGGATTCATTGCCAAGGTTGTCCAGTGTGCGCTCACCGGAAATGCTTTGGAGATTTGGGGAGATGGCAGCACAAGGAGGGATTACATCCACTCGGAAGATGTGGCGACTGGGTTTGCTTCTGCTATCGGGAACCCCGAAGTGCCATCGGGAATTTACAACTTGGGTTCTGGCGTAGCGATTTCCAACATGGAGGTGGTGAAAATTGTGGAGAGGGTTCTTGGCCGAAAGGTAAATGTGGTTTTTCGGTCGGCGCGCCCTTTTGATGTGGATGGGATTTGTTTGGATTGTTCTGCCTTACGGAAGGCATCCGGTTGGAAGGATAAATATTCCATGGAAGGCGGGATCAGAGAAATGGCAGTAGCGCTTGTCGATAGATCATGAAAATTGCGATTATTTCAAATGTCTCCGGGTATGCCTGGCCAGGCAGTGAAGAAGTTTGGTATCGTATGGCTTTAAAAGCTTTAGACAAGGGTCATGATGTAACTGCATGTTTGCACACCAACATCCACGAAGGTGAACCGCTCAAGCTCTTTAGAGAAAAGGGCGGCAGACTTCTCGAGTGGTCTCGCGGAAAAATCGCGCGGTGGGAGAATTTCCGACAAAAGTGGCTTCCAAACTTTAGTGACAAAAAGCTGGGCAATCCCGATTTAATTCTCCTTTCAGCGGGATCCTTACCTGCTCTTGGCTATGTTCCCGGCTTGTTTCAATATCTGGAGAAAACAAATATCCCAATTGCTGTTCTCTGTCTTTTTAATGCTGAAGCTCTCGCATTTTCAGCTGCTGAGAGGGCTAAAATCCAGTGGCTTCTAAAACGAGCGGAGAAATCGATTTTCGTTTGTGAAGAAAATCGCCGTCTTGCATCACGGCAGTTTGCTGTAAATCTTTCTGCTGCAGAAAACATCCAAAATCCTATTCGGGAATGTTTTGATGAGCCACTCCACATGCCGGAGGTAGGTGGTGATTTAATCTTTGCATGTGTGGCAAGAATGGAAACGATTTGGAAGGGACAAGACCTGTTAGTCGAAGTGCTGGCGAGTCCCAAGTGGCGGGCAAGAAATTGGAAACTGAAGCTCTTTGGTTTGGGGCCTGACTTGGAGCATGTGCGTAATGTTGTTCAAATGCATGGTCTTCATAATAAAATTTCCTTTGAGGGATATGCAAAAGATATGCGGGATATTTGGCGCACAAGCCATGTCATGGTATTGCCTTCTCGGGGAGAGGGCACTCCTTTGGCTATTCTAGAGGCCATGATGTGTGCGAGGCCAGTTTTAACAACTGATGTGGGAGGAAACTGTGAGGTTTTGATCGACGGAGGCTCGGGTTGGTTGGTTGATGCGGCGACTCCAAAACTTTTGGATCGAGGATTAGAACGAGTCTGGAGTGACCGAGGGCGATTGAGAGAAATGGGCCTTGAGGCACACAAAAAAGCCACAGAAATCGCCCATGCGGATACATCGGCTCAACTTCTTGAAGTGCTATTATCTGTAAACAAAAAGCCTATCATATAAGCATGGGTTTAAGCAAATTCACGGATTTGCCCAAGGCAGATTTGCCTGCATACAATGGCTCGGCTTTTGCAGTGTTAAACAGAGTAAGAAGCAAATTAAGGCAAAATTGGTTGAACCAAATCGGGCGTAAATATTGGCAATCGCAAGGCCTTGTCAGTTCGGAGGGGTTTCACTATACTATCAATGAGGCTGTTGGCCAAAAAACTCCACTTGCCGTAGGGAGGCTTGGTGGGGTGGAAGCTTCGATTGTTATGTGGGCAAAGGGAATTCCCAGTTGCAACTGGCGACCGGATCTGTGGCCGCTCTTTGCGGATACTGCGAATGGCGCAACGAACGCGGGGATCCGCCCCAGAAACAAAGAATCGTATCGAGTTTTTGCTGACTTGTGCCTTAGCGCGATGGAGGGGCTGGATCTGCAAGGGGTGTGGAGTAGTGGCTACGAGGCGGTTTGTATCGGGAGAGGCGCAAAACGGGAGTTTTTTAATGTGGAGATCACCGGGCCGGATGGGGCGAATCCCAGGCATTGGCTTTGTTCACTGCAGGGAAAGCGCGTGCTGGTGGTGAGTCCGTTCGATGGAACGATCCAAAAGCAAATTCCGCGTTTGGCCGAGGTTTGGCCCCAGTCGGATTGGATGACTGGAACTGATTTCTGCTCTGTGCAGTTTCCCTATTTGATTGACGAGGGCTGCCCAGAAACATGGTGGGAGGTTTACGACCGGATAGGCGCGATTGTTTCGCGTGGCGACTACGATGTGGCGCTGTTTGGTTGTGGTGGGTTGGGGTTGCCCTTTGCCCACCTTGCAAAGAAAGCAGGCAGGGTGGGTATTCATTTAGGTGGGCACTTGCAGTTGGCCTTTGGAATTTACGGGCAGAGACACCTTGAGCAGGAATGGCACCGCAAACATATCAACGAGGCTTGGGTGCGTCCGGGTGGGAATGAGTTGCCTGTGAGCGCGAAGCGTGTCGAGGGTGGGTGTTATTGGTGAACTGGCTTTGAAGTAACCCAGAGAGCACAAAAAAACGAAGAAACATCTTTGAGTTCTTTGCGATCTTTTGCGGCTAAAATAATGACAAGTCGGAATACACTCCTTTACATTGCACTAGGGGAATATTACGCGAACCAAGCAGTTGTGTCTCTGGCATCGCTCTTGTTGGTTTATGGGCGTGCGCGACCGGAATTTGGTGTGGTTGTCATCACTGACATGCCGGAAAAATTTGTGGATTTCTCAGAAGTGTTCTCCCTCGAGGTGAGAAAGATGGACTTCGCAGAAATGATCGCTTTAAGGGGATCGCATGGATTTGTTCTGCGACCCAAGATTGCCTTAATTGAGCGGGTCCACTCGGAATTACAGGGAAATTTGCTTTTTATTGACACGGATACGATTGTGCGCCGCAAGTTAGATGGTATGTTTCGCGGAATCCAGGAGGGTTTTTGCTATCTCCACACAAAAGAATGGCCATTGCGTAGCGGTCGGAAATCAAATCCGGAGCTTTGCCCGAGGGATTTGAATTTTACATTGTCATCCGGCACTCGAATCCAGATTAATGGCGAAACCGAGATGTGGAATTCGGGTGTAGTCGGAATTCCTGCCACCGCAGGAGCATTGCTCCGGGATGCCCTGGAACTTTGTGACCGATATTACGAAGTTTTTCCGGGTTGGCATGTCGAGCAGTTCAGTTTAAGCATCATGCTGCAGGCTACAAATAAGTTACGAGGCTGCAGGCGCGAGGTTTTTCACTACTGGCACAATAAAGAATTGGCAAAGAATACAATTTTAAAGCACCAAAATATCTTTTGCAACTCATCTGCAGGCAGCGTTCTAGATAGAATTGACGAAAAAAAAATATATAAATTTATTTTTCAAGCAAGGCTGAAATATTATATCCATAAAATTCGAGTTTTTATGAGAAAGCAAAGCTTTTTTTATAAAATATATTTATTATTTAAACACTAATGAAACAAAATTTGAGAAGTTTAATAAAAAAACTCCAATTGTTGGTCCGATCTGTAAATTCCTTAACAGAGTTTTTCTGCAATTACGGAAGCCTTTCCTTGTTCCTTCCAGGCAATTAAAATGGAGGCTTCGTGGAAAACGCAACCTGGTTGTCTTGCAAATCGGTTCTAACGATGGTTTGGCAACAGATCCAATTCATGATTTGCTAAAAACAATATAGGGATTGGTGGGCATTTCTAGTGGAGCCTGTTCCTGCTTTATTTGATAAACTTAAGCATGCTTATCAAGGCAGAGATAGAACCTCATTCCTGAATATTGCAGTTTCTGATAAAAACCAGATCACTAATTTTTATCATCTCGATGATGTTCCGAATGAAATTAGAGTGAATTTTCCAGATTGGTATGATCAACTTGGCTCTTTTGATAAAGCACATATTATTAGCCATCTAGGAAAAAGTTGTGAAAATTATATTAAAACACTAGAAGTTAATACGCTTCGTTTTTCAGATCTGCTAAAAAACTACGGAATCGAAAAATTAGATCTTCTCCATATTGATACCGAGGGGCACGATTGGATCATTTTAAAGCAATTGGATTTTAATCAAGTCATGCCTATAAAAATTCTATTTGAAAACAAGCATCTTAGCAAAAAAGATATTTCTGAGTTCTATGAGAAATATCAAAGTCGCTATTCCATCACCAACCTCGGTGCAGATTATTTATGCCAACTCAAAAAATAAAAAACCCCGTTATCTCCTTAGAAGGCAACGGAAAATCATAAGCATTGGGAGCAACTTGATTCCATCAGCTACCGAGAAAAAGTGTTCGACTTTCTCATCATAGGCTCGGGTTTTTCCGGTCTCACCATGGCCGAGCGCTTGTCGACTCAACTGGGCATGCGTTGTCTAGTTGTGGACAAGCGCAACCATATCGGTGGGAATGCGTATGACCGCTATGATTCGCACGGCGTGCTCATTCACACTTACGGGCCCCATTATTTCCGGACAAATTCTCCGAGAATTCGCGAATACCTCTCACGGTTCACGGAATGGCATAAAGTGGACTACAGAATCCTCTCGCACACCGATGGCCGGTATTGGAATTTCCCCATAAATCTGAATACCTTCGAGCAACTTATCGGCCGCGTATCGACGACCGCAGAAATGGAGGCTTGGCTTGCGGAAAAGCGCGTTGCGATAGAAAATCCCACAAATTCCGAGGAGGTTATCATTTCGCAGGTGGGTTGGGAGCTTTATGAGAAGTTTTTCAAAGGCTACACGCTCAAGCAATGGCGGAGGCATCCGAGAGACCTGGATGCTAGCGTATGCGGGCGCATTCCGATTCGCACCAACCGCGATGATCGCTATTTGAGCGACAACTTCCAAGCTGTTCCGAAGCACGGCTATACCAAGCTCTTCGAAAACATGATTCGCGCCTGCGGCGACAACCTGGAGGTGCGATTGAACACCTCCTACCACGACATCCTGCCGCATGTGAAATTCCAACATCTGGTCTTCACTGGTCCGATTGATGAGTTTTTCGACTTCCAGCTCGGCCGATTGCCTTACCGCTCGCTTCGCTTCGAGGCGGAATCATTCACGCCCGAAGCATTGGCTTCCATGGCTCCTCAGCGAGCGCAGACAACTTTTCCTGTTCCTCCGCAACATTATCAACCAGCGATGCAAGTCAATTATCCTGGTAAGGAACCATTTACTCGCATCGTGGAAATCAAGCATGCCACGGGGCAGAATTGCTCGAACACCACGATCGTTCGCGAATACCCAGATGACTTTGGCCCCGGCAAGGAACCCTACTATCCGATCCCAGCGCCGGATTCCTCGGCGCTTTATCAAAAATACAAGGCGCTTGCCGAACAAGCCTCGCTGAAGTCGGCTAAATATCTGCCAAAAGACTGCGGATGCACCAGTATTTCTTTCATTGGTCGTTTGGCGACCTACCGCTACTACAACATGGACCAAGTCGTTGCAATGGCGTTAAAGGAGTTTGATAAGTTCTGCCTTTCAAAGTAATGCAATTCCAAGACCAAATATTTTAGGGAGTGTAAAGATTCGTCTGTAAAAGTCCGCACGAGGCATTGGACCGCCGCACTGGCAACCGATGGAGCGTAGCGGAATCGGCTGCCAGTGCGGCGGCGCGCCGACCTCCTCCCGGTTCTCCGGGGTTGTAGGCGTCCGTCCAAGGCCAGACACTGAAGGTGCTAAAACCAAAACAGCACCAGCCATGAACGAACACACACATACTAACGAACTCGATCCACTCATCAATCTCCTTTTCGGCGACGGCCTTCAGAACGCCCTCCCCCGAATCGCCGAAATCCTAATGAACGCCGCCATGATGCTCGAACGCGAAAACCACATCGGAGCCGCTCCCTACCAGCGCGGAGTCGAGCGAAATGGCTACGCCAACGGCTTCAAGCCCCGCATGTTCCATACCGGAATCGGAGCCCTGAAACTTTCCGTTCCCCAGGTTCGTGAAAGCGACAGGGTCTTTTCCACATCGTTGCTGGAAAAGGGTTCTCGCAGTGATCGCGCCCTCAAATCCGCCATCGCCACCATGTATGTCGAGGGCGTCAGCACCCGCCGAGTCACCAAAATCATGGAGGAACTCTGCGGCTTCGAGGTCTCCTCCGGCCAGGTCTCCAATCTCAACAAGCAGCTCGACACCGAATTCGGAAAATGGCGCAACCGCCCCCTGCCTCCGATCAGCTACATGACCATTGATGCCACCTACTACAAAGTCCGCATCGACGGGGTCGTCCGCGATTGTGCCACTCTCATCGCCTACGGGGTTCGTCGCGACGATGGCAAACGCATGATCCTCGGCGTCAGTTGCGCTCTTTCGGAAGCGGAAGTCCACTGGCGCGGCTTCCTGGACGGACTCAAGGAGCGCGGCATCGGCATCCCGGATCTCGTCACCTCCGATGCCCACAGCGGCCTGAAAGCGGCGCTCAAGGCCGCGCTCAACGGCACCCCGTGGCAGCGTTGCCAGTTCCATCTCCAGCAAAACGCCCAGGAATACGTCACCAAAGCGCACCTCAAAACCAAGGTCGCCTCGGACATCCGAGCCATTTTCAACGCCGACGACCGCCCCCACGCCGACGACCGCCTCAAGGACTTCGTGAAAACCTACTCGGAAAGCCAGCCCAAGCTCGCCGCTTGGGCCGAGGAAAACCTGCCCGAAGGCTTCGCCTTCTTCGCCTTCCCAGAGGCCCACAGGAAGCGCCTGCGGACATCCAACGCCTGCGAGAATGTCAACGGCCAGATCAAGAAGCGCACCCGCGTCGTCGGCCTCTTCCCCAGCGAGGAATCGCTCCTGAGGCTCGTCACCGGCGTCCTCATCGAAATCTCCGAAACCTGGGAAACCGGCAAAGCATACCTCTCCCTGAACTAACAGAAACCAAACCAAGAAACACAAAAACAGCCAC
>JBIJAV010000057.1:0-8703 GCA_044345595.1 Terrimicrobiaceae bacterium
CTCTGCTTTTGGAGACCAGTATGTCGATCGGTATGGTGGCCGATGCCTTGGGGTTTCGCGACATCTTCTATTTTTCACGCCAGTTTCGGGCGCACATGGGATTGTCGCCTCTGGCCTACCGACGGAGCGGATGATTTCCTGTGCACTGCCCGATCCATTGCCTCGACCATATTCGGTCGTGGCGTGAGAACTGGGGATGAGCGCTGGATTGCCGAATCATGGGCGAAAGAGGCAAAACAGATCATGCTCAGGACTAATCTCTTTTAATCAGTTTTCCGGAGTTCGCGCGGGGCAATCCCTGTGCGCTGTTTGACGCATCTGGAGAGGTGGAAGGCGTTGGAGAAGCCGCACTGCTCGGCGACTTCGGCCAAGGTTAGGCCGGTGGCGCGGATCAATTGAACGGCTTGATCGGTCTTCAACCGCCAGATCATGCCCGTGGGGCTTTCGGCTTGATCGTCCTGGAAAAGTTTTCTCAGGCGTGAGTAGGAGATACCGCAGTGGCGGGCGAGATCCTCGGCGCTGCGGAATTTCGCGGGATTCATGGAAACCGCTTCGAGCGCCCGCTGCACGGCCTGGTGGCGGAGTTGCTTTGTTGGAATGTTTTCAGAGGCGTGGGCCGCAAAGCGAAGCAGACAGGCTTTGGCGAGCGCCTGCATTGCGAGGTTCAAGTGCGGGCCTGCATTCACGGGGATCGAGAGTCCCTCCTTGATGAGGATGCTGACGGATGCCGGAACGGGCGAGGTGTGTCCGGCCAAGAGCAGGAGTTCGCGTTCGTGCTTGTTTGTAAGGCCCGGCGCAATCTGGCACCAGAGGTGGACGCTTTTTACATCCGGATCGAAACGGAAGAACTCCATTCCAAGGGGAGGCAGGATGACTCCTTCGCCTGATCCAAGTTGGATTTGGCGTCCATCGCAGTCAATCTCGACGCTGCCTTCCAGAATCGTGATGAGAAAATACACATTCTGCCTTCGCGGGCCGTGCCACCCGCCTGGCAGATAGATGGCTCGTCCAAACATATGGAGATCGTCTCCGCGCGACTCCGCACGGTAGAGGTCTTCCGTTTTCGGAGTCGCGCTGACCGGCTTCGTGGAACGAGTTGCCATGCAATTCAAGGTGTCTCCATGTTTTTAAAAAAGCAACAGAGATATGAAATAGATCAGTGGGGATATGGACTCGTTGAGGCTGAAATGTTCTGTTTCGATCTGCCATGAACGAACAAATCAAAATCAACTGGTATCGAACCAAGGTGGACAAAGCCGTGATGAGCGAGCTGATGAAACGCCATGACGGAAAAGCGCTCCGTCAAGCGCTCCTCCATTTGGGTCTCTACGCCTGCACGGGCACGGCAGCCTATCTCGCTTACGGAAGTATCACGCAGGCAAATTGGGCATGGATGGTTCCCCTGCTTGCATTGTTTGTTTTTCTTCACGGCACCTTTGCCGGGTTCATGGGACTCGTGGCGGTGCACGAGTTGGTTCACAAGACGCCATTTCGCAGGCAGTGGCTGAACGATCTTTTCATGGATGTGTTCTCGTTCCTGACATGGAGCGATCCGGTCAGCTTCCGCGTGAGCCATGTGAAGCACCATCAGGTCACCGTGCATCACGACCACGATGGAGAAGTGATTCTTCCGCAAAAATTGGACTGGGATGCCGTAAAGTTCTGGTTCTGGCAAGTGGTGCCCTTCCCGAATCCGGTCGGAGTTTGGGGCGCGTTGAAAAAATGGTTCAAATACGCGACTGGCAATCTCAAGGGTGAGGGACTCTTCGCCGGCGGGGAGGAGTGGATGCAGAAAGTCCTTCCCGAGGAGAACGAGGAACTTCGCCGCCGCCACTGCAAATGGGCCCGTGTTGTTTTGATCGGCCATCTGACACTGGCCTCCATCTTTATCGCCACTGGGCAATGGATATTGATCCTACTGGTCACCTTTCCTTTCTACTGTGGTTGGTTGACAACGCTCTGCGGAGCTCCCCAGCATATTGGAATGATGCCGAACGCGCCGGATTTCAGGCTGTGCTGCCGCACCTACACCTGCAGCCCGTTCATCGGGTTCCTCTATTGGAACATGCAGTATCATGTGGAGCACCACATGTTCCCAGCTGTGCCGTTCTACAATCTCCCGGCGCTGCGCAAAGCAATCGCGCACGACTTGCCACCCGCCCCGCACGGTCTATGGGCCACTTGGCGCGAGATCATTCCCGTTCTTAAAAAACAACGCGAGAACCCTGACTACACCTTCATTCCCGAGTTGCCGGCGGCGGCTTGAGTGATTGGGTTTTCTTTGATCATTTTTCAGCCGATGTCCGCCCTTATCGGTTGGCTCAGGCGATGGACGGTTCCTTGTTTTTATATCCCTCGAATCCGCTTACGAAGAACCTCCGCATGCCTTGCCGCGTGAAGCAATGCTATGACCACGACAGTTTTTGTTCCCTCCTCCACAGAGTAGACGACTTTGTAGGGAAATTTTTCCGGGTATCGCCAACGGATATTTCGTCGAGGTAGTTTTTTAGAATTTAGCAAAGGATTGACTGCCAAATCCGCCCAGACATCCAGAACCTCTCCTGCAAATCTCGCTCCGAGTCCCTCCAGTTTGTGCTCATACCAGTCCCCAGCCTCCTCCAAATCGGAGTAAACTTCGGGCAAAACGACAACTTTCCAACTCACGAAGAAAATCTCTTGCGAACCCTCTCCGCCATGATGCCCGCCGGGACAGCCCTCGAAGAATCCGCTTGGTAGGCGGCAAGCCGCTGCTCCACCAGCGCCAATTCGGCCTCTGAAAGTCCATCCTCTTCCAGTTCCAAAACATTCCTCAACAACTCTTGCCGCTCGGCCACACTGAAGCGCGGCAACTCTTCAAGAACCTGTGCGAAACTCATAAGGGCACACTACCACTTCCAATTTAAAATTTTGAATTATTTTCTTCAATGCCGCTAGGTGCATGCCGCGTGAGTTACGAAGTGCAAAGAAGGACCATCCAACCCGCCACAGCGGCATTCAAAACGAAGTTCGGTTGCGCGCCTCAAGTTTGGCAGCACGCGGATACTCGTTAAGATCCGGCAGCCGTTTCGGGGAGGCCAAGCTCTTCGATCAGGATGTCCCCGAGTTCAGGATGCGTGATGAAGATGTTGAAAGGAGAGATGCCGAATGAACGGGACCCAGCCTTGCGGATGCTCCTGAGCTCTTCCCTGAAACGCTCGGTGGGTTTGTTCATTGCTGGGTTTGGCTTGTCCATGTAGATGCCCACGAAAGGGATGCCTTGGGCACGGGCGAAATACCGCTTCTCGTCTTGAACAACTTTTCTCGTGTAGTCTTCCACTTTGGCCAAATCCCAGAACGGCTTGAAAAACCAGGCCACCGTCTGCATGCAGTAGTCGACATCCAAGCGGTTGCCGTAAACGGGTTCGGGGATGAAGGTCGGATACACATGGGTCGCGATTTTGATCCCGGGTTTCAACTTCCGGCAGTAATCGGCCAGACGGTTGTTGAAGTCGACGAGCGTCTCGAGGGAGAACTGCTCCAACGCCTTCGTGCGCGGAAGTTCGTTTTGTTTCAGATAATCCTCGAACATCTTTTCGGAAACCGGACACTCGCAGGAGCGGTAGTTTTTGTAGCCAAAAAAGTCGAAGGCGATGCCTGCGAGGCCCGGGCATTTCTGTAACGCATCCTCCAGCTTCTTGATGCTGTATTCGAATACCTCCGGACGGTGAAAACAGAGGAATTCCGTCTCGTGGATGTCGGTCTGATCGTTGATCGGCTCGCCTCCGTATTGGTAGCCATTTTTTTCGGGGGATTTGTCTTCCTTGATCCGCCTGAGCTTTTCCGCCTCGGCGGGGCTGACCACCTGCCACCAGTCTTTGTCCTTCGGCGTGCCAGTGATGAGAAAGCTATAATAGATGTCGATGCGGGCCTTCCGTGCCCGTTCGCACAAGTCGTTGAGATAAGCGAAATCATCCCCTGCATGGATCATCAATGCGGAGAACCCAAGCTTCCGTGCAGTGTCCACCAGCACCTGCGGGTCTTTCTCCTTGTGATGATTCAACCAACCGCCGCGCCAGACTTTCTCGGCCTGCGTCGGCGCGGTGGCATCGATCGATTCATTCTGCGCACAAATGGTCGATGCCCAGCCTGCAAACAGGCAGAATCCGATGACGAGGTGTTTCAGGAAATATGGATTCATCAATGGCCTCTGGGGACTTTTTCAGTCAGCTCAGAACTCACGAAAAAAGCAACGCCCGAAATGAAGCTTGCCATGGGTTGAATGGAGAAAACTTCACCAAATGAGCTCGGCCAAGAATGTGAGGTGTTAGGAAGAAATGCTTGTTGAGGATTGCCTGATTCGTTACCGCAAGGGTATTCCCATGGCGCAAAAACTTGATCAATCCGCTGGAAACTATCGCTGCATTCTGCGCTTTCTTATCGATCCCCTTTGGGACGCCGAGCAGCGACTTGAGGAGCTCGTGGGCTTTTGTCGCGAGGCTCGCATCGATGAGGTCATGCTTTTGTTGCAGGCCGAGGAGTTGAGTGCGGGTCACCCGACCCGGCGGGAATGGGCGGATGGGATCGCGCTGGCCCGCCGGATGTGCGACCGCCTGGCGCAGGAGAACATCGGGCTGAGCATCAACCCATGGTGCACGACTTATGCAGTGACCCGCGGACGCAAGCCACGGGACGGGCAGAACTTTCGACGCATGGTTGGCGAAACCGGGTTGGAGCATCCGCTCGCGGCCTGTCCGCTTTGTCCGGAATGGCAGACATGGCTGGCGGGGTGCTTTGCCGAACTGGCCCGCGAGGTGCGCCCGCTGGCGATCTGGATGGAGGACGACTGGCGCCTGCACAATCACGGCGCGGTGACCGGTTGGGGCGGTTGCTTTTGCCCGAACCACCTGCAGCGTTTTTCCGAAATGATCGGTCAAAAAGTAACGCGCGAGCAGGTGCTGGCGGCAGTTCTTCACGGCGGCGATCCGCATCCTTGGCGACAAGCGTGGCTCGACCTCTCCCGCGAGACGATTCTGGAGCCGACGCGGGCGATCACCGATGCCATCCGCCAGGCGCATCCTGCCACGCGGGTTGGCTGGATGACCTCGATGCCCGACCAGCATTCGGTCGAGGGTCGCGACTGGGCGCGCCTGCGCGAGGCCAGCGGAGAGAGCGGGGCATTTCTGATCCGACCCCACATGCCGCCCTACACTCAACAGCGGCCATTGCGCGTCACGCCATGGCCCACCCGCCATACGCTGGCCTGCTTGGAAGTGGAGATCGAAGTTTATCCGGAATTGGAAAACTCGCCTCGTTGCGGAGTTTATTCCAAGAGCGCCACGGCAACCGGTTGGCAAATGATCGAGGCCGCCGTGCTGGGCAGCCATGGCATTACCATCAATCACTTCGACAACATGGGTAACGGCATCGCGCTGGACCGCCACCTTGCTCCGCATCTCGCCGCACTGCGCCCGCAACTCGATGCTCTGGCCGCGCTGCGTCTTGACGACCGCGAGGCGGATGGTGTGCAGGTGTTGTTTTCGCCGAAGATCGCCGCAGCTTTGCGCCTGCCGGATGGCGAGGCGCCGGTCGCCACGGCGGAGGATTTCCTGGCCTTGAACCGCAGCCTGCAGGCAATGGGGGGCGGCGCCGGCAGCGGAATCCGCGGCAGTATGCAGGCCCTGGTTCATTCGTCGATGATCTGGAGCGAGGTGTGCGGCATTCTCGGCATTGCCCACCGTCTGAGCTCACGCGTGGAGCCGCAGCGAGGGCCGATTCTGGTGAGTGGGCAAACGCTCGAGGCTTTTTCCGATGCGGAAATCGCCAGCTTGTTGAGTGGCTTCGTCATTCTCGATGCGGTCGCGGCGGAGGGCTTGCTGCGTCGTGGCTTCGGCGACCAGCTCGGCATCCAGTCCGCAACCTGGCAGTCGCAGGAGGAGACAGCCTACAGCTACGAACAAATCGATGCCGCAGACCGCGCAATCTATGAAGTAGCCCATCCCCGCATGTGCGCGCAGCGTTGCGCCGATAAGGTCTGGGCGATGGATTTCCTCGCCGATGCCAGAGCATTGAGCACCTTTTTCACCGCCGAACATCAGGCACTCTGGCCGGCGGCTCTTGAGTTCCGCAATGCGCACTCTGGCCGGGTGGTCACGCTGGCTTATCCGCTGGATGGCGGCTCGCAGTTTTTCATGGCGTTTTTCAACATCTTCCGCCGCCTGTTTTTGCAAAACCTCTTCCTTGCCGAACCGCGCGGCGCCCGTCTGGCCATGAGCGCCGATGGCACCCGCTGCTATCGCTCGCAGACCGCGAAGGGCACATTGTTCTCAGTCCTTAACGCGCTCGAAGACCGCTTGGACCGCGTTGAAATCCGCCACAGCCCGGAGGAATCCTTCACCGGCCAATGGTGGGTGCTGGAAGACGATGGAACATGGCGCGCCACCACTCCACGCACAGGCCCCGGCCGATTGGAGTTCGATCTGGATGTGCCACCGCTGCGCGGTCGATTTCTCCGGCACTTGTCATTCGATCGTTCTTGAGTTGCGGCGTTGAGTAGTTGGTCGAGATCCGCCGCGACCAGCGAATCGAAGGGTGAGTCCGTCCGCATCGATCATTTGTAGCAGGAAGAGGATGTCGGGAACTGCGGCAAGCATGACGCGCCGTCGCGCTGTGCTTGTCACTCAGCTCTTCAGGAAGCGTTCGTTGACGCGCTGATACCAGGCCACATCAGACCAGTTTTCCCAGTAGGGGTGGCTGTAATTCCAAGGGGTGACGCCCCAGAAGTCGTAGGAAGGCGCGGCGGCCATGCACTCTTCGCACCAATCACGGAGCCAGTCCCACTGCAGGTCCGGGTGATCCATGTGCCACCATGGTCCCCATGCCTCCGTGGTGACCAATGGCGCGGCGATCTCCCTCGACCATTCCATGGCCTCTCGCATCTGATTGTGCATCGCCTGCATGAACATCGGGCGCATCGATTGGAACGAATCCCTCAGGCGCTTCATGTAATCTTTGTAATCATGCGCGCCGCGATCTTTGGTGAGAGAGTTGAAGCCGGTCCGCACCTCGAAGCGGGGCGAGTATTGAATCCAAAGATGAAGTTCGAGCACATCGAAGACCTGAAGCCCCATCGCTCGCACTTCCTTCCAAAAGCTGGTCAGGGAAAAAGTGAATCGCAATGCGGGATAGCGCTGTTGGAAATGCCGACAGGTGGAGGCGAAGTAATCCGAAACGAGTTTCATTTGCGCCGGGTTCCACGCCAGTTGACGCGGTCCGGTTTCGCGGCGCCCTGCGGCTTCCATTGCATCGGCTGCGTTGACCGGGACGGACACGTCCCCTCCTGCGAGCTTGGCAAGAAGCGGCTGAAGGTTGCTGAAGTAGGGAAACTCCTGATCGAAGTCCACATAGAGAATGCATCCCAGGAGGTCGTGTTTCGCGAGCAAATCAAGCGTTCGCTCCCATGCCTGCCAGAGCGGATGAAAACGCTCATCGCCCTGCGCGTCATCAGGAATAGCGATTTCCTTCGCACTCCAAGTCGAAAGGATCACCCCGATTCCGCGTTGCTTGCATTTACCGACAAACTCGATCAATTCGGCCGCATAATCGTGTTCTTGATCCACCATGCTGTGGCCCCAGTTCAGCAGAGGCGATGCCTTGAGCATCTGCCGGGGACTAGCCGTGCCGCCGACGATGTGGGGAAACGCATCGATGCGCACGGTGTTGAAACGGCGCTCGAGCAGTTCGTCGAGGGCGCGGTCCCAATCGGCAAACGGCCCGCCGGGATAGTGGCCGTTAAGCCATGAGAAATCCCACATGGCATTGGTGATGCGTTGCGGAAGCAGATGCTCGCGCATGTCGTAGGAATGATTGGAAGCAGTGAGGGTGGGCATGGAGGGTCTTATTTCAGCCTCAGATTGCAGAGTCGATCATGTTTCAATCGATATCCGGCCTTATCGGTTGGATCAGGCACCATGACTCCCCGTGAGCCAATACGGCCGTGACCAAATGAGTAGGTCCACCGGCATTGCCAGTGGCTCCCGGTGAATCACAGAAAAGTTGCGGGCGCTCCCGTCGTTCCGCATCCAGTTCGGAGCCATCCTCAAACTCGATGTGATGCGTGTAAGCGATCTTCGCGGAACAAGGCCGCCATGTTACGCCGTCGGTGGAGACTAGGTGGCCTCCGAATCGCACATGACCGGTCAGCACGCCTTCGTTGTCCTCTATGACCATGTGGTATTCGCCGTTTTCAAAAAAGAGATCAGGATCCTCCAGGGGCCCGGCCGGGAAGATATCCTCGGCCAGAATTCGATATTCCCCATCAAACGATGGAGCCCGCGCAATGTGCATGTGGAGATCCAAGTCGCGGTAAGCCATCAAAATCGCGCCATCATCCAGAACGAGCGGAGCGGGATTGTTGGCATCTTCTCCGAGAGGGATCGGCTCGTCCATGCGCGTCCAAGGACCAGCCGGAGACGAAGAGTGGGCATACCCGATCTTGCGAAGCCCGGAGCCGCAGGCGGAACCGATGTAATATAAAACATAGGTCTCCCCGATTCGCACGATCTTGGGGTTGTGGCACATTTTTCCATCCCAGTAGGATTCACCGCGACCGGTGAGCACCACTTCCTGAAATGTGTAGGGCCCCTCTGCGCGGGATGCCGTTGCCCGAACAATCTCGGAGTGGTCACGATACCCCTCGGGGAAGGTGCTGACCTTGGGCCAGCGGGA
>JBIJAV010000013.1:0-86837 GCA_044345595.1 Terrimicrobiaceae bacterium
GTCGCATGGATTTGGCGGGGACGAAACTGCCGGTTTGGGCGAGGAGGGTTAGGAGGGCGACTTGGCGGATGTAGGTGGATTTTCCAGCCATGTTCGGGCCGGTGATGATGGCGAACTTTTTTCCATCTGTTCCGAGGTTTGTGTCATTCGGAACAAAGCGCGAGCCTTCGGTTTGCTGATCCAGAACGGGGTGGCGTCCATCGGCGATTTCCAAAACATCCGAGTCATTGATCTCCGGGCGGCAGTAGCCGTGGAGGCGGGCGGTTTCGGCGAGTGAGCAGATGGCGTCGAGCACTGCGAGTGTCGCGGCAGTTTCCTGCAGGTGGTGGATTTGGCTCAGGACGGCGCTGCGGAGTTCGGCGAAAATTTCGATCTCGCGGGCGCGAGCGCGCTCGTCCGCGCCGAGGATTTTGCCTTCAAATTCCTTGAGCTCGGGAGTGATGAACCGCTCGCCGTTGACGGTTGTTTGCTTGCGGATGTAATCGGCAGGCACGGCGGCGAGGTTCGATTTGGTGATTTCGATGAAGTAGCCGAAGACCGAGGTGAATCGGACTTTGAGGGATTTGATGCCGGTTCGCTCGATTTCTTTTTCCTGCAGGGCGGCAATCCAGTTTTTTCCTTGGTGCGAGGCCGAGCGGAGTTCGTCGAGGTCGGAATCGTAGCCTGTCTCGATGAAGCCGCCGTCACGAATGACTGCGGGCGGTTCAGCGACGATGGCGCGGCGGAGGGTTTCACTGAGTTCCGGAAGCGCATGGAGGCGGGCGGTGAGCCCCGAGAGCAGGGTGGAGGGAATGGTGAATCCATGAAGCCCTCCAAGACTGGCCGCGAGGGGCGGGATGCGGTCGAGGGATTGCGCCAAGGCTGAAAGATCGCGGGCATTGCCAGAGGGGCCGCTCAGGCGAGCCGTGGCGCGCTCGATGTCGCGTATGTCGGCAAGGCGGCTGCGGAGGTCGCCGAGGAGCATGGCGTCATCGAGGAGGGCGGCAATGGCATCCTGCCGCTTTTCGATTTCAGCCGCATCTTTGAGCGGATGGAGAATCCAGTCGCGAAGGAGGCGCGCGCCCATGGGCGTTGCGGTGCGATCGAGTGCGCCAAGGAGCGTCATTCCACGGCCGGCACGGGATTGCACCAACTCGAGGTGGCTTTGTGTGGCGGCATCCAGAATGAGAAACTCGCTGCGGCGGTAGGGTTGGAGTTGCTTGAGGTGGCCCGCCGGGCGGCGCATCTGGCGGGTGATGTAATGCAGCAGCGCTCCGGCGGCACCTGTTCCTGCCGGAAGGTCGGCGCAACCGAATCCATCGAGGGAGTGAACTTTGAAATGTGCGCGCAGCAATTCGCTGGCTGGCTCGAATTCGAAAACATAGCCATCCACCGGGGCCTGTGGCGTCACCTTTTTGAAGGCATCCGTTTGATGGTCTGGTATCAGAATTTCCGCAGGGGAGACGCGGGCGAGTTCATCGAGGAGGGCCGGGAGCGAGTCGAGTTCGGTGAGGCGGAATTCGCCTGTGCTGAGGTCGCAGTAAGCGAGTCCATGGATGTCGCCGCGTTTGGTGAGTGCGGCGAGGAAATTGGGTTTGCGGTCATCGAGACCGAAGTCGTCGAGGGTGCCGGGGCTGAGAACCTGGGAAATCTCGCGCCGAACGAGTTTGCCAGCTGTGACTTCGCCAACCTGGTCGCAGATTGCCACGCGCCAGCCCGCACCGATGAGTTTCTCAATATAGTTCCGCGCGGCATGGTAGGGAACGCCGCACATGGGAGTCGTGCCGCGTCTCGTGAGGGCCACATTTAAAACACGCGAGGCCTCTGTCGCATCTTCGCCGAACATCTCGTAAAAGTCTCCGAGGCGGAAAAGCAGCAGCGTGCCCGTGGGCAATTCCCGCCTCAGGGCGTGGTATTGCTGCATCATGGGCGTGAGCGTTTCGGATGACATTTTCTTGGTGGATCGGGTAGTCGCGTGTGAGTTGTAAGCGGCGCGCGGGGCATGATGAAATGATGCCAATCCCCGTGCAAGGGCGAAGCCTTCTAAAATCTCGGAGCAGGCTGGAGTTTTCTGGCCAATGTGGAGGCGGCGAGGAGGGTAAAGAAAATCCCGCCTGCGCTGGCTGCCATCATTCCAGCGGAACTCAAGGATCCCAGATCGCTGCGGCCGGTCAGCCATCCAAGCCAGAGCGGTCCGACAGAGATCGCCAGCAAGTGTCCGAGCACCGCGCTGCAGAGGGCCACTGCAAGACTCCAGAGAAGAACCCCTGCCACACTCCGGCTCAGCAACATGGCAGTGGCTCCTGGAACGATCAGCATAGCTATGACCAGGATGCTTCCGACACTTTCAAAGGCCATGAACCGCGAAGAAACCTCCGCGCCAGTTCCCGCAAGGGATAAACAAGTGGAAGAGGACTTGTGGCAACGCCACAAAGCCGAACGCGGAGTATGGACAGAGCCGATGCTGATGGCCCTCGAACGAGGGATGGAAGGAAACAAGTGGTTCAGTCTGATCGACAAGGTTTGGTCGGAACGGACACTTGGGCTGGCATGGGAAAAGGTGAAGGCCAACGCAGGGGCATGCGGCGTTGACGGCATCACGATAGAGCGCTTCGACAAAGACAGCCAAATTCGGCTGCTCGCCGTTATAGAGCAACTCAAGCGAGGCGACTATCAACCCAAGCCAGTAAAACGGGTGTGGATCGATAAACCTGGCAGCGTGGAAAAGCGGCCGCTGGGGATACCCACGGTTGTCGACCGCGTGGTGCAGCCAGCGGTGAGAATGGCCATAGAGCCCATATTCGAAAACCGCTTCGCCAAGCACAGCTACGGGTTCCGCCCCGGATGTGGTTGCAAAGAGGCACTGCGGCGAGTGGATGCGCTGCTTGAAGCAGGGCATACGCATGTCGTGGATGTGGACATCAAGGGATACTTCGATGCAATACCTCACCAAAGACTGATGGCACTGGTGCGCGAGCATATTGCCGACGGGAAGGTGCTGGGATTGATCGAAGGGTTCCTCAAACAAGGAGTCATTGAAGGAGCAATCTGGCAGGAGGCGAAGGACGGGACGCCGCAAGGCGGAGTCATAAGCCCGCTGTTGGCGAACATATATCTCAATCCGTTGGATTGGCTGATGGCCGGACTTGGTTTTGAAATGGTGCGATATGCCGACGATATGGTCGTGCTATGCCGCAGTCAGGAAGAAGCTGAGGCCGCGCTGGAAAAGCTACAGGAGTGGATGACAGAAGCCGGGCTGACCTTGCATCCAGAGAAGACCCGCACGGTGGACATGAACAAGGCCGAGAGTCATTTTGACTTCCTCGGTTACCGGTTCAAAAGAAGCCGGCGGGGAAGATTGATGAAATTGGTTCGGCCCAAAAGCATGAGCAAGCTGCGCGAATCCATCAAACCCCGGACGCGGCGGACCGACGGAAAGAGCATGGAAGCCATCGTGGCGGACATCAATCGGACGCTTGTCGGCTGGTATGGCTACTTCAAACACGCCAAGGACAACGAACTTGGAGGCATCGACGGATGGATACGCATGAGATTGCGCTCCATCTTGAGAAAGCGACGCGGCTGCAAAGGCCGAGGTCGAGGCAGAGACCACAAACGCTGGTCCAACCGCTACTTCACCGAACTGGGGCTCTTTTGCCTGCTGGAAGCCAAAGTCTCGGAAATCATCAGTCTCCGATATGGAGCAAACCACTAACTGGAGAGCCGGATGCGGGAGATCCGCCAGTCCGGTTCGGAGGGGGGAGCGAGACAAACCAATGTCTCGTTCCTACCTCTATCGGTCGAGAAGCTTTCTCCGTGTCTTGTGTCTCCGTGAGAGGCTTGCGCCGCAGGCGATGTGGCGGTCCTTCTTCTTTTCTGGGGATTCATCGTTGCTGCATTCGCGAGGAGGCAGTATGAGAGGTGTTTGGATAAATGACTGATATCCTTCATTCCATCGCGGTCGCGTTTGTTGCAATGTTTCCGATGATCAATCCCATCGGTCACGCGCCAATGTTTTATGGGATGACCTCCGACGACACGCTAGCTCGTCGGAGAGTGATGTCGGGAATGATCGGCTTGTATGTTTTTTTGATACTGACCGTCTCACTGCTTTTCGGGAATCTTCTGCTGAGTTTTTTTGGTGTAACGATTGATGACCTGCGGATCGCGGGCGGACTTCTTGTGGCGCATTCCGGCTGGGCGATGTTGGGCAATCAAAGTCGCGTGACTCCGCACGAACACGCCGCTGCCGAAGAGAAGGAGGATATTTCGCTCACCCCGATGGCGATGCCGATCCTTGCGGGTCCGGGCGCGATGAGTCTGGCAATCGGCCTCTCGACCTATGGCCAAACCTTTCCGCATTACATCGGCTTCGTGCTTGGGTTTGCTGCCATCGCGCTGCTCACCTGGATCTGCTTTCGCGAGAGCGATGCCATGGTGCGTGTGCTGAATGTGAATGCCATCGGAGCGCTCAACCGCGTGCTCGGGTTGTTCATCCTCGCCATCGGCGTGAACATGGTGGTCAAAGGCGTGCTGGATGTCTTCCCGCGTTGACCGTTCATTGAAAGGCCGGTCATTGTTGCCAATCATAGTTATTTTTTGTGTCTAAGTTGTTTCGGCTCTGCGTAACTGATGTGCTATGAGAGAAGCCTCAAGCTTGTCTGGTTCAGGAGACTCGCCAGCAACGATACCAACTCCTCTGCAGCGCCTCTTGATGAGGGATTGTCCGGCCTCTCGGCCGGTGATGCGCCAGCGGTGGAGCCAGCTTCTGTTTCTGCATTGGCCCGTAAATCCAGAATGGATCCGCTCCCGTTTGCCAGCGGGCCTGCATGTGGATTTGTTCGATAATCAAGCTTGGATGGGGGTCGTGCCTTTCGCCATGGAGCGAGTGCATCCTGTAGGCCTCCCGCCGCTGCCGTGGATTTCGTGGTTTCTGGAACTCAATGTGCGGACATATGTTTACGACGATGCTGGGCGACCGGGTGTGTGGTTTTTTTCCCTGGATTGCAACCAACCGCTGGCTGTCGAGGTGGCACGCCGATTTTTCCACCTTCCCTACCATCACGCGCGAATCCATGCGGCGTGTGAGGATGGTGAAACTCTCTACACCAGTCAGCGCAGGGGATCAAAGAACGCATCGAGCTTTCGCTACCGCAGTCCAGTCCGCGCTGAACCCGCGCCAGAGCATTCGCTGGAGTGGTTTTTGGTCGAGCGATACCTGCTTTTCACCACCGATCGCGCGGGGCAAATCCGGTCTGGGCGAGTGCATCACACCCCTTACCGAATCGAGGTTGCAGCTTGTGCGGAGTGGTCGTCAGAGCCGATCGTCGAGGATGGGTTTGGCTGCATCCAAGGGCCTCCCGCGTCGATGCTTGTTGCTGAACCGGTGGATGTGCGGATTTTTCCCCTCGTGTAGATGATAAAAGTCAAAGAGTCAGCGCGCGAGAGACAATTAAAGGCCAATCAAGAACAGCTACCTGCTCTGTTTCTTTGACCACGAAAAGAGCGAATTTTCACGAGTGGGGACCGGCTTCGCCGGAGAGTTTCGTTGCAGGTATTATTCGTGTTGAGTCGGAAAATTTGTGGGTCAAATGATTAGAGCACGGGCAGCCACGCAGGGCTGGCTTCGCCGTGAGGGCTTGACGGTTTGGGATGCTGGAAGAATCATTTCCACGGCACTGACTGAGCGGCGCCCTCCAGGGTGGCTTTCAGAGGGGCAATAAAATGCAATGATATCGGAATAAAAGCTGGAAAACTGCGAAAATATCTATATCGTTGCATTTCATTAAACCTTAAAATCCGTGATTATTGATTTTTCTGTAAAAAACCATCGTTCATTCCGTGACGAGCAGCGCCTGAGCTTTGTGGCCAGCAATTATGTGAAAGAGTTGCCAGGTCATCTGATCGATCCTGCCTTGCCGGGATTGGATGGGCTGAAGCTATTGAAGGGTCTGGCGTTGTATGGGCCGAATGCGGCCGGGAAGTCGAATGTGCTGAACGCGCTGCATTTTCTGGCTGTGTTTGTGGAAAAATCCGCGACGGATTTTGACGAGGGCGATCCGACAGGTGTGGAGCCTTTTGCTTTGAGCGAAGATGCGGCGGCAACTGCGAGCGAGTTTGCGCTGCGCTTCGTGGTGAATGGTGTTCGCTACCATTTTGCGTTGGTCCTGGATCGGCACCGTGTGCTTTACGAGTCGCTCTCGGCTTTTCCGAAAGGCAAGGAGCGTGTCTGGTATGAGCGCACATGGGATGAGGATGCCGGGGCCTACACTTGGGAGCCCGAGCGGCCCACCGATTTTCGCAGAGATGCAAAACTGGAGGGCTACACGCGGCAGAATGCGTTGTTCCTCTCAACAGCGGCGAAGTGGAACAATGAGCAACTGGCGCCGATTTACCGGTGGTTCAAATTCCAATTGCGATTTTTGAGGGTGAATGCGGATTTCCCCGCTCTACCGCCAAGCATCACGGCAGAGGCCTTGCGAAAAGGCCCGAATGAGCGCAATGCGGTGGTGCGCCTGCTGCGCCACGCGGACATGGGCATCCTCTCTGCCAAAGCGGTGGAGAAGGAACTGCATCGCGAAGAGTTGCCGGAGGGTCTGCCAGAAGAACTCGCGGCCATGTTTCTCAAAAACAAACGCATCGAAATCACGCTTGGGCATCGTGGGGTGGCAGGCCGGGAGTATCCGCTCCCGTGGGATGAGGAGTCCTCGGGCACGCAGAAGCTATTCACCTTGGCCGGACCGTGGCTGGATGTGCTGGAAAACGGCTATGTAGTGGGCGTGGATGAGATTGAGTCGAGCATGCACCCCTCCATGGTGGTGGAGTTGCTGCGCTTGATCTTTGATTCCTCAACGAACGCGCACGGAGCGCAGTGCCTCTTCACCACGCACAATCCGCTGCTACTCGATCCCACGCTGCTGCGGCGCGACCAGGTATGGTTTGCGGACAAAGACGAGGAGGGGGCCACCCATCTCTACCCGCTCACAGAATACAAGCCGCGCAAAGGCGAATCCCTCACACGGGGCTACATGGCGGGACGCTACGGCGCCGTGCCATTCATCCCCGAGGGCCTTCTCGGAAAGGAGGAGGCGGGTGTCGGCCAAGAATAAGTGGAAAAAGCAGATTCCCTCGGATGCCGCCTCCTTCCGCCGTCCGAAGGGCAGTGCCCGTCCCGGCAATGCCATTCTCATCGTTACGGAAGGCCTCGTGAGTGAGCCCGCCTATTTCACAGCACTGAAAAGACGCCTTGCTCTCCAAACGCTGGAAATCGAAGTCCAGCCGGGTGGCATAGGCGATCCGCAGAAATTGGTCGAGTATGCGGTGGGCTTGCGCGAGGCTCGGCGGCGCGAGGCAAGAAATGGAACGCTATCGCTTTCCAAGGCGCTGGATTTTGACGAAGTCTGGATCGTGTTTGATACGGATGTGCCACTGGCCCACGGCCGCTTGCAGGCGGGGTTGGCCAAGGCGGCATCCAAGAAAATTCAAGTCGCGCACAGCACTCCATGCTTTGAGTTTTGGCTCCTGCTGCACAAGACCTACACCACCGCGCCGATGCTCAAGTGCGCGGATGCCGTTGCCAGGCTGGAGTCCACATTGACCAGCCGTTACTCCAAGGCCAGCCAAGATGCGGTGAGTGTCATTCCTCCTCTACTGGAGAGCCTCGACACAGCTATGGCGAATGCCGAAAAAATCAGGCTTCACCACAGCGCGGTTGCCACACCGTCGCCTGCGAATCCCTCCACGGAAGTGGACCATCTCATCGCTTCCATTCGCAGCACAGCATCCCCCGCCCATAGCTGAAACCATGCCCGAAAACCTCGATAGATCTTGGATTTGGTCAAACACCCACAAGGCAGCTGGGCAGATTCTGGAATGCGAAGATTTCTGGGGCCAGAAAGGCTACTGGGTCTGACAGACAGGACAGCACGGAGTTGTCACCGGCGACGATCACGGGGTGGCGTGTCGGAATTCAAGCAACCGGCGAGCATCGGCTAAGATTTCCTTAGCCGATTGGTCGGGCAATAGACCGCAGACAGAGTGGCAAGATGCGCGGTCACATTGAAGCCTTGCGATGATTGGAAGGCCCCTTTACGATACACACTATGAGCTCGCAGACTCTGGAAGTGACTCTTGATCCCACACTGAAGAAAAAGGCCAACAAGGTGCTGGATGGCCTGGGGCTGGACATTGACACGGCGGTGCGGGTGTTTTTAAAGAAAGTGGTGGCCACACACTCCATTCCCTTTGCCCTCGCAGAGGAACCGGAGACCTACCGCTTCAGCGCGCGTGAGACGAAGGATATTCTGGCGGCGAAGCGCGAGGCGAGGAAGGCCGGGAGGGTGAGCGGACCTTTCACCACCGCAGAGTCCTTGATCACCCATCTGCGCCAAGCTAAGCCGTGACGCTGCGGACGACGAACCGCTTTGACAAGGCTTTTGCCCGGCTATCTGTGCGTGATCAGCATCGGGTGGAGGAGGCGCTGACAATGTTCATGGACCAACCGTTTCATCCGACCCTGAAGAATCACGGTCTGACCGGCAAACTGCGCGGCCTGCGCGCCATCAGCGCGGGCTACGATCTGCGTATTGTCTATGAGGAGGAAGGCGGGCATGCCACGGTGCTGCTACTGAACACAGGCAGCCATGATGAGGTATATTAAATCGGACTTCCGTAATAGGTATCAGGCGATAAAATTTGCTCATCCACAGTCATATGGTGACAGGCACAAAAATTTGACATCCAAGAGCTCTATTAACACTTCCCTGCATCTAACGAGTCCAGAGCTCTGATCCACGATTCGTTCAATTCCTACCGTTATCATGCTCAGGAGTGATGCGTCTGAATCGCGCATACATGAGGCACATGAGTTGGAGACCAGAGGTTCACCTACGACCTCAAATTTCAACCTTTCAAGGGGAACATTGCTGAAAGAAAAGCCGCGTCTGCCTCGCCGTTCGTAGGATGGACATAGATGCATTCCATAAAAAGCTTTCTTACGGCGTCTGCTGTTTGGCTTGTCGCAGGCTCATTGTTTCAACCGAAGCCAACTTTGATCCATGGCCGCTGACTTGATTCCCGGCACACGAGCGGAGGCTCTGCTTGCATTGCGCGATTTTATTGAGGGGCCCGTGCTGCATTATGCCCGCTTGCGAAATCATATCGCCGATCGGCATACGCATGTCTCAAGGCTCTCGGCGGCGATCGCACACCGTCTCGTGACAGAAGCTGAAGTCCTCTGTGCGGTGCTGCGGGTTCATAAATCAACAACTGTTGAAAAGTTCGTCCAAGAAGTCGTTTGGAGATCGTATTGGAAAGGCTGGTTGGAGTTGCATTCAGGCGTCTGGCGCGATTTTGCCGATACCGCGTCGGCCGGTGGCCCGCTCGCGGAGCGACTGCAAGAGGGGCAAACCGGCTGCACGGCCATGGACGCCTGCGCCCGCGAACTTGTCTCCACAGGCTACCTGCACAACCACGCCCGCATGTGGTGGGCTTCGTTTTGGATTCATCGAGCTGGTCTGCCATGGAAAGCCGGAGCGCGATTTTTCTTCGATCACCTCCTTGATGCAGACGCTGCCAGCAACACCCTCTCTTGGCGCTGGGTTGCCGGCCTTCAAACCCCCGGGAAAACCTACCTCGTTCGTCGCTCGAACCTTGACTCCTACTGGCCCGACGCGCCTTCGGAGGGTTTGGAGCAGTTGGATGGCGAGCCCCTTGTGGACATTCCACAGGATTCGGCGGATCGGTCTCTTCGGGGTATGGAGATTCTCCCCGAAGGACCTGGTGACTCTGCCGCCGGATTACTCCTCCACGAGGAGGATCTTTCACTCGAATGCGGTCCCCTGAGCCAGTTTCAGCCGGTGGCGGCCTGTTTTTGGAAAACGCCTGCGCGATCTTCCTTCCGTGCGGCTTGGTTGAATCGGGCGGCTGACGATGCCCGCGCGCGTGCAGAAAATCATTTCCAAAAAAATGTTGCCGAAATTCAGTCGCTGGATTCCTTGAAGGATTGGGTCGAAACCCATGAGCTCCGGCGCATCGTTATGGCGGCCCTATCTGTCGGGCCGGTCCGAGATTCATTGGAGCCATTTCTTCAATGGTGCTGCGAATGTGGCATCCTCGTGACGCGTTTTCGGCGGCGCTGGGATGCGCGAGTTTTCCCTTTGGCCAAGGCAGGCTTTTTTCCGTTTTGGAACTCGGTGCGCCCGCAGTTATCGGAACTCATCCTATGAAAGGCGTAAAAAAACAGAACTTGCCCACGAAAATCTGCGTCGTTTGCGCTCGGCCCTTCACTTGGCGAAAAAAATGGGAGCGGTGCTGGGAGGAAGTGCTCCACTGCAGCGATGCCTGTCGCCGCAAGCGCACACCGGGCCGATGAAAAAACGCCCCGCCGCACATGTTGTGTGGTTCAAAAAAGACCTCCGCATTACCGATCACCAACCTCTCGCCGCTGCCGCACGGGAAGGGCAGGTGGTCTGTTTATTCATCCACGAACCCGAGTGGTGGGCGACTGCGGAATGCGATGGCTCGCACCGCATCTTCCTTTCGGAATGCCTCGCCGATCTGGACGCTTCCCTTCGGCAACTTGGGGTGAGCTTGCTGCAGCGCTACGGAAATGCCACCGAGGTGCTGGATCGCCTCACCGCAGAGGTCGATATCACCAGCCTGTGGTCTCATGAGGAGACCGGTGCCGACTGGACCTATCGCCGTGATCTCGCCGTGCAAGCCTGGTGTCGGGAGAAAGGAATTCCTTGGAGTGAATGCCGTCAAGATGGCGTGGTGCGGCGGTTGAAGGATCGCAATGGATGGGCGGATCGGTGGCAGCGCACGATGCACCGATCGCTGTGGGATCCTCCAGAGCTTCTGCATGGGCCTGCGCTTGCCGATGACCAACTTCCATCCGAATGCAGGCATGTGGTTTCCACAAAACCTTGGGCCCAGCGCGGCGGGGAGGGCGTCGCCAAGTCCACACTCGACGCATTTCTCTATCAACGCGGGGTGGATTACCGGGCCTCCATGTCGAGCCCACTCGAGGGTTGGTCCAGCTGTTCGCGCATCAGCCCCTACCTGTCGTGGGGATGCCTTTCGATGGCCTCGACGGTTCGCTCGCTGGAGGAGCGGCTCGCCACACTCAGAGAGGCCGCCCTGTATGGTGCGTGCGTGGATCGTCGCTGGAGCGGTTCGCTCCGCAGTTTTGCGTCCCGACTGCGATGGCACTGCCACTTCATGCAAAAACTCGAGGATGAGCCGCGCATCGAATTTGAAAATATGTCGAGGGCCTGCGACGGGTTGAGGGAGGATTTCACCGACACGCCTGAAGCCCATCGACGCCTTGAGGCCTGGAAAAATGGAGTCACTGGCTATCCCATGGTCGATGCCTGCATGCGGTGCGTGCAGGCTACGGGATGGCTCAACTTTCGCATGAGGGCCATGCTCATGAGCTTTGCAAGCCATCACCTCTGGCTTCACTGGCGGCCCACAGCGGTTTTTCTCGGGCGCCATTTTCTGGATTTCGAGCCCGGCATTCATTTCAGCCAAGCCCAGATGCAGAGCGCTACTACCGGTATCAATGCGGTGCGTATCTACTCCCCAGCCAAGCAGGCCCTTGATCAAGACCCGCACGGCCATTTCATCAAATCATGGGTCCCGGAATTGGCAGGCGTGCCCGCTTCATGGCTTGCCGAACCACACCGCATGCCGATCGAACAGCAACTTGCCGCTGGATGTCGGATTGGTCTCAACTACCCGCAGCCGATTGTTGACCACGCCACCGCCTACCGCGAAGCGCGACTCAAAATCGCCGTTCTGCGCCGCGAACCCTCTGCGCGTGAGGAGGCGCGCAAAGTGTTCCTGCGCCATGGAAGCCGCAAGCGCCAGTCCGCACGAAAATCCGATGAGAAACCGAACTTGCCAAAGGGACCTCCGGCTCAGGCTACATTTCCTTTCAATTTTACCTAATCAGAGGGGTCAGAGGGGGCGGGCTTACCTTATTGATATTTTATTGCGTTGAGCGCGTTTGAATTCACCCAGCGCGAGAAATGGTGCCGCTTTTTTACGCATTGGGTTTGGCGTAGTTGCCATGGAGTCATTTGCTGATGCCGACGAGGACGTCGGAGTTACCGCGAAGCGGAACCCTGCCCACGCGTTTCTTGCCAGGGGCAAAGTTTTAGTTTCCGAGTGCGTAGATCGGGGAGGGGATGGAGAGGTTGTCGGGGCGGGAGTAGGCCATTTGGGCGACGGTGATATGGCGGGTGCCGAAGGCGGCTTCGCAGTAGCGGAGGTAGTAGCGCCATTTGCGGATGAAGGTTTCGTCGAAGCCCAGGGCACGGACTTCGGGGAGCTTGGATTCGAAGGTTTCGGCCCAGCGTTGGAGGGTGAGGGCGTAGTGGGGGGCCATGTCCTCGTATTCGAAAAGGTTCAGGTCGCCGCAGGATGTCATGGCCTTCGTGATGCGCGCGTTGCACATGAGGAGGGAGCCGGGGAAGATGTGCTTTTGGATGAAATCCACGCCGTCGCGAAGGATGGGGTATTGGTTGTCGGGGCAGAGGATTGCTTGAAGGCCGAGGAGTCCCTGTGGATGCAGGAGTTCGTCGATTTTGGCAAAGTAGCCGTCGACATAGCGGTCGCCGACGGCTTCGAGCATTTCGATGGATGCGATTTTATCAAAGCGGCCACGGAGGTCGCGGTAGTCGCAGAGCAGGAGCTGGATTCTCTCGCCGAGTCCCGCTTCTTGGATGCGGCGTGAGGCTTCGTCGTATTGCTGCCGGGAGATGGTGACGGTGGTGATCTTGCAACCGTAGTTTTTGGCGGCGTGCATGCTGAAGCCGCCCCAGCCGCTGCCGATTTCCAAGACGCTGTCGGTGGGGACGAGGTGCAGGCGTTTGCAGAGTTTGTCGTATTTCCGGCTCTGGGCGGTTTCGAGAGGCTCGTCGGCGGCTTCGAAATACGCGCTGGAATAGGTCATGGAGGCATCGAGCCAGAGTTGGAAGAATTCGTTGCTGAGATCGTAGTGCTCGCTGATGTTTTTCCGGCTCATGGTGCGGCTGTTTGGCCGACGCAGGTGGAAGGCGCGGTTGGCGGCATTGAGCAGATTGAAGAAGCCCGTGCCACGGGATTGGCGGGTTTGCAGTGCCTGAGTGTCGTCGGCATTCAGGATAAACCATGCAATGACCTTGGTGAGATCGTCGGTCGTCCATTCGCCAGCCATGTAGGCTTCGGAAAAACCGATGGGACCATTGAGGACACACCGCTTGAAGAAATTCTCATCAGTCACTTCGATGCGGGCCTCAATGCCCGCGCCGAGTCCTCCGTAGACGCCTTTGGCGCCATCCGGGAGCATGACTTGGAGGCGGCCGAGTTTGAGTTTGGCGAAGCTATTGAGAACGAGTCGGCGGAAAAACATGACAGCCGCTGACGATGGCGTTGCCGTGGGGCTTAGGCAAGTTTCGCCACACCGAAGAGACCGCGTTTTTTTATGACATCCCTCGCGGCCTCGGGAACCATGCCTTCCCACTTGGCGTCTCCGGCGGCGATCATTTCGAGAACTTTGAGCGAGTGGATCTGGAGGTAGTCAGAGCGGTAATCCTCGATGGGGCGGATGAGGTGGTTGACTTGGAGATGCTCGTAAAGGTTCTCCATGCCAGGCGGGGTGCGGAAGTTTCCGCAGGTCACGAGTTCCCCACTCGGCGAGATGAAGGGATAGACATAGAGGCGGACATTGCGTTTGAAGAGGCGTCCGAGGGCTTCCAGAATGCCGCCTTCCAGGTCGCTGTAGTGTTCGGGATTGAAAATCTCATTGAGACCGGGGATGCCCATGGGAAGGCCGATTGGTTCCTCTGTGTAGCGGGTGAGGAAGTTCACCAGCTTGTAGTATTCGCCGTAGTCGGAGATGAGCACGGTGCGGCCGAGGGCTCCAAGGAGGTCCACGCGATCGAGGAAATCCTGGAGATCGAGCGGTCCGTGGGAGAGGAGATTTTTCATGGTGATCTCCATGAGAATGGCTGGCTCTGCGCCTGCGACGCCGCTTTCCTGCTCAAAGAGTCGCTTGGCGCCGTCGAGCATGTCGTTGGTCACATAGGTGACGGGTCGGAAGCTGCCACGCTCGACGAGGATGGGTTTTTTATAAAAAGCATCCGAGGCCTGCACGACCTCGCCATCCGGTCGGAACAATGTCGCGCGGGTGAGTTTTTGCACTACGAGTTCGAGGCTCATAATGCGGTTGTCCACACCTGCAAACGCAGGGCCGGAGAAGCGGATCATATCGACTTCGATGCGGCCGGGCTTGAGGTCGTCAAGGAGCGAGCCGATGAGCGCGCGGGGGTTCTGGTGGTTGAAGGCCGCGCCGTAGATGAGGTTCACGCCAGCGATCCCGAGGGCCTCCTGTTGGAGAAGATTCTCTGCGTCCAGCATTCGGACATGGAGAATGATGTCGCTGAATTTCGCACGGGGGGCGTGTTGGAAACGCAGGCCCATCCAGCCATGGGATTCATCGTGGCGGCGGAAGCTTCGCGCCGCGACGGTATCCGCAAAAACAAAGAATCGGCGGTTATCTCCTGCCGTGGCTCCCAAGCGCTCGATGAGGAGCCTTTGCTCGTGTTCCAGCATTGTCTCCAGGCGCTCGCGGCTCACATAGCGGCGCGAGGGGCCATAGATGGCGTCGCTGAAGGTCATGTCGTAGGCGGACATGGTTTTCGCAACCGTTCCAGCAGCACCGCCTGCCGAGAAGAAGTGCCGGGCCACTTCCTGGCCAGCTCCGATTTCGGCGAATGTGCCGTAGAATCCGTTGTCCAAATTCACCCTCAGCGCCTTGCTTTGGGTCCCTCGTTCGGCGTCCGTGTTTGACATGACTTTCACCCTACACAGATCGGCAGGGTTAAACACAAAGACTTTTTGGTGAAAAAAACAGCACCCTGCGAGGGGGCTTCAATTTTCGATGAGGCTGCTCTTGCAGAGTTCGGCGTAGAGACCGCCGCGTGCGAGGAGGTCTGTGTGGCGACCGCGTTCGGTGATGCATCCGCGCTCGAGGACGAGGATTTGATCGGCATGGCGCACGGTGGAGAGGCGGTGGGCTATGACGAAGCTGGTGCGGTTTTCCATGAGGCGGTCGAGGGCTTCTTGGATGAGCCGCTCGGTGGTGGTGTCCACACTGGCTGTGGCCTCGTCGAGGATGAGAATGGGAGGGTTTTTGAGGAGGGCGCGGGCGATGGAGAGTCGTTGTTTCTCACCGACGCTGAGTTTGACTCCGCGCTCTCCAAGTGGCGTGTGAAGGCCCTCGGGAAGGCGCTTGATGAATTCGGCGGCGTTGGCTGCGCGGAGGACTTCCCAGATTTCGTCCTCGGTGGCATCAGGTTTTCCGATGCGGAGGTTTTCGGCTGTGGTCCCGTTGAACATGAAGCTCTCTTGGGTCACCACGGCGACGCTGTCGCGGAGGTGGGATTTTGGAATGTCGCGCAGGGGTGTGCCGTCGATGGTGATCTCGCCGCTGGTGAATTCGTAGAAACGCACGAGCAAATTCACGATGGTGGATTTGCCAGCGCCTGTTGGTCCAACGAGGGCGATCATCTCGCCGGATTTGGCTTCGAGGTTGATGCCGTGGAGGACGGGCATCTTGGGATCATAGGAAAACGAGACATCTCGGTAAACGACATGGCCCTTCACCCGAGAGGCGGGCTTTTTAGCGCCTTCGTCGGCTTCGGTTTCGGAGTCCATGATTTCGAACACTCGATCCCCGGCGGCGCGGCCTGATTGGAAAATTTGGTTCAGTTGGTGCAGGCGTCCTACGGGTTCGTAGAGATAGCGGGTGAGGACGAAAAATGCGACCAAGGCGCCGGTGTCCATTTTGCCGGAGATGACTTGGAATGTTCCAAAGCCAGCGACGAGGAGCAGTCCGCAGGAGGAAATAAATTCCATGCCGGGTTGGTAGAGCGCCCAGGCTTTCATCACGGTGAGCGTGGCCTTGCGCACGCCATTGCTGGCTTCGTCGAAACGGGCGTGTTCGCGTGTCTCGCTGGTGTAGGTTTTGATCTGGCGGATGCCGGCGATGTTGTCGTGGAGTAGGGAATTCAGGGCCGAGACGGCCTTGCGCTGTTTGCGGTAGCGGGAGCGTGCGGTGAGCGTGTAGGCAAGGGCGCCGGCGGCGAGGAATGGAATGGGAATGAGAACAGCTGCTGTGAGCGAGGGGCTGTAGGCCAGCATGACACAGCTGACGATCAGGATTTGCAGGATGGCAACGGTGCCTTGTTCGATGCCGTCGATCAACACGCGCTCGACGCTTGTTACATCTTCAACAAGGCGTGTCATGATGTCGCCCGTCGAGCGGTTGTCGAACCATGTCAGCGGGAGTCGCTGGATGTGTGCGTAGAGTTCGCTGCGGAGGTCGAAAATGACGCGTTGCTCGAAGTGGTTGTTAAAGATGATGCGAAGGGCGTTGAGGCCGTTCTGCGCAAGGAAGGCTGCGAGGCCGAGGCCCACGAGTGGCAGCAGGAGGTCGGGTCGGTTTTGACCGATGACTTGATCGACGATCTGCTGAGTGATCGCCGGAAAGACAATCACCATGAGGGTGCCCGCTACGGCACAGAAGAGCGTGGCAAAGGCAAGGAACGGGTAGCGCCTGACATAGGGTAGAACCCTGATAAAAACCTGCATGGTGTGTTTGTCCCCGCCTTAGTGTTTGAGCAGGGGAAGGATGACCTCGAGCGACTCGGTGTAGAGGGCATGGCGCCCGGCTCGGCTTAGCTCGGCCAGCAGTGTGTCTTCCAATCTTCCGCGCGGGGCGGGGAGGATTTGGCGAATCTCGGGGATGCCGGGCGTCTGGATGGTGGATTCGAAAAAGTCGGATCCCTCGGCGAGTTTAAGCTCGAATTTGGCGTCCGGAGATTTGATCGAAATGAGCGACAGATTGGGTCCAGGAATTTCCTCGATGTGAAATGGAATGGAGTGGTCGTTCGCCGTGATGAAAGTTTCGTTTTCGGCATTCAAGCGCCACTTCAAGCGCCCTGCGAGCCAACCCAAGAGGAGGAGCGCGGAGATGCGGGAGCCGGGGGCGCAGCGCAGGGAAAGGGATTCCACGCGGCTCAGATGTGGGAATGCCGAGGCATTGTCAAACTGGCTTGCCAGAGCAAAACGCCACGCGTGAAGGCGTGTCCAATTCAGGTCGCAGAGCACGGCTGCGCTTTTGCCGGGCGAGGAGATGTGGCGAATGATCGAAAACTGGTGGTGCGGATTGTGCCACGAACTGCTGTCAAAGATGAGGCGGTCCACCCAAGCCCAGAGCTTTTCGTCGAGGGGCTCGGGGAAGTCGGCCTTCCACCAGAGGCAGAGTGGGAGATCGGAATCCAGATGCGAGAAAACGATATTCGGGAGGGCACTGGCCGCGTCGCCGTCCAAGCGGAAGGTGATCTGTTCGGAGCAAATCTGGCGTGTGTCTTTGCCGAGAAGATGGCAATGCGCGCTGATCCAGGCTTTCGCTTGCGCGGTTGGAGCTGAAGGGTTGCCGAGGATAAGGATCGCCCGGCATGGGTGACGGCCGGCCACAGACGCCAGCACTTCGTTGTCAGCGGCAAGGGCGGATTCGTTTTCCGTGTAAACGACAAGGTTGATCAGCGAGGCGCGGGTCTTGGTGTCTCCACTTGATTCCCAGAGTTTGCCGAGCTCCTTGTCGATTCTACCGATTTCGACAGGAATGCCTGATTCTATGGATGCGGTGGTGCTCACAGGCGTCTCCATGCGCCCTCGTGGCGCTTGATGAGTTCGTCGGCCTCTCCAGGACCCCAGGAACCGGAGGAGTAGAGCGCGAGGTCGTCTGTGCGCGTGGTCCATGCCTCGTGGATGGCGTCGACAAATTTCCAAGCCTGCTCGACCTCATCGCGGCGGGCGAAGAGTGTGGCATCGCCGCTCATGGCATCGAGGAGAAGACGCTCGTAGGCCTCGGGCGTGGCTTTTCCAAAGCTGGTGCCGTAGTGGAAATCCATTTTGACCGGTTCGATACGCAGGCTGGAACCTGGCATCTTGGCGCTCATGCGAAGGGAAATGCCCTCGTCAGGCTGAATGCGGATCACGAGCACATTGTCATCAATCGACTCACCGGTGGCGCGGAAGAGAACCGGCGGCACGCTTTTGAAATGAACGGCGATTTCGGTGCCGGCTTTTGGAAGGCGTTTTCCGACGCGGATGAAAAACGGGACGCCCGCCCAGCGCCAGTTGTCCACATTGAGTTCCATGGCGACATAGGTCTCGGTGACGGACTCGGGATTCACATTGAGCTCGTCGCGGTAGGCGGCAACGCGTTTGCCATTGATCGAACCGGCACCGTATTGGGCGCGGACGACATGCTTGAAAACATCATCACCCGTGAGCGGGCGCAGAGAGCGGAGAACCTTCACCTTCTCGTCGCGGATCGAGTCGGCATCAAGGCCGGCGGGCGGTTCCATGGCGGTGAGGCAGAGGAGTTGGAGAAGGTGGTTTTGCACCATGTCGCGGAGGGCGCCTGATTTTTCGTAGTAGCCGGCGCGGCCTTCGACGCCGAGCGGTTCGCTGGCGGTGATTTGGACATGGTCTATGTAGCGGGAGTTCCACATCGCTTCGAAGAGGGCATTGGCGAAGCGGAGGACGATGATGTTCTGCGCGGTCTCCTTGCCGAGGTAGTGGTCGATGCGGAAGGTCTCGGATTCATCGAAGGCATTTTCGACGAGATCGTTCAGGCGCTTCGCGCTCGGCAGGTTAGTGCCGAAGGGTTTTTCAACAATGACACGGCTCCAAGATCCGGGGCGTGCTTTGTTCAGGCCACTCTTGCGGAGATTTTCCAAGATCACCTCGAACTGGTCCGGGCCTGCGGCAAGGTAAAAGAGGCGGTTTCCACCGGTGCCCCGGGTGGCGTCCATTTCGTCCAGGCGGCGCGCAAGAGCCTCGTAGCCCTCGATCTTGTCGAATTCGCTGCGATGGTAGCAGATATTTGACGCGAAGTTTTTCCAGAGGTCGTCATTGATGCCTTGGCGGGAGAATTTGCGGGCAGCCTCCTCCAATTCGGTGCGGAAAACCTCATCTGATTTGTCTCTGCGGGCGAATCCCACAACGCTGATGGCTGGCGGCAGGGCCCCATCGGCGGCGAGATTGTAGAGGGCGGGAACGAGTTTGCGGTGCGTGAGGTCGCCGGTGGCACCAAAAATAACGAGGGTGCAAGGATCGGGAATCGAGCGTTGGGCGAGGCCCTCGCGGAGCGGATTGGAGCGCAAAGTATCGGTTGGCATTTCGCCCTCTTACCTATCGGTTGCGGGCGGGGAGTTCAATCGGGAAAACCCCCGTGCCGGACTTTACCGGGATTTGAGGGAACTGACGCTGGTCAGGATGCCGGCGATCATCGAGTAGGCCACGATGCCTACGAACAATGCCACGAGAAGAATAATCGCCGGTTGGACGAGTGTGGTGAGGTGTGAAATGCGGGTGGTGAGGTCGCGGTCGAAGCGCTTGGCGGCACGCTCGAGGGCGGTGGCGATATCTCCCGTCTGCTCTCCGACAGTTAGAATATCCATCATCACGGGCGGGAAAAATCCCACGCGTCGCAGAGCCGCCGCGAGGCTGGTGCCTTCGCCGACCATGGCAGCGGTTTTTGTGAGAAGATCTTTGAGGAAAACATTCATCGTTGCTGCGGTCATGAGGTTGAGGCCTTGAAGAAGCGCTACGCCATTTGAGACCAGAGTCGAAAGGGTCTGCAGCATTTCTGCGTAGAACTTGGCGCGGAGAACAGGGCCGACCACTGGAAAGTCGAGCATCGAACGATGCCACCAGTCACGCCCGGCAGGGGTGCGAACAGCCGCGCGGGCGGAGAGGACCAGGATGCCGACGAAGGCAAAGATCGCCCACCACCACTGCCCGCAAAATTCGCTCACGGAAATCAAGATTCGGGTGATGATTGGAAGTTTCTGACCAGTTTTTCCCAAGAGGACGGACAACTGGGGGACGAGGAATGTCAGGAAGACAAACATCAGCACAATCGCTGATGCAAAAACGATGGCCGGATAGAGGAGCGAGGAAACCACACGGCGGCGGAGGTCGCCGATGAGCGTGAGGTAGGCGCATTGGCGTTTGAGGATTTGCGGAAGCGCGCCGGAGACTTCGCCTGCGGCCACCAAGTTGCAGTAGAGAGGATCAAAGGTTTTTCCGCAGTCCTGGAGGGCGGCTGAAAAGCTGAAACCGTCGCGCACGCGCTGGCGCAGGCGGGCGGCGATCGGTTGGACGCCGGATTTTTCCTGCCGCTGTTCGATAACTTTTAAAGCGCCTTCAAGTTTCAGGCCGGCCTCGAGGAGTTCGGCGAGTTCCTCGGTGAAATAAAGTAACTGGGTGGTGTTCAGGCGGGGCAGGGGTTCGTTGCCTGCGGCGGCGGATTCTTTCTTGCTGGTTGTCGAAGCCCCTCCGCTCTCCGAGACACTCATTGGCTGCAGGCCTTGATTGCGGAGAAGGCGGTAGGCGTCGCTTCGCGAATTGGCGGCGATTGTTCCCGTGGTCACAGTTCCCGAGGCGTTGCTCGCTTTGTAGGAGAAGTCGGCCATTGTCCTGCTACTCGTCCAAGACCTGCAGTTCGCTGGATGTCACTCGCACGACTTCCTCCACCGAAGTGATGCCGTGGGAGACAGTCTCCCAGCCTGCCTTGCGAAGCGGGACCATGCCCTCGCGGATGGCGAGTTCGCGCAGTTCGTTTGCGGGAGCTCGGCGTTGGATGAGTTCCTGCATGCGGGAGGTCATCTGACAGATTTCAAAGAGGGCAGTGCGGCCTGAGAAACCGGTATTCCGGCAGTGAGGACAGCCGACTGGTCGACGGATTTTGTGAGCCAACTCGAGTGGGAAGCCCATGGCAGCCAGATCCTCGGCTTTATACTCGGCCGGTTGGGAACAGAATTTGCAAAGACGGCGGACGAGGCGCTGTGCGATGAAGGCGCGGACGGCGGAGCCCACGAGGAAGGGTTCTACGCCCATATCCAAGAGACGCGTGATGCCTCCCACGGCGTCGTTTGTGTGGAGCGTGCTAAAGACCAGATGGCCCGTGAGCGCGGCTCGGATGGCGATTTCCGTTGTCTCGAGGTCGCGCATTTCGCCCACCATGACTATGTTCGGATCGCCGCGCAGGATGCTTCGCAGGGCAGTGGCAAAGGTCAGGTCGATCTCGGGTTTTACCGCGATTTGGATCACCCCATTGAGCTTGTGTTCGACGGGGTCTTCGATGGTCACGATACGCCGTTCCATCGAATTGATCGCACTCAGAAAAGTGTAAAGAGAGGTGCTTTTTCCCGAGCCTGTGGGGCCTGTCACAAGGACGATGCCGTTCGGGATGGAAATGAGATTGCGGATGCGTTTCTCATTTTCCGGGTCGAGACCGAGTCCCGAGAAGTCGAATTGTTGCTGGCCGAGAAGTCGCAGGCTCACGCTCTCGCCGTTCACGCTCGGAATGGTGGCCACGCGGACATCGATCGGTGCACCTGCGATTTCGAGGGCGATGCGCCCGTCCTGCGGACGCCGCCGCTCGGCGATGTCGAGACCGGACATGATTTTCAGGCGGGAGATGAGAGAATCCTGCAGCATCTTGATCCGCTGCGGGACTGGAACCTCTTGGAGGACGCCGTCGATGCGGTAGCGGATGCGGAGGTCGTGGCCGAGCGGTTCGAAATGAATATCGGTGGCCCCTTGCTGGAGTCCCTCGCGCAGGATTTGGTTCACAAATTTCATCACCGAGGCTTCGGAGTCGTCCTCGTCGATCACATTGACCTCCTCCTTGGCTCCGCCGGGCAGGTCGTCCTCACGGCCCTCAAGAAGCTCCTCGAAGGTATCGGCGCCCACGCCGTAGGTTTTCTTAAGCGTTTCCACAAGGCGACTGCGCGAAGTCATGACGAGACTCACCGGGCCGCGCCAGTGCTGGGTCACAGCCTGCCATGTCGCGTAGTCAAAGGGATCAAAGGTCAAGAGGCTCAACTCACCGCCAGGCACTGCGGCCTCGGGCAAAACAATCTGGCCCAGCGCAAGTCGGGCGGGGAATTTTTCCCGCACATTTTCGATTGGGGCGACATCCTCCTCCTCACGCCAAGGGATTCCGAGTTCTGAGGCGAGGGCTTTGAGGAAAGGCAATTCCTGAACGAGCTTGGAATCGAGCAACGCGGCGATGGGCGAGCGCTGCGCAAAGGCTGCTCGGTCTAAAATATCGCGGCACTTCTCGGGCTCATTGGAACCCGCAAGTTCCGCCAGGCGAAGGAGGTCGTCAGTTGTATTGATCATTTGTCCAAGGCCAGCGGAACTTTTTCTTTTTCTCAGGCGGCAGCGGTGTGGGAGTCCAGACGGCAGGTGGGGTTTTCTGCTCAGCAATTGGAGCGGTCATGGCCTGTCCATCGCGACCGAGCGGGGACCGGTCGCCCTCGTAGGCACTGGCTTTCATTAGCTCATGGTTCGAGTCTACGACGAAGGGTTGGATCATTACGATGAGCTCATTTTTTCTGACTTTGGACTGTGTGCGTCCGCCGAGGAGGGATCCAACCACTGGGATATCTGAGATATAGGGCATGCCCTCCACGCCGCGTTCCTTGTCTTCGGAAATCAAACCACCCAGAACTATCGTTGCGCCATTGGGCACGCGGACGCTGGTGGTGATTTCCTGTGTGGCAATAATAGGAACTTTGTTGCCTGAGATAGTGTCTGTGCCAATGACATTGTCATTCGTTTGAGCGATGATCAGGTTCACCTCACGGTCGGAGTTGATGAGCGGGATGACTTCAAGTTTGAGAACCACATCCTGATATTGGATGTTCGATGTGATCGCGCTTCCGTTTCCGCTGATTCCGCCGCCGGTGGCCGAGGTGAGGGACTGCGTTGGCACTGGCACTTTTTGACCCGAGAGGATCGTAGCCTTGCGGTTGTTGGTTGTATAAATGACGGGCCGCGAGAGGGTGCGGAAGCGTTCTGTGCTTTCTAAGAAACGGGCAAAGACATCCACCGAATCCGCGATGCTTCCGTAAATGGTCAGTCCCGCGAGGGAGGATAGTGCCGGCGTCAGTGAGGAAGGATTAACTATGGATGCCGCATTTGGGAATGTGCCTCCGGGCAGAATACTTGGGCTGAGCGATGTGGCTGCTGCTCCGCTGGCGTCGCTGTTTCCAAGCAGATTGTTGAGAGGTTGGAATCCTTTGTTCCTGATCAGGTAGCTGACCCCATAGTCCACCCCTTTGCTGAGGCGCAGTTGGCCGATGACGACTGCTAGGTAAACTTGTTTTGGACGCTGGTCGAGGATGTCCAGAATCTGCTTGGCGCGGGCTTTGCTTTCAGGTGGGCCAAATATGATGATGCTGTTGGAGTTATTGTCCGCGATGAGTCGGATTTCTCCGATGGTGGCGGATTGCGGGGCACCTTGTTGGGTTTCATTGCTGAGGCGATCAGGTTTGTTGATGCCGTCGCCACCGATGCCGCCGAGACCTCCGGAGGAATTGTTGTTTGAGTTCTGATTGAGTGAATTGTTGTTTGAGCTGTTTTGGGAGCCTTGGTTGCTGCCGTTTTGTGTTTCAGAATCCTTATCCGAAAGCATATCTGTGAGAACCGGAAAGACATCGTTGACAGGGACAAAATTCAGAACGCGCGTGAGCGGTTGCTCAAAATTTCCGGCGGAATCGAGCTGAGAGATCACATCGCGCACATAGCGGTAATTCTCCACGCGGGTTACGACGAGGATGCGATTGGTGCGTTTGTCAGCAAGGAATTTGGCTTTTCCGGAGATGAGGCGGTTTTCGTAGCGGGCGCCCGAGGCCGTCCCTGCGGCTTGCGGGGCTTCGGGATTTTGCGGGGTGGCGGGGGTTTGCTGGGTGCTTGGGCCTTTCGCCTTCGCGGGATCCTCCTTTCCGAACATTTCGTCCAGCATTTCAACAACGCGTTCTGCATTGGCGCGCTGGAGTTGAACGAACTCGGTGACGACCCGGGCCGGTTCGACATCGATCAAGTCCAGAATGCCGAGGGCTTTTCGGATGACGGGGGTTTTGTCCGTGAGGATGATCGCGTTGGTGTTTGGAACGGGAACCACGGAACCATAGGCATTAATCTGCACCACGCCTTGCACAACAGCGATGGCTTCCTCAGGCGAAATGAAGGAGAGGGGCTTGTAAAAACTCAGCACCTTGTCTCCATCAGCCGGCAGGGACTGAACCTCGCTCAGGAGAGGAAGGCCCTCTGTGCGCGGTGCGCGGCTCGGGCCGAGGATTTTGATCGTTTGATCGTCAACCGGCACGATGCTGTAGTTGTTCATCAAGAGAGAGCTCTCGATAATCCCGATGGCGTCCTCGCGGCTGACGGGCTTGGCAACCATGATCGAGAGTTCCTGACCGGCGAGGTTCGAGTCGCGGATGATGCGCTTGCCGGTGAGCGTTTCGTAAAAGGAAATGACATCGAGGACCGAGTTGCGCGGAAATGTGATACTGACAGATTCGGGCGGCTTGGCGGGTGCCGGTGGGGCCAGCGTGGGAGTGACAGGCGCACCCGGAGGCAACACTTGAGGCACCTGTGCCACAAGGGGCATGGCACAAAGAAGCAGAGTGGGAATGACAGGAAGGGAGTGGCTTTTCATTGATTAGGGACGGGCTGGGCGGCTGGTGGTTGGCCGGAAATCACTCGGCGACGGATGACGCGTCGTGGCGGTTCGTTTCCATTCGTTGTGGCGGGTTGAACGGCTGCGGCGCCTGGTGGCTGTGGTGTTCCGGGCTGCTGAGGTAATTGGGGGTTCATCGGCATCTGTGGTGCGGGTTGAGCCTCTGCGGGGACTTCGGCATAACGAATGGTCGTTTCTTGACCTTCGATGCGAATGCGTGCGCTCATGTTTTTTGGGTTTGAATCCGGTTTGTAGTCCAAGAGTTGGTTGTTTGCGGCATCAGGCTTGGCACCGAGCATGTGGCGAACCTGAGTGTTTTTATCCAAAACAAAAACTACAGCCTCCTCGTTGATAGTGGCCGCCCCTGTCAGAAAAAAACGGTCGGCTACGGGAGCCGTTTCTTCGGCTGTGGGGAGCGAAAAAGGTGAGCGGTTCAGCAAAACTTGAAACCTTTCCATTGAACGCTGTTCCATCCAAGGAGCATCACCCGCCGCCTGCATTAGCGCAGGCGCCGTCGAAAAAAACAAAATTGCGAGCGGGATTCTCATTCGGTGGCAGTTTGCGCGGGGTTTGAGTCTACCGGTCGGAAATACTGTCGGATTTCCATTTCCACAACCACATTGGGTGGCTCGTTGTCACTTCGGATCATCATTTTTTCCACCGAGCGCCAGGATGTCGGATTTTGAATATCGAATAAAAAAGTCGCCACGCCGGAGAAGGGACCAGTGATCTTCGTTTGAAGAACCGCCGCGCGGGCTCCGTCGGCCTCCTCGCCGGGGAGAAGGGTTTCCTCCGCGATTTTTAGGCCTGATTTTTCAGCCATGTTGCGCACAATGTTGAGAAGTCCTGTATTGGCGGCATCCTGTTTTTCAACAGGCGAGGGGTGTTGTTGCATCCAGTCTTTCGCTGGCTCCAGCGCCTCGGCGGCTGTGATCCATGAGCGGGATGTGGAGATGGCGGAGCGCGCTTCTGAAATCGCTGCCAATACGCCCGCACGGTGGTTCAACCAGGCCCGAACGGCAAAAAGATTCACCGCCAGAAAGACGGCCGCGCCGAAGATCAGGAGCAAGCGTGTTTCACTCTTCGCCAGTTTTCGCATCGGGTCGTGCTCCTTCCATTTCAAATCTCACCTTGTTGCGGGCTGCCAATTGCGGTTGGCCGGATGTCCAATCATAATCCTGCAAGAGTGGGGCTTTTTTCACTCGCTCAAAAAATTCATAGGCCTGCGAGACATCCGTCGCCTCTCCGGCAATCGAAAGACGGCCCTTGTCGTAGTTGTATTGGGTCAGGCGCACTTGCTCACCTGGGATTTCGGTCGCGACAGCCGCGAGTTGGTCTATTGCGAAGGCTTGGGGATCGATGGCGGACCGGAATTGCTTCCACTCGGTCACGAGTTGTTGCGCCTCCGTTGAGACTGCTTCGATAGATTTCAGTTCGTTGTTGAGACGGTGCAATTGGAAGCGTTGCCAAGCGAGGTCGGCGGCGACAAAAAACAAAATCACCGCGTAGATCGCCAGCCCCATCGTGGCAATCGACGCCAGACGCTTCAGGCGTGATCGGGAAAGCAGGGCGGCCCGAGCGGTCGGTGGAGCGGCATCGCTCAAGACTGCGGGCAGGACTGGCGCAGGAAGCTTTTTTTCAATTTCAAAATCCAAGCGCAGCGCATGTCCGAGTGAAATGGCATCCGCTTCCAAAAAGTCCCCGATCAGGCGTAGCTTGGCCGGCATGCGTGTGATGACGCTCTCCGACCTCAGCCTCATAGCCGTGCGCGCTATCGCTCCGCAAAAAGCCGTGCCGGGATTTGAATCCCCTGTTGCTGCAAAGAAGACGCATTTGTCCTCGCGGTAGATTGCAAAGCACAGCGTGGATTGTTCCCTCCAAACCAGCACATCGGCACCAGCGGAATCGAGCAGTCGGGCGGGAATCTCAAAACACTTCGCCTTCTTGAGGTATTCAGGAGCGGTTTCGTCATCCGTTGCCGCCAATGCCAGGACAAGCGACCGTCCCTCTTTTTCCAAAATAGGGACCGTATAAACCTCAGCGTCCTTCCGAAGCAGATGTCGGCTGGTAAGCTCAAGCTCTGCCAATTCTGTCGGGTCGCCCTGCGAAGCGATCCACAAAGGCATGGAAAGAACGCTGCGCGAGGGAACGGCGAGAAGCAGGCTTTCAAAGCTGTCCAGCGACTTCTCCGAAAAAGCATCCTCCAGTGTGCTTCCACCCTTAGGCGGGAATTTCCATAGCTCCCAGCCTTCCGCGCCAGGTCTGAGAACTGCATCGGGAGTTTGGTGATTCATCGCTCCTCCCAACTCATCATTTGCCCCGGGCTTCCAGTCGGTGCGATGACAACGATTTTATGCGAGACACCTCCGCACCAACCAGTGCTCTCAATGCGACGCAAATCTCCCAAGGTGTCAAAAAACTCCAGCAGGGCCGCGCGCTGCTTGCCTCCAGCTCCCAGGAAATCTGCCACAGCCTCGATGGATTGAAGTTTTTCGTCGTCAGCCGTGTTTTCAATGCCATCGCGGCCCACGCGCATTTCGATGAGCGATTGGCACTGCTTGGGCGTAAGCTCGGCGAGCGCTGTAAGGATCGGTTCCGTGGCATGTTGGATGCTGATTTTTCCACTATACCAAATAGTGAAGTCCTCCTGCCAGCCCTGCTTTGCGGCTAAAAGAGGAGCCAGATTCATAACGGATTCCATCTCACGAATATGTTTAAGCGGCCGATTCGCAGGGTATCCGGGTCTACCAGCCCGTTCGTATTCGCCGCGTTCCGCTCCCTTGAGCGAGATGAAATCATCCCCATCGATCCAGTCCTGCAGGCTGTCGATGGCCGTCTCGGCTTCAGCTAGGCTCGCGCCCCAATTTGCAAAGAGGCGATTGAAGATCGCACGGTTGCCGGATTGGATCCAAAAGTTGGGATTCAGGCGCGCCGACTCGTTGGTGATTTTGACTTCGTATCCCTCGGTGTTTTTATCGCCCTTGCGGAGGAGGGGACTTCCATTTTCGACGGCCGGGTTCAATCCCAGCGCGATGCCGCTCAGAGCCATCTGGCGCGCAACGAATTTTCTTTCTGCGAGCGATTCGCTCTCGATCCAACCGCGCACCAAGCCACCTGTCAAAACCACGAGGCCTGCCAGAAATGCGATGCACCAGAGCACCATGGGCAAGGCAATCGCGCGGATATGGAAGTGGCGGATCATGGTCGACTTTGATTGTTTTCTTTTTTTGCAGCATCCCCCGGCGGGGCTTGTGGCGGCGCGAGCGGGGGAATCCAAAATTGCACATCGATCGGAGCCCCGCCCATCGGATCATAGGAGAATTGCAGACGAACCAACTGGGGTCTTCCCCCACCTTGCGGCCATTCTTCAACCCACTCGTTTCCATTGAAAAAAAACCACTTCACCTTGCTCACCTTTGGCAGGAGGGGAATCCAGTCGCCCTTTGCGACGAGTCGCTCCATGGTGGAGGTGTCGAGTTCCGCAGGAACGCGCAGGATGGAAAATGTCCTTGAACCATCCGCTCTCGGGCGCGCGGCAAGTAGCAGCGAACCTCCCCCCAGGCTTGGAACGCCAAATGTTCCCGAAGTTTCCGCGAAGACCAATTCCGGCACGGGTGAGCCTGATGAGGATTGGCTCATTCGGAGAGAAATGTTGGCATCCGCCGGGAGGTTGAGAAACGCGTCGCGGGTGATTCTTAAAAAAGCTTCCAACCTGCGGGCGGAGGATTGCTCCGTCATGACGGACTTGGATGTTTCCAGTGCCGCCATGGAAATGGAATAAACCGCTCCACTTAATAGCCCCAGAATCATCAGGGCCATGATCACTTCAAAGAGCGTAAATCCCGCCCGTCTTGTTGTGGGGGCACTCCTCATGGGCGGTAAACCAGAATCTCGGCCATTTCCTTTATTCCGCCACGACCAGGCTCCGCCGTGACCTTCAGTCTCCACATGCCGGGTAGAATCGCATTGTTTGTGTCGCGGATTTCCGCTTGCTCGAAGGTTTCCAAAACATGGATGCCGTTGTTCGTGCGTCCATCGATTTCGCGGCGTCCATCGAGTGGCGGGTTGGCCATGGCAGAGGCAAGACGCGATTCAATCATCGTCCGGGCCAACATGCGGGAGCGGGCGTTCAGTGCGGCATCCACCGCCGATTGAAGTGCCAGAGCCAATCCCGTCACCGCCACCGCAAAGACCCCGAGCGCTATCAAGACCTCGAAGAGAGTGAAGGCTTTAGTTTTCATCCGATAGAATCAAGGCGGTGAGGGGATCGAATTTCAAAACAATCGACTCATTCTTGCCGACGAGGCGCAACTCGAGAGGATCGCAGATGCCTGCTCCGTTGAATCCCCAGAATTCCACTTTCTGCGGTTTGCGAAACCGATTTTCCGTGAAACGCCGCACTTGCAGTTTCCAGCCTTTTGGCAATTCGGTGGAAGGCAAGCCCCCTTCGGATTGGAGCCCGGATTCCAACAATCGAATACGACGCGCCTCCCCGGTTTCAACGGCTTTGGAGTGTGTTGCCTGAACGGATTTTTCTATTTCTTGGACAATTGCTTCCGAAGGGGATGGGCTCCAAGAACTGGTAATAAGTGGAACCGTTACTCCCAGAAGGACGGCGATGATCCCGAGAGCGAGGAGAACTTCAAAAAGTGTGTATGCCGCGAGGCCTGTGATCGCTCGGCAAGAGAGGCTATTTGTTTTTCCCGGCGTCGTCATCGCTCTCCTTGCCGTCGGGTCCGAGCGAGTAAATTTCAAAAGCCGCACCGCCCTTGCCGGGGTTGCGATAGACATACTCATTGCCCCAAGGATCGACCGGGACTGTTTTCATGAGTTGTTTCCACCTGCGGGGGCGTGGTTCCGTGGTGGGCTGGTTGACCAGTGCCTTGAGCCCCTGTTCAGTGGACGGCATGCGGTAATTCAGCATCTCGTAGGTCCGGAGTTGCATGGATATGGCCTCGACATCGCTATCCACGCGTTGCTCTTTCGCGACATCGATATTTCCCACCAACATATAAATCGCTGAACCTACGAGCACGGCAATGATGCCGAGCACCAACATGATCTCAAACAGGGTGTAGCCCGATTGAGAAAAGCGGCGCTTTTTGAGGTCACTGGAGATCATTGAATACATCGGCGGAGAGTTGGTTCAGGTTGTCATCAAACAATAAGGCACTCATGTTTCCCAGTGCAACTGAGGCTTTAACCTTATAAGCAGGATTTCTCCAGCTTAGACATGGTGGCGGCGACGCTTGACCTTGATGAGGGCGAGGGAGCGGAGGAGGGCGGCGTTGTTTGCGGCGTATTCCTCGTTGCTGAGTTTCTCGCCTGACATGGCTTGCTCGGCGCGGCGTATTGCCTCCTCGGCGGCAGATTCGTCGATGTCGCTCTCCTTCACAGCCATGTCCGTGAGGACGGCCACTTTTTCGGGAGTGATTTCGACGAAGCCCTCGCCGACGGCCAGGCGGAGTTCCTGGCCGCTCTTGAGAACGCGCAGTTCTCCAGGCTCGAGCAATGTCATGACCGGGGCGTGCATGGGTAGCACGCCCAGTTCGCCATCGATGCCGGGAATCACAACAGAATCCACATCATCGGAGTAGGTTTTCGCCTCGGGAGTGACGATTTCGAGCCGGAGCATGGGATTAGGATTCCTTCACCATGTCGATGCCGCCCTTCATATAGAAGTTGGCTTCAGGAACATCGTCATGTTTGCCTTCGAGGATTTCCTTAAAGCCGCGGATCGTGTCAGCGGTGGAAACATACTGGCCTTTGGTGCCAGTGAAGATTTCCGCCACATGGAACGGCTGTGACAGGAAGCGCTGGATTTTGCGGGCGCGATAGACGGTGAGTTTGTCCTCGGGCGAAAGCTCGTCCATGCCGAGAATGGCAATAATATCCTGCAAGTCTTTGTAGCGCTGCAAGACACGCTGAACGCCGCGTGCCACATTGTAGTGTTCCTCACCGACGATATCCGGCGCGAGGGCTTTGGATGTGGAGGCGAGGGGATCCACCGCAGGGTAGATGCCCAATTCGGCGATCGAGCGCTCGAGAACGATTGTGGAGTCCAAGTGGGCGAAGGTGTTCGCCGGAGCTGGATCCGTCAAGTCATCCGCAGGCACATAAACGGCTTGGAACGATGTGATCGAACCTTTTGTGGTCGATGTGATGCGTTCCTGCAAGTCGCCCATTTCAGCGGCGAGTGTGGGTTGATATCCCACCGCGCTCGGTGTGCGGCCCAGAAGGGCGGAAACCTCGGCGCCTGCTTGTGAGAAACGGAAGATGTTGTCGATGAAAAGCAAAACGTCTTGGTTCTTCTCGTCGCGGAAATACTCGGCCATCGCGAGCGCGGAGAGGGCCACGCGGAGACGGGCGCCTGGAGGTTCGTTCATTTGGCCGTAAACCAGGGCCACCTTGGATTTGGAGATGTCATCTTGAACGATAACGCCTGATTCGCTCATTTCGGCGTAGAGGTCATTTCCCTCACGGGTGCGCTCACCGACACCGGCAAACACAGAGTAACCACCGTGGCCTTTGGCGATGTTATTGATCAATTCCATGATCACGACGGTTTTTCCGACGCCGGCACCACCGAAGGCGCCCACTTTTCCACCTTTGGTGAACGGGCAGATCAGATCGATAACCTTGATGCCGGTTTCCAAGATCTGGGCCTTGGTGTCCTGCTCCAAGAGAGGAGGCGCTTTGCGGTGGATGGGATATTTTTTCTCGTGTGGCACTGGGCCGCGTCCATCGGTCGGTTGACCGGTCACATTGAAGATGCGTCCCAGAACGCCTTCGCCAACGGGGACGGAAATCGGAGCACCGAGTGCGCTCACTTCCATGCCGCGTGTGAGTCCCTCGGTGGAGCTCATGGCAATCGAGCGAACCCAATTTTCGCCGAGGTGCTGCTGAACTTCGAGAGTGAGATTTTGTTTCTCGCTGCCGACTTCAAAGTCGATCTCGAGGGCATCGTAGATTTTGGGCAGAGCGCCGTCTGCCGGGTTGAACTCGACATCGACAACGGGGCCGATGACCTGAACGATTCTTCCTTTATGATTCATGTGTGGTTGGTGAGCGTAAAAAAGGGTGTTTTGTTTAGCGTGCTGGCATGCCGACGGCAACAGCAATTTGATTTTTAAAACAGCAAGGTTGTGGGTGATTCGAGGCTCTTGCGGATGGTCGCGAGGAACTCGGCTCCAGCGGCTCCATCCACAACGCGATGATCGCCGCTGAGTGCGATAGTCATCCGCTGTCCGGCTACGATTTGATCCTGGGCGTTGACGACAGGTTTTTTCACAATCGCACCGACGGCCAGAATGGCAGCCTGCGGGGGATTGACGATGGCGTAGAAGCTGTCGATTCCAAAGGCGCCGAGATTCGAGATAGTGAGGGTGCCGCCTTGGTATTCCTCGGGTTTGATTTTTTTCGAACGGGCGCGAACGGCTAGGTCTTTCACAGCGCCGCTGATTTCGCGGAGTGAGAGGTTATGGGCGTCGCGGATCACCGGGGTGATGAGGCCGTCTTCAACGGCGATGGCCACCGAGAGGTTGACGCTGGCGTATTCGATAATGGAATCGCCTGCGAACGCGGCGTTGACTTTCGGGTGTGCCTTGGCGGCGCGTGCTGCGGCGAGAAGAATGAAATCGTTCACAGTCACCTTGGCGGTTCCTGCAGCCTCGGCGGCGGCATTCAAATCCTTTCTCAACTTGGCGAGCGGAGCGGCATCGATTTCGATCGTGAGATAGAAATGGGGAATCTGGGTTTTGCTGGCCAAGAGACGCTCGGCGATCGTGCGGCGCATTCCGGAAAGCGGTGTCTTCGTATCTGCATCCGAGAACGGCACCTCAATGCGGGGCGCTGCAGGAGCGGTGCTGCGCACTGTCGTGGCTGTGGCGGGGACATCCGCTGCAACAATGCGGCCTCCAGGACCTGTGCCTTGAACTCCGGAAAGATCCACCCCGCGTTCGAGGGCGATTTTCTTGGCAAGAGGGGAGGCTTTGACACGGGAGCCATCGGTGGAGGCTGCCGCTTTTGGCTTGGCTGCCGCAGGCGCGGCGGGAGCGGAGGTTGACGCTGCAGGTGCGCTTGGGGCGGACGATTTGGCAGCACTTTTCTTCCCGCCTTCAAGATTGGCAATCGGCTGGCCGACCTTCACAACTCCGCCTTCAGGGATGAGAAGTTCCGTGATCAGCCCGTCATCGAAGGCTTCCATTTCCATGGTGGCCTTGTCGGTCTCCACATCGGCGATGACATCGCCAACGGAAATTTTGTCGCCGGCTTTTTTGTGCCATTTGATGAGCGTTCCCTCGAGCATCGTGTCGCTCAGTTTGGGCATGGTGATTTGATTCATAGTCGGAATGCGTCTTAGCGGATGTGTAGAACTTTTTCGATGATGCGTGCCACTGTGGGGAGTTGCAGGTTTTCCAAGGCCGGGGAGTAAATGGCCGGGGCGTCGAGCGAGCACACACGCTGAACGGGCGCGTCGAGATCGTCGAAGGCCTTCTCTTGAATGGTTGCCGCAATCTGGGCTGACACGCCGCAGAAAGGCTTGTTCTCATCGACAAGAACAGCCCGGTGTGTTCTGCGAACCGTATTGAGAATCGCCTCCTCGTCCAGCGGGCGAATCGAACGGAGATCGAGAACCTCGGCGTTGATGGCATGCTCAGCGGCGAGAATCTCTGCCGCTTTCAGGGCCGTGATGACCGCGCGCCCGTGGGCGATCAGCGAGACATCGGTGCCCTCGCGCTTGAGGTCGGCCACGCCGAGGGGGATGATGTATTCCTCTTCGGGAACCTCCCATGACTCGCCGTAAAGAAGCGTGTTTTCCATGACGCAGACAGGGTCGTTGTCCCGGATGGCCGCCTTCATCAAGCCCTTCGCATCGTAGGCAGTCGCGGGGCAGACGACTTTGAGCCCCGGCGTGTTGGCGATAAAATTTTCCGGCGTGTGCGAGTGGGTGGCACCCACATTGGTTCCACCGTTTGCTGGGCCGCGGATGACGATGGGGCAGTTGATGAGTCCACCGCTCATGTAGCGAACCTGGCCGGCGTTATTGATAATCTGATCCCATGCCACATACGCGAAGCTCCAGAACATGAGTTCCATCACGGGACGGACGCCCAGCATCGAGGCGCCTATGCCCATGCCGATGAAGCCCGCTTCGCTGATCGGGGCATCGACCACGCGCTTGTCTCCGAAGCGTTGCCAGAGGCCTTCGGTGACTTTGTAGGCGCCGTTGTATTGAGCCACTTCCTCTCCAATGATGACGACATTTTCGTCGCGGATGATTTCCTCGGCGAGGGCATCGTTGAGGGCTTTGCGGTAGGTGATCAGAGGCATGGTGCTGTGTGTTCTAAAAAATCGTTTCGGTCAGGAAATGCGAAAGCCCAAAGCGGGCGGCGGCGTGGTTGTTATTCGCTGAAGAAGTGGCGTCCGGTTGAGCCGGATTCGGTTTTGTTGTCAACTTCCCAGTAGACATCCTCGAAAATTGTCTCGGGTGAGGGAGAGTCGCTATCGATCGCAAACTGCGCAGCTGCGTCCGCTTCGTCTTTCGCGGCCTCATCGATCGCATCGGCCTCGGCTTCGGTGAGGACACCTTCATCCATGAGGCGTTTTTTCCAGAGGCTGATCGGGTCGTGGTGTGTCTTGTAGCGCTCGATTTCCTCGGGCGAGCGGTATTTTTTGGCATTCGCATCCGCGACCGAGTGGCCGTAGTAGCGGTAGGTGTCGACCTCGAGAACCGTCGGGAGCGACTGCTCGTGCGCGCGGCGCATGGCGTTTGCTGTCTTGGCCCGCACTTCGTAAAGATCCTCGCCATTGGCGATATCCCATACGATGCCATATCCATCGGCTCGCTCGGCGAGGCAATTTCTCATCGCCGAAGAGCGCTCCAGCGTTGTGCCCATGGAGTATTTGTTGTTTTCGATGATGTAAACGACCGGAAGCTTCCAGAGTGCGGCGAGGTTCAAGGATTCGTGGTAGGCGCCTTGGTTGACCGCTCCATCGCCCATGAAGCAAAGCGCGCAACCTTTCAGGCCTTTGTATTTGAGTCCGTAAGCGAGTCCCAGCCCGAGCGGGGTCTGGCCACCGACGATTCCATGACCGCCCCAGTAGTTTTTGTCGGGTGCGAAGAAGTGCATCGATCCGCCCTTGCCGCGCGAGCAGCCAGTGGCTTTTCCAAAAAGCTCAGCCATGCATTCATTCATGCCCATTCCCACGGCCAAGGCGTGACCATGGTCACGGTAGGCGGTGATGACATGGTCATTTTTACCCATCAGGGAAACGGTCCCCACGGCAACTGCCTCTTGCCCAATGTAGAGGTGGAGGAATCCGCCCATCATGCCTTGGTTGTAATACTTGAGCGATGTCTGCTCGAAGCGCCTGATGCGGATCATTTCCCTAAAAAAACCAATCTTCTGCTTCGGTTTGAGCGAGGCATTGATTTCCGCGCGGGCGTAGTCTGCTGGATCCACGGCTACTTCGTCATCGGTGACACTTGGCATAGGGCTTGAGAGTTTGGGCATGGTGTTGGTTTTCGATCCGGCAGTCCGGACGAGCGGGGGGTAGTTTTTCCATTCTCAGCCCCCTTGGCAATGCAGAAATACAAGCCGTCGCCGCCTTTTTTCGTTTCATCCGCCAGCTCGGCGTGTTGACCTTTGATGCATGAAAAATGTGCTCTTCATTCAGCATGGGGATGTCGATAAACCCGGTCTCGTGGCCGATGTGCTGGCTGATATTGGTATCAGCTTGAGCGTTGTTCATCCCTACGCCGGTGAGGCGTTGCCTGAGGATGCCAGTCATTTTGACGGACTCGTCCTCGGTGGCGGGGGGCAAAGCGCCTACGAAGTCGAGCGTTTCCCTTACCTCGAATCCGAGTGCGCATTGATTCGCTCCGCTCTCGCTTTTCAAAAACCAATCCTCGGCCTGTGTCTGGGTGGACAACTGATCGCGAAAGCCCTCGGAGCCGAGGTTTGCAGGGCTGAGAGCAAGGAGATTGGTTTTTTTCCGGTCACCCGCGCGGTGGATGCTGCGAGTGATCCCCTCGCGGTCCTTTTGCCTCCGGTTTTCGGCGCTGCGCACTGGCATGGAGATGTCTTTGAAATCCCCGGTGGCGGTGTGTGTCTGGCCTCGACGGCTTTCACGCCTAACCAGATGTTTCGTTACGGCCGCAGTTGCTACGGATTCCAATTCCACCTCGAAATGACGCCGGCGCTCTTCGAAGAGTTGGTCTGGGATTCGCCGGATTATCTGATCGATTCAGGCGTCGATCCGCAGGATTTGATCCGCCAAGCCCGCGAGGTTCTGCCCGATCTTGAAAAATACGCCCGCGCCGCTTTCAAAAAGTGGACTGAGTTTTTATAGGGCTGGATTTTCAAGCGCGTGGCGTGCGGCGGCCTGAAGCTCCAGCCAACGCGGAAACTCGGGATTCGCAGCGTGCAAAATGTGCCTCAGGAGGCTCCTCCACTCCAGGGTGGCCCGCTCGATGTCGCCACGCCGAATTGAGTCCGTCTCGCCTTGCAAGGCGCGCATTCCGCCGCTGCGGTGCAAACTCAACGCCTCACAAGTTCCCTCGCCGAAGCCCGGACACAAGCCGCCCTCGAGGTAACCTTCATGATCGACATGTCCGTAAACCTCGCGCGCCGCGCTGGCGAGGCGCAGGCTCGGCCCATCCGCAAAATCCCCAAAGCGCGGCCCACCCCGGAGGTTTGCCAAGTGCGAGACAATGTCCTCGACGGGGTAGGAGAAATCCTCCAACGCCGCTGCGATCATGAGTCCCTCGCCCCCTTGAAAGCGGCTGAAGAGGCGGCCTCGCGAAGTTGGTGCGCCCGACTCGTCCACAAGCCCCAATTTGCGCCATGCGTGTGCGGGGGATCCCGGAGCGGGATTGAAGACCGCAGAGTTCCCAACTTCACCCAAGGAACTCACGCGCCGCCGGGGAGGCTCCAGTAGGGCGGTGCCATCCGCCATGACGACCGCATCCACGGGAACACTCGCCAGCGAGAGGCGAACCATCAGATTCGGACCGTGCAGGGCGGTGGAGTGGAAAAGGCCGGGCGACCAGTTGTGTTCCAGAAGCGGGATGATATCGCGAATCAGCTCCGCTTCGGAAAATGTCTCGGATTTGCCCAAGCCGAGTAGCTTCTGAATCCAAGGCAGTGGCTGAAAATGTGTGCCGGCGGAGCGCGCAACCGGCACTTCCTTTCCATAGGCAAAGCCGGTCTGCACGGTGATCTTGCAAGCTCTGCCATGCGACAGCGCTTCGAGACTGCGAGGCGCTCGCAGGGCGGGAATCCATCGTCCCTTGTGGAGACAAAGGCACTCGCCAAGCGGGCGCTTTTCCTCTTTCGCGGCTTTCAGTAAATGCCAGGAATTGTCCGGCCCAAGGAACTCGACTCTGGTTGGCCCGTGCCGCTCGCTTGATTTTGATGGCACCAAGGCGCTCGCCAAATCGGGAGCGATTTTCTGGCGGCTGAAAAGCCTCTCGCAGACGAGGGATGCGCGTGCAAGAGGGCTTGTGCCGTCGTCGGCACCCGCCTCCATGACGCGCAGCAAAGTTGGCCAATCCATTTGGTTGACCCGCCGCAGTTGTCGAGGCGAGGCGTCGGGAAGTCCCGGGAGATTAGGTGCGGTGATCACAAAACCTCGCTCATCAAGGCCTCTTCGCCCGGCCCGGCCAAACATCTGCAGCAACTCATCGGAGCGGAGCGTGCGCTGGAACCGGGCGTCGCCGTAGCTGGTCGAGGTGACTATCACGGATCGAACCGAAAAGTTGATTCCCGCTGCAAGGCCTGTGGTGGAGACGATGACATGCAGTTTTCCAGCCTTTCCCAGCGGCTCGATCCAGTCGGCGCGGGCGGAGTAGGGGAGTCCGCTGTGGTGGAATGCCACGCGGTGCTGCAGTAACCTGGCAAGGTCTCTCCCGAGCAGGTTTTGATCCTCCAGCGTCATGCGAACCGGGCTGTCCGCAGGCAGTGCGGCCGCAATTTGTGTGGCCATTTTTTCCGCATCGCGGCGGCGTGGCGCAAAAAGCAGAAGGGGCGTCAATCCCGCTTGGAGCGCGGCCACAGCTACCCGTGGCCAGAAGCCATGCACCGAGTCCGGGATGCGAGGCAGGTTCTCGACTGGAAATTGATCCAGGGGAACCGGGCGCTCCCGGACTTGAATCAACTCCACTCGCCGCCCGAGTCTTTTGAGCCATTCCGCAATATCTGAGGGATTCCTCACACTTCCACTCAAGAGCAGTAGTCTCGTTGAGGGCTGCGGCAGCGCCATGGCCATCTCGTAATTCAGACCACGCTGGGCGTCGGCAAGCATCTGGTATTCGTCAAGAATGAGAAATCCCGGGGAGTTTCCACTGAGAATGCGCTCGCGCTGGGTTTCCAGCGTTGCCACCAGCACGGGAGCCTGAAGGTTCTCCGCGATATCGCCTGTGGCTATGCCGACATTCCATCCGAGGGATTTCCACTCCCGCCACTTGTCGTTTGCAAGGGCGCGGGTCGGAACTGTGTAAACAGCCTGTCCCAGTCGGGCGGCCTCCGGTGTTTTCAAAAAAAGTTCAAATACCCGCGTCTTCCCAGCACCAGTTGGGGCATCAATAATGACATCACTCCCGCCCTTCAGATGCCGCACCGCATCTTGCTGCCAGAGATCCGGCAGGTTCAGCGAGGCGAAAGGAATCTGCGCGGGGGTGGAGTTCCACATCAGCGTGGCGCGGGATTTTGCGGAGGGGAGGGCTTGAAGCCTGCAGGCGGCTCCGGTCGCGCTCCGACACGGATGAGTTTGATGTCCTCCTCGCGGTTCTTGCCAAGTTGGATCGCAGAGGCGCTTTCGAGCCAAAGCGTCATTTTATCAAGCGTGGGAAGCCGGGAGGGAGTCCGGTTTTCATTGAGCAAACGCATGGCCGTGGCATCAATTGCCACGGGGTCCTTGCTCACAAAAATGGTATGGTGGTCGACGAGAAATCCAGGATTTGGGAATGGTCCGCCGGCATATTGGAGCACCAGCGCGTCAAGGATCGTGAGAACGACTTTGCCGTGGATCATGGCATCCGCGTAGATTTCCGCCATGTAGGGATCGCCGAAATCCGGCGAGCGGGTAAAGCGCCGCCAGTTGTCGAGATTCGGGAGTGTCATGTTCGCCAGCGCCCCGTTTACGCCGGTTAGAAAGCTATCTGTGAGGGAGGGGACATTGATGACCTTGTCTACTTCCTGACTTAGAACCTTGGCGTAGTGGCTCGTGCTGCTGAGTTGCTCTCCGCCCATCAGGAGGTCCTCCATGCGGGAACCCTTGCGGTCGCCAAATGAGCTGTCGCCGTAGATCAATCGGCCAATGACGGGTGCGGTGACCTGGGATTTCTTGTCATAGCCTGTCGCCGTATCGACCCATCTTAAACGGTAAAGCGGATCATTCCGCGAGTAGCCAGCGGCAAGGAGGTCGTCGAGGTTGCGGTCCCAGACGATGATATTCGCGGGCTGGACGCCAGCGGAAACAAGCCCCGAGGCGATGGCTTTAACCACGGCTGGATGCGTCCCGCTTACAGGGCCACCGGAGGCGGCGACTTTTATACCCACCCGCTCGCTTGGTTTCACGAGGGAAGCCCAGGCAGCTGCCGGAGTGGGTTTGCCAGTGGCTGCGCAGACTAGATTATCAACCATTCGGCGCACGACTGCGGGATTCGGAGTGCGTCGCGGCCCGAGGGATGAGGTTTCCATCGCATAAAAAACCTCCGCTTGTTCTCCAGCGTATGCTCCCGCAGGCCATACGAGCATCAGCGCGAAGAGGATTTTGGAAATGGAATTTAAAAAGCTCACCGATGGGTTTTGATATAGCGTTCAAGTTGGACATCGAAGCCTCCCAGATCGATGCGCTGTTTCATGTCGAGCTTGAGCCGGGCGTCTGATGGGCGGATGGAGAGCGGATTTGCAAAAACAAGAACGCCTCCCGGTTGCAGGACTCTCGCGGCAGTCTCCAAAAGATCGCCAATGAGTCCGGCAAGGTTGGGAATGGGAACCCGGCGACCCATGGGAGGGTTCGTGATGATCTGGCTTATCGAGTTTGATGCGAGGTCGGCTTCCCGGAAATCTCCATGGAAAAAATCCGCCTCCACGCGAAGGGTAGCCGCCGCAAGGTTGGACTTGGCGATATCAATCGCAGCGGCGCTCCGGTCAGACCCCAAGAGCTTCCGCACGCCTCCGAGTAGGCCGCGTTCGATCAATTCCAAACCCGATCCGCAGAAGGGATCCCAGACGACATCCTTGCCTGAATTTCCCGCCAGCCGCGCCATGCAGGCGGCAAGCGGTGGATGCGAGGCCGCTGGAACATCAAGCCTGCGATAGGAAAAACGGGGGTCGGGCGAAAGCCTTGGACGGAGTTCCACAAGGAATTGGCCGTCATACGGGTGAATCTCAACCGCCCAGGGAGCGCTTCGGGCGTCGTTCAAAAAGTCGGGACACAACGCGTAGGCGCGATTGGCGATCTCACGAACAAGTGCCCGCTGGTGGCCGAGGGATGGGAACTCGAGACGATAGCGGACGCTCCCCTGCGTGAGTGTTTGAAGCAGGTGAGAGGAGGCGGCGAGAACCTTTGCGATTGGCGTGGCATCAGGTCTCAGAATCTTTCCCAGAACAAAAGCCAGAGTTCCAAAGCACCGCAGGGAAAGTAAATCGGAGAGGCTGAAGTCGGCCAGGGGGGAGAGTTCCACCAACCCAGGTCGAGTGGATTTGACTGTAAAAAGAGACCCCATTTTCGGCGATGATTCCAGTTCTTGCCTGATAAATCCCTCAAGTCCCCGGCGGCTGCGCAAGTGGATTTGCAGACCGGCAACCTTCTCGATCTTTTCGTCCAAGCGAATCGTTGATGGCGACTCTTCCCGGGCGATGCTGGCTTTCACTTTCAAGGCGGTTTGGACTGGAAGTTTGTCAGCGACATCCAAAGTGGCTTTGCCGCCGATTTTATCCAAGGCGCGAGCCAGATATTTTCTCTCCCGCTCTGCGGGATTGTCCCTCTGGAGAAGCTCGATCAAGGCTTCCTCGTCTGGCGCCTCCGCTCCGATCTTGGGAAGTGCAGCCATGGCGTAGCGGCGGATTTTTTCATCGGGGTCCTTCAAGAGCGACCGAAGCCAGGCCGCGACTTCGGCTTTTTGAGATGGTGAGCCGCTTTCCAAGAAAACCACGCCGACGGCGCGCACGAGCCCGGCATTCCTTGTTTTAGAACCCGGTGTCTTGCGGTTGAACTCCGGCACATGATTGCTCCAAATTTGCTGCCAGCCAAGGCGGCGCAGTTCCTTGTAGAGATCTTTGGCAGCATTCGTGCTTGCGGTCTTCATGGGGTCTTGTCCTCCGGCTTTTTTGCGCCACCAAAAACGGGAATGCGTGGAATGATTTTGGGAGACCAACGCGGGTCTGAAAAAGTGCCGTCCGAGTGGTATTCGAAAAGTTTGCTCACCGGAAAAAACACGATGCCAGGCACGCCCTGCGCATTGAGTCTCATGTCCATGTCGAGTTTGCCTGTGAGGAAATAGATGTCGCCATCGCCGAACATCGAGAAGCCGCTGCCGACAATTTCGATGTTTTTCGTGCTGACCTTCTTGTTGGCGACTGTGAAATCTGCCGTTGCGAGTCGGGCCGTATTGTAGGCCACGCCGGGCAGAATGGCTCCAATGATGCTTGAAAAGGGGCCGAGCGTGGGAATCGCAAACACATTCCCGTCTTCGATACGAATGCTGCCATTTCCTGTCATGAACTCCTCCTCTCCCATTTTGGTTTTGAAATTATACCTTCCGCTGACCACGCCCTTCGAGTCGTCGTAGTTGAAGTAGAGCTTCGTGAGTTTTGAAAAATTCACCCGCTCCAATTGGACATCCGCTGTGAAAAACGGCGACTTGGGGTCGATCGAGACATCTGCTTTTAGCGTGACCTCCCCGCCCATCAGCGGGGCGCGTGTCACTCGGGCATCGACCTTGCTTCCGATCACAAGGACTTTTGCGGATGTTTTTCCGAACGAGAGCGTCTTGCCGAGCAGATCGTAATCCATCCCGGCAGGGGACTCGACTTGGATCGATAAATTATTCTTCGTCGCCAGTCGCATGTGAACCTTGCCTTGAACTGCCACATTCGGATTCGAGCGAAAGCGGTATGGGCTGATTGTCTTCGCGATTTTGGGATCGATCCACATCAGCACATCATAGGGAATGAGTGTGGAACGGATATTTTCAAGGCGCACCTCCTGCCTGCCGACATCGTAGTCAAATGAACCCGTGCCTTTGCCCGGGCCGGTGGTGATGACGATGTTTTTGTAGCTCACACAACTGTCAGCAATCACAAGATCGGCCGTTCCTGAGTCGATCCAAGCGCCGCGCATGGCGGTGCGTCCAAGTTTCAGATGCCCCGTTCCTTTCATGAGCGCGAAATCCAATTTCGGCGCGCGGAGCGAAATCTGAATGTCTGGCAGGTCGGCGATTTGCATCTTGTCCAAAAATTCCCGCGTCGGGCCGTCCAAAAGCGGGCTCAAATCGGTCGGGGGAATCGAGGTTCGCGCCTGCAGACGATAGTCTCCCGGAGCAATCCAAAGGTTGCCGGAAAAGGTTCCGCGCTTTGCTGCAAACGAAATATCGCGCACATGAAGGCGTTGATCCGCCCATGCAAAACCGAAACCCAATTCGCGAAATTCCATTCCTTTGAACTGAAGGTTCGGCGCTAGAAAATTGCCGATGACCCGCAGCCCGGCGTTGGGCTTTGTGAAGTCTGTCGTGACCTCCGCCTCCAGTTCGGGAACTCCCTGAAAATGCGGGCGGTCCTTGTTTTTTTCGGGACCCATGACAGTCGCCAGTATTGGTGCCGGGTTGAGGTTGGATCGAATGGAAAGCATCGCGATTGAGGTGCTGCGCTCCCATTCCCCCGAGGCTTGCAGCAGTCCACTCGCGTCGTGGATCTCAATGATCGGAACGCGAACCCTGCCATCCAGAAAATCACCCTGAATTTTGATGTTCGAGAAAACCATTGCCTTGTGCTCGACTTGCGGGCAGGTGATCGAGAAGTCTGGAAATGCCAGCGTTGAGAGATCAGCGGCATCGACTGTGAATCTTGCGCTGATGACAGGCTCCCCGCGAGCAAAGGAGGTCTCCGCAAGCCAGCGGAGGATTTTTTCAAAGGGAGGATTTTGTTGAGTCTGTTCCTCCGGCACGGGATTCTCGGGCAGTCGCAAGTCGAAGGGGTTTTGCACCTCGCCGTTCAGGCGGACCTTGATCCCTGCCACTGTGCCCTCGAAGGAACTCACACGCATGCCGGCACCGAGGACAATGATTTCGGCATGGATGTCTTTGATTTCGACCCGTTGGCCGTCAGTGGACCTTGGCAGTGGAATCGAAGCGTCCGCCGATCTCAGCGACAGGCTGTCGACCACGACACGCCTCTGCATGAGTTCGCCAAGGCTTACCGAGATGGCAACCTGGTTGATCGATGCCAGCGTGTTGGAGTCATTGCCCCGCTCTCGGACCCGGACATCCCTCGCCACCAAGCCCAGAAACGGATTGACCGACAGGTGGCCTATGCCGACTTCCAGTGTGGGACTGCTTAGCGCCTGGCCGAGCGCCTCCTTGGCTCCGAAGCCGATCCCGTGGACGCGCTGATAATAAACGGCGGCAGGAATGCCGATAAAAATCAACACCAGTGCCAAACGCACGGTGGATTTAAATAGAAAATAGACAATCGGATGAACCTTCATCTCAGCGGTCACATAAGGTGCAACGGATCGATGTCCACCGCGACAAAAACATCTTCGGGCATTGGCAGGGCATCGAGTGTGGCTCGTGCCAAACGCGAGAGCTGAAGCGAGGACGGGCCCCGCAAGGAGACCTGAAAACGATAGTAGGTCTTCGCTTTTTCCAGCGGGGCTGGCACACCTTCGCCCGTTATGACGCTAGCGGGTGCAGCGGCTTTCAGTTTCCGCGAAAGCGTTTGGGCTGAGAACTCGACGCGCTCGCGAACTGCTCCCCTGAGCGTGATCATGGCCATGCGACCGAATGGCGGGTAGTCGAAGCGTTTTCGAAATTCCATTTCCTGTTCCATGAACCCCTCGAAATCATGATGCCTGGCAAACTGAATCGACGGGCTGAAGGGCGTGAAAGTTTGCACATACACCTCGCCTTCCATCTCTCCCCGGCCTGCGCGGCCTGCGACCTGCGTGAGGAGTTGGAATGTCCGCTCACCAGCGCGGAAATCCGGGATGTGGAGGCCGAGGTCGGCATTCACGATTCCTACGAGCGTGACATTTGGGAAATGGAGTCCCTTGGCGATCATTTGCGTGCCGAGAAGGATGTCGATGCGGCCTTCTTTAAAAGCTCCGAGCGTCTCGCGGTAGGCCTCCTTGCGGGTCATGGAGTCGGCATCCATGCGGGCGATGCGGGCTTTCGGGAAGATGCGCTTCAGGGCCTCTTCGACCTTTTGCGTGCCGGTTCCCGAGTATCGGATCTTCGGGTCCGAGCATTTCGGGCAGACCTTCGGCGCCCGGCTGCTATGGCCGCAAATATGGCACATCAATCGCTCGGCGGCACGGTGGTAGGTGAGCGAGACACTGCAATCCGGGCATTGGCAGACATGGCCGCACGCCTCGCAGATCATCGAGGTCGAAAATCCCCTGCGGTTCAGAAAAAGAATTGTCTGTTCTCCCTTGGCGATTCGCCCCTCCACAGCCTCGCGCAGGGCGCGGGAGAGAATGCCACCCTCTGGATCATTCCTCGTGGGACGCCGCAAATCCGTGACCCTCACGACCGGCATGCTTTTGTCGTCCACTCGCTGGTCGAGACGCACGAGTTGGTATTTCCCCGACTGGGCATTGTGCCAGCTTTCGAGGGATGGCGTTGCGCTGCCTAAAAGAACGGCAGCGCCTTCACGCTTTCCGCGCAGCACAGCCATGTCGCGGGCATTGTAGCGCGGAGCCTCGTCCTGTTTGTAGGAATTCTCATGCTCCTCATCGACGATGATGATCCCCGGGTTTTCGACCGGGGCAAAAATCGAACTCCGCGCGCCAATCACAATCCTGGCCGTGCCGTTGTGGATTTTGTGCCACTCGTCGTGGCGCTCCCCTTCCGAAAGGTGGCTGTGCAGCACGGCGATCTGGTCCTGCATCTCGGCGAAGCGAGACTTGAAGCGCTCCACAGTCTGAGGAGTGAGGGCGATCTCTGGAACGAGAACCAGAGCGGTTCGGCCGGTATCCACCGCATGGCGGATGGCGCGCAGGTAGATTTCCGTTTTCCCTGATCCGGTCACGCCGAAGAGCAGAATCGGCTTCTCGGGTTTGGCCATGGTTTCAACCACCACCTTCATCGCCGCCTCTTGCTCGGTGTTTAAAGTCAACTCGGCACCCGCCACGAAGCGTTCGGAGTAGGGGTTTCTGGAAACAACAGAGACCTCAATGACAACGAGGCCATTCTTTTCCAAAGTGCGGAAGACACTTTCATGCACGCCAGCCTTGTTTGCAGCCTCGGTGACAAGGATGGGCTCCTCCGTCAGCACTCGCAGGGCATCCGCCTGACGCGGGGCTCGGCGGGCGATGGCTTCAAAATCCTCCTCGGTGAACACCCTCGCGGCCCGCACCGTGTTCTGCTTCTTGGCCCCGACTTTTCCATCCCTCACTGCCACCGGCAACACGCTGCGAACGGCCGTTTCGAGCGGGCAGCAGTAGTAGTCACTCATCCAGCGCGCCAATTCCAGGAGCGACGGACGGATCATCGGCTTCTCATCCAGCAGTTCGGCAATGTCCCGCACCTTGGCGAATTCCGATTCCTCCAAAATTTCAATCACCGTCCCAGGCAAAAGTCGGGTCCGCACAGGCACCCGAACCCTCGACCCAATTCCAACCGCCGCCTGCATAGCCCCAGGAATGCTGTAATCCAGCATTCGGCCTGCGGCTTGGTCAGGTAGCACTCTTACAAACATCCCGCCAAATATCCCCGCCATCCGCCCTTGCGGCAAGCTCTGTGCCAGCGATCAATTCAGTCCGGCTTTTTTGTTCCAGAATGCAAATGAAATTGCCTATGCTATTTTTGTCAGCAGGTGGCTTACTCAAACTGAGGCGACCAGAGACGGTGTTGACTTTGGATTCATGGAGTTGGCTCCCCTTTCAGGTAGAGGGCGAAAGATTGGTCGAAATCGGAGAGGTATTCCCGATCCTGATTCACTCGGTATTTTTCGTATTCCGCATGGGCCTTGAGCACCGCTATTTCGTGTGAGATCTGCCCGGCGTTTTCCAAGACCTGCTGTTCATTAAAATTCAAGAAACGGCGCACTTGGGCAAGCCAGTCGGTCATCGACATCACCATTTTGTTTAGCGCCCGCATCTCGGCGAAATCGATGAACATGCCCACCAGTTGGTTGAGCTTATCGCCTTCGGCTTGGTTCAGATAATTTTTGGCAATCGTAACATCGCCCTTGAGCACCTTGCCGTGCGGGGCGTTTCTCCAAGTTGTCAGACCCATGAAGGGCTTCTCGGCGTCGGCCCGCTCGTGAACGATCTCGGCGGCCGTCTTGCCTGTGGTGGCGAAGTGCAGGTGATTTTGAACGACTTTGTAGAAGTGCTGAGTTTCCTCGCTGTCGCTCCGATAATCGCTGCTGCACTGCTCGAAGACGTCGGCGATCTTCTGGTAGGCACGGCGCTCGCTCGCCCGTATCTCCCGGATCCTTTCCAGCAACTCATCGAAATAGTCCTGCCCGAAAGCGCGGCCGTTTTTGAGCTGGGTATCATTAATGACGAAGCCCTTGACGATGAATTCCCGCAGCGTCGTCGTGGCCCAGATGCGGAAGTGGGTGGCCTTGAGTGAATTGACCCGGTAGCCTACGGCGATTGCTGCATCGAGGTTGTAGTAGCTGGTGGCGTAGGTTTTTCCGTCGGCGGCAGTTGTTTCCAAAATGGAAACAACTGCGGACTCAAGCAACTCGCCCGATGCGAAGATGTTTTTGAGGTGCTTGCTGACTGCCGGCGGCTTGACCCCGAAGAGATCGGCCATGACTTTTTGGGTGAGCCAGAAATTTTCCCGGGCGAAAAGGACATTGACCGTCACTTTGCCGTCAGCTGCTTGATACAGGACGATCTTGGATGGTTCGTCGTTTGCTGATAGGCCGCTCATAAGCTGACTTGATCTTCAAAGATTTTATCTGACCTGTGAGTGGGCGTGGTGCGCGGTTCGCAAATGTTTTAAAAATCTCTCACTCTTCCGGCGTCAGGATGCGCTCCAATTCGGCCATGCGACTTAGGATTTTTGCGCGCTCCTCGCGGTGCTCGTCCATTTCCATCGGAGGGAACATGCTCTCGGCGTAGTAGGGGAGGTGGCCGGAGGTTTTATACATTTTCTCTTTTGCGAGGTGGGGGCTGCGGACGCGCACATAACCGGCGGCGAATTCGGATTCTTTAGCGAGTTTTTCGAGTTCCTCGACCAGCACTGTGCCTTTGGGCAACCAGAGTGGCATGCCGGGGCCGACAAATTCGGAGTCGATGGCGTAGAGTCCCATCTCGGCTCCAATCTTGCGGTGGTCACGCTTTTTAGCCTCCTCGAGCATGGTGAAATACTCCTCCATGGCGGTCTTGTTTTTGAACGCCGTGCCGTAAATGCGCTGGAGTTGAGGATTCCGCTCGTCGCCTTTGTAGTAGGCGCTGGCGACATGCGTGAGCTTGAACGCGCCGATGTTGCCGGTGCGCATGACATGGGGTCCCGCGCAGAGGTCGGTGAACTCACCATTGCGGTAGAGGGTGATCGTTTCGTCCTCGGGGATATTTTGAACGATATCGAGCTTGAACTTGGATGCCACACCGCGCGGAGCGAGGGAGGCCAGTTCACCGCGCTCGGCCATAGCGAGGGCATCGGCGCGGGAAATTTCAACGCGCTCGAAGACATGGTTGGCCTTGATCTCGCGTTTCATCTCCTCCTCGATGCGGGCAAAATCCTCCGGCGAGATTCGGTGGGCGAGTTCGAGATCGTAGTAAAATCCGTTTTCCACTGGCGGACCTGCCGCAAACTGGGCCTCGGGCCAGATTTTCAAAATTGCCGTGGCAAGCACATGGGCGGCGGAGTGGCGGATGCGTTCGAGTTCAGTCATGGAATGGCGGGTTTCAAAGATTTTTTACCACGGAGGACACGGAGATCACGGAGTGGAAGAAGGGAATTTTGGAATGGCAATGGCGGCGGATGGGATAAGTTGCGGGATGCCGTTTTGAATGGGGTAGGCCATAGAGGAGTCAGTGCTTATCCAAGCGGCCTCCAGCGCGGTGTGTGTAGGTATTTTCCGTAATGCCGCCAGTTCCCCATCCGTCGCCTCGCGCAGGGGTTGGCGCGTTTGCGGGCAGATAAAGTTGCTCTGGATCGCAGTATTAGAATCGCTCATCTGGTCTCGCAGGCAATTTAAGGTTCCAATAAATCTTATCCAATTTCTCCTCCGTGCTCTCCGTGTCCTCCGTGGTTAATCCCGTCGTCAATGATCTCAATACTTCGGCATTGATGTGTCCACTCGGTCTGCCCAAGCGAGGATGCCGCCGGCGACATTGAGGAGTTTCGAGAATCCGGCCTTTTGCAGGTGGCGCACGGCTGTTGCGCTGCGTCCTCCGACTTTGCAGTGGATTATGATTTCATCCGCCGTATCGAGTTCGCTCATGCGCGAGGAGAGTTCGCCCAGCGGAATGAGTTTGGCTCCGGGAATGCGTGAGATATCCCATTCGAAGGGTTCGCGCACATCGAGCAGGACAAATTTATCATTGCGGTCGATACGGGATTTCAACTCCTCTACCGTGATCTCCGGCACAGGCTGTTCAGCTTCCTCTTCAGCGCGGGCCTGAGGGATTCCGCAGAATGTTTCGTAATCAATGAGGTCGGTGATGGTCGGGTTTTCCGAGCAAACTGGGCAGCTCGGATCCTTACGGATTTTGAACTCGCGGAATTTCATCTTCAGCGCGTCGAAGTGGACAAGGCGGCCAATAAGCGGTTCGCCGATGCCTACGATGAGTTTGATGGCCTCAATCGCCTGCATGACCCCAATCACGCCTGGCAGAACGCCCAGCACGCCGCCCTCGGCGCAGCTTGGAACCATCCCTGGCGGTGGAGGCTCGGGGTAGAGGCAGCGGTAGCATGGGCCACCAAGATGCGGGGCAAAAACCGTGCACTGCCCGTCGAATCGGAAGATCGAGCCGTAGATATTCGGCTTTTTCAGAAAAACACAGATGTCATTGCTCAGGTAGCGCGTGGGGAAATTGTCCGTGCCGTCGATCACGATGTCATAGGGTTCGACAATCTCGCGTGCGTTCTCGGCTTGGAAGAGTGCGTCGTGCAGGTTGACCTGCACATTCGGGTTGATTTCCTTGATGCGGTCGCGGGCGCTGTTGAGCTTCTTGCGGCCTACATCCTTCGTTCCATGCAAAATCTGACGCTGGAGGTTCGAGTAGTCCACGACATCGAAATCCACGAGTCCAAGTGTGCCGACGCCCGCCGCTGCGAGGTAGAGGGCGATTGGAGAGCCAAGTCCGCCGGTGCCGATGCAAAGAACCTTGGCGGCTTTGAGGCGTTTCTGCCCCTCCATGGTGACCTCGGGCATGATGAGATGCCGCGAGTAGCGCGCCACCTCGTCGTTGCTGAAGTCGATTTTCTCCACACGGGCCGGATCCAGAATGCTTTTCATGTCGTTTAAAAAATGAGCCCGCAAGCATAGCGTCCGGTCGATTGATTGCAAGAAACGCCCCGCCAAAAAAACATCCCGCCTTGCAGAGAGGGCGTGCGTGCGGCAATCATTCCCGACTTCCAATGATTCCGACTGAGCACCACGACCCCGTCAACGCCCGCATCCTCGCCGTCTCCGAAGACAAGATTTCCGGTTTTCCCCGCGAGCCGTTTCAGGAAATTTCCCGTCTGAGCGGTGTCGAGTTGCCCGTTGTTTTGGAGCGCATCCGCGCCATGGTCGAGGCAGGAACGATCCGCCGCGTCCGCCAGACGCTTCTGGCCACGAATCTCGCCGAGGGCGCCCTTGTTGCTTGGAAGGTTCCCGCCGAAAAGCTCGATGCTGCCTTTGAATTCATGTTTCGCGAGGATCCCTTCTCCGGTCATGTCGTCATCCGCTCGACGGATGCCAAAATCCCCGGCGAGGCCTACAAACTCTGGACGACTTTGAAGGTTCCCGCCGGGCAGTCGCTCGATGAGCATTGCCGTCTTCTCATGACCCTCACTGGCGCGGAGGCCTACCGCCTCATGCCTGCCAAGGGTATATTCGCTCTCGGCGTCGGGCATGTTCGCCGCAAGTCCATTGAGCCGGGCGACAAATCGGAAGGTCTCGCCCGTATGCTCAAAACCGGCGTCGTCCATCTCACCGATCACGAATGGCGCGTCCTGATGACCCTCAAGCGGGAATTCGCACCTGCGGAAATCCGTGAACCGGCGTGGGATTCCCGCGCCGAAGAGGCTGGAGTCGCGCTCGAAGAATTCTACGCCGTGGCCGAATCCCTCCAACAACGCAAGTTGCTGGGCCGTTTTTCTACATTCCTTGAACATGTGAAACCCTCGCAGACCGGTGTCCGCGTGACCCGTTTTAACGCCCTTTTCCACTGGGCCGTTCCAGTCGGTCGCGAAGAGGAGGTTGGCGCGCAGATTGGGCGCCACGAATGTCTCACGCACTGCTACTGGCGCGAGGGCGGTCCCGAGTTCAATAATGTGAACATCATGGCCGTTTCCCACGGCACCGAGAAGGATCGCGTCATGCAATTCAAAGCCGCCATCGACGCTCACCTCGTCGAAGCCGGCATCCCGGTTTCATATACCAATGTCTTCTGGGGCGGACGCAGCGAGATCAAACCCTCCGAAATCTCGCCATTTGCCTACAAGGACTGGCATGAAAAACACCGCGCCTGATCCGGCGGAGTAATTTTATCACTATGAATCCTACAACCACAGCATATGGAACATGGAGCGGAGGGCGGTTCATGCACTTCGGCGAGACGCTCGGCGAGGATCGCTTCATTCAATGTATCGAAACCGCCTACGAGGCCGGGATACGAACATTCGTCACCTCCGATGTGTATGGAAATGGCAAGGCCGACGAGTTGCTCGGACGCGCCCTCGCCGGGATCGACCGCTCTACTTACAGCCTGGTGGGAATGATCGGACATGATTTTTACGAGGGACAACGCCTCGGTTCCCAAGGTTACCCCCGCTTCACCGATCCCAAACTCCGAGGGCCCGAGGGTTACACCGACTTTATCCGCATGGCGGTGGCCAAGGAATTGGAGCGTTGCGGGGTCGATCACTTCGATCTCCTCATGCTGCACAATCCCGATGAACTCGGATACACCTCCGAGGCTGTCTGGGGCGCGCTAAAAACCGCGAAGGACGAGGGATTGACTCGTTTGCTCGGCATCGCTCCCGGGCCGGCCAATGGATTTTCGCTCGATTTGCTTGGATCATTCGAGCGCTTCGGCGACCTCATCGACTGGGCCATGCTCATTTTGAATCCTCTCGAACCGTGGCCGGTCGGTTTAACCCTGCCCGCGTGCGAAAAACACGGGGTCAAAGTCATGACACGCGTCGTCGATCACGGTGGCGTTTTCCACGGCGATCTCGGGCTACCGGGCCATGAATTCAAGCCGGGCGACCACCGCACCTACCGCCCCGAGGGGTGGGTGCAGCACGGCATGGAGAAGGCGGAGCGCATGAAGCCCCTCGCCGAAAAATACCATCTCACCCTGCTCCAGTTCGCCGCGATCTGGAATCTCAGCCATCCCGGAGTGGAAAGTGCGGTTCCGACATTTATTCAAGAGTCCGGTGAAGCTGCCAGGCCGATCGAGGATAAAATACGCGAGTTCGCCGCCTTGCCCGATGTGCGTTTCACTCCCGAGGAGGTCGATGAGGTTCGCCGTATCGGCGACAACACCGGTTGCATGAAGCTCAAGGGCGCCAGCAACCGCCACGCGGTCAGCGAGCGGGTCGACGAATGGCCCATGCGCAAGGACCTGCTGGAAACCGCCTCGCGTTACAATCTGGGAACGGATTGGTAGCCATCTACCCGCCGTTTCCCGGTGTTCCAAGGATTCGTGTGAGGACTTCACCCCGCCCATGTCCGCGTTGACACTCGATTTCATCCTCGTAGCCTTTGACAATTCAAATGTCCGATATAAATCCCGCGCCAGCTTCGCGCTTCATTTCCCATGCCCCCGGTTATTGGAAAAATGTTCCAGCCTCTGACTGGGATGACTGGCGCTGGCAACAGAGAAACCGGGTCACCACCTTGGCGGCGTTGGAACAGCACCTCCAACTCAACAGCGAGGAACGAGCCGGCGTTCTTCTCGCAGGCACGAAGCTCGCGCTGGCGGTCACACCCCACTATTTCAACCTTATTGAGCCGGACAACCCCGACTGCCCGATCCGTCGGCAAGTCATCCCCCGAATCGAAGAGGGCTACGATTCCCCTTACGACATGGCCGATCCCTGCGGGGAGGACTCGCATATGCCGGTCCCCGGGCTTGTTCACCGCTACCCCGACCGAGTTTTGTTTCTCGTCACCGACCGCTGCGCGTCCTATTGCCGCTACTGCACACGAAGCCGCGTGGTCAGCGGGGTGGGGGAGCAGGAACTCGTCACCGACTTCGAGGAGGCTTTTCGTTATCTGGAAAAAAATACCGCCATTCGTGATGTTTTGCTATCCGGCGGTGATGCTCTTCTTCTCTCGGACTCGCGTCTGGAGGCGATTCTTCAGCGCCTGAGGTCGATTCCGCACCTCGAATTTCTTCGCATCGGCACGCGCGTCCCGATTTTCCTTCCGCAGCGCATCACTCCTGAACTCTGCACCATGCTCCGCAAGTATCATCCCCTGTGGATGAGCGTGCATGTGAATCATCCGCGCGAACTGACCAGCGAGGTGCGTGAGGCGTTGGGACGCCTTTCGGACAGCGGCATCCCTCTCGGCAATCAGAGTGTGCTCCTCAAGGGCGTCAATGACGACCCAGACACCATGAAGCAGCTTATCCACAAACTGCTCCTGTGCCGTGTCAGACCCTACTACCTCTATCAATGCGATCTCATTCGCGGTTCCTCCCACCTGCGCACATCGGTCGCCAAAGGAATTGAAATTATCGAATCCCTGCGCGGCTTCACCAGTGGCTACGCCATTCCCCAGTATGTCATCGATGCGCCGGGCGGCGGCGGCAAGGTGCCGATCAACCCGAACTATGTCGTCTATCACGACTCCGAAAAAATCGTGATTCGCAACTACGAGGGGAAAATTTTCGAATACCCAGAGCCTCTCCCGGTGCCGGCTATGAACCATCACGGCGCGGAACTCTTCAGCGCTTGAGTTGCCAACCGGTGTCCGGCGGGTCTTAGATTTTTTCGAAGGCGCGGCGGGCGTTGGCCGTGATTGTTGCCCAATCCTTTTTCTGAATCAGATCGCGCGGGGCGATCCAGGATCCTCCCACTGCGGGAACATTTTTCAGGGACAGGTAGCGGGTAAAGTTACCCTCATCCAATCCGCCGAGGGGGATGTATTCGAGTTCAAGGTGTGCATAGGGGGCTGACATGGAATTCAGGTAGGCCACGCCGCCGCTCGGTTCGGCCGGGAAAAATTTGAGCAACTTGCAGCCAAGCTCGGCGGCACCTTCGATGTCCGAGGGAGTGACTATGCCCGGCGCGAACGCAAGACCGGCCGACTTCGCCGCACGAACGATATTCGCATTGAATCCTGGAGCGACTGCAAATGCGGCCCCGGCGGCGATAGCCTTGTCCACTTGCTCAGTCGTAAGCACCGTGCCCAAGCCTGTCATCATATCAGGATAGGCTTCGCGGATGCGGCGCAGGGATTCAAAAGCTGTGGGAGTGCGAAGGGTCAGTTCGATCGCCGAAATTCCGCCGGCCAGCAAGGCCTCAGCCAGAGGCGCGGCATCATTCGCATCGTCGATGACCACAACAGCGATGATTTTGGATTGGCGGACTTTCTCAAGAAGAGCGGAAGGGAAGGCAGGATTCATAAGGGTCCTATTTTGCAGAGAGCTCCTTTTACAGACCAGTTTTTTTATCGAGGCCCCAGGAGGCTTAAAAAAAATTAAAAAAGTTCTTGCACCGCCATGTGCCGATGTTAATATCATCTCGTTCTGGGGGGAACAGAAGCCCGTTGTAGCACTCGCTGCGACGGGCTTCAACTTTTGTAGGGTGTCCTACTTTTTCAGGACTTTTCGTTTGATGATTGCGAATGCGGCAGATGTTTCGTCCACGCGAAGAACGAAGCAGCTCGCGAAATAGGCTGCCGATCCAGCGAGAATAGCTGTCAAAAGAAGAGCAATCCGTCCTGCGAGCTCACCACCGCCAAACAGGGGAGATCCAAAAGTAAAAACGGCCTGGCATGCCAGCGCGAGTGGAACCGTGGCCGCCGCACAACGGATGAGCGTGCTCAGGAATTTTTTGCTCTCGAGGCTTTTTGCCGGTGAGAGCATCAGAAGGTAAAGAGTGGTGAAGTTCAGGATGGCGCAGATCGAAGTGGAGAGGGCGAGGCCTTTGTGACCCATGTCGAGGCGAAACATAAAAATGTAGTTCAAAAGGAGGTTCAATCCCACCGCGCCGAAACTCACGAGCATCGGCGTCCATTTGCGATCAATGGCGTAGAACGCCGGAGAAAGAACTTTGATGCAGGAGTAGGCGACAAGGCCGATGGCGTAGCACTGGAGGGCAAAAGCCGTTTGCAAAGTGTCATTCTTCACAAAGTGGCCGTGCTCATAAATCAGGCCTATCACTGGTTCCGCAAGGAACCAGAGTCCGACAGCGGAGGGCAGCGTAAGAAAAGCCGCGAGGCGCATCGCCCGTCCGAGCGTGGGACCGAAGCGGCTTGTGTCGGTATCCGCCGCAATGCGCGAAACGACAGGCAGTGTGATCGTGGCAACCGCGACGCCGAAAACGCCAAGGGGGAGTTGCATGAGACGGAAGGCGCTATTGAGCCATGTCACGGCCTCCGCGCCGGCGTAGGAAGCAAAGCGGGAGTTCACGAGCACATTCACCTGCACCGCACTGGCTGCTATCACGGATGGCACCATGAGGATGAGGGTGCGTTTGATTCCCGAGTCGTTCCACCGGAAGTCGGGACGGAAGCGGAATCCCGCCTGGTGCAGGCTGGGGAGTTGCATGGCGAATTGAAGAAATCCTCCGATGAGTGTTCCGATGGCCAGACCCGTGAGAGCCTTGGGGCCGAACGAGGGATCGATGATCCAACCAAAAAGAACGCCGCCCGCAATGGATCCAATATTGAAGAAGCTCGAGGCCAGCGCCGGCGCGGTGAAAACCTGACGCGAATTCAAAATGCCCATGACCAACGCCGCGAGGGATACCATTAAAATGAACGGATACATGATCCGTGTTAGCAGTATGGTGAAAGCGGCGTCCTGTGGGTCGAATCCCGGTGCGAGGAGATTGACGAGCGGTTCGGCAAATATGATGCCCAGCAAGCTCACCGCGCTCATAAAAATCGTGGCCAGCGTGAGCATCTTGGAAGCAAGTGCCCAGGCCGACGCCGAGCCTTCTTTTTCGAGTTTCTGGGAAAAGACTGTGATGAAGGCTGTCGAGAGCGCGCCTTCAGCAAAAAGGTCGCGCAGGAGATTTGGCAAGCGGAAGGCGATGAGAAAAAGTCCCATCGCGGCCGTTCCGAACAAGGCGTTGAAGAGCACTTCGCGCACGAGTCCAAGAACGCGGCTGAGCATGACCGCAGCGGCAATCACACCACTGGCGCGGGTATTGAGTTTTTTCCCGTCGTTCATCAGGCGGCGGCCTTGCGCAGGCGTTCCATAATGGCGGCCCCAATTCCGGATTCCGGCAGCGCCTCGGCGATGATGAGATCAAGACCCGCTTCGTCGAGGCGGCGCATGGCGCCATAGAGATTCGCAGCCGCTTCGCGAGGGTCGTTGGTGCGGCTGAGAAACTCTGTTTGAAAAAAACCTTCACCGCTCTGTGACCAAGAGAGGAGGCCGTTGCGTGGACCTCTCGGCCTTGGTTGGTGTTCGATGACGAGCTTCGTGCGAGGAGCGTAGTGGCTTTTGAGTCCACCGGGCGCTGCGACTCCCGCCGGACCATGAAAAACGGGGGCAAATTCGCGAAGCTCATCCTCCGTAAGCGGCCCGGGACGCAGAATCTGCAAGCGGTTTTCAAGCACATGAACGATGGTGGATTCGATGCCGTGCGTGCAGGGGCCGCCATCGACAATCAGTCCAATGCGTTCATCCAGTTCGCTCACAACATGTGCCGCACATGTCGGGCTGATGCGTCCAAACCGGTTCGCACTGGGAGCGGCGAGGGGACGGTCGAATGTTTGAACGACCTCCTGAAAAACAGGGTGCGCGCTCATGCGCAGCGCCACGGTGTCCTGGCCGGCGGTTACAATATTTGGAATGACCGATTGGCGTGGAAGCACGAGCGTGAGTGGTCCGGGCCAGAAGGTCTTGGCGAGCGCCAATGCCACAGGGGAAGGAGCGGCAACACGCGACAGCCAGTCGATTGAGGGCAGGTGGACGATCAGCGGGTCGCTGAGCGGGCGTTCCTTGGCTTCGAAAATGCGGGCGCAGGCCTCTGGCGAGAGTGCGTCCGCCGCCAACCCATACACGGTCTCGGTCGGGAGACCGACGGGAAGTCCCGCCCGCAGCAGGGCTACGGCTTCAGGAATTCCTTCGCCTGGCTTGAGTATGCGGGTTTTCAATCGAGGGATGCTTCGAGAACCTCGTGGGTCTGGCGCTTGCGGAAGGCAAGGAGGTTTTCGGCAACATGGGGCATTTCCGAAGCGAGCATCGCCGCAGCAAAAAGAGCCGCGTTTTTGGCCCCTGGGACACCGATGGCAAATGTGGCCACTGGAATGCCTGCAGGCATTTGAACGATTGAGAGGAGCGAGTCCTGGCCGCGCAGGGCTTGGCTTTCCACCGGAACTCCCAGCACAGGCAAATGCGTGTGCGCGGCGAGCATGCCCGGCAGGTGGGCGGCTCCTCCAGCTCCTGCGATGATACAGCGAAGTCCGCGCTCGCTTGCGGACTTGGCATAAATCGCAAGCAGGTCGGGTGTGCGGTGCGCGGAGACGATGCGGCACTCGTGCTCGATGCCGAGTTTGTCGAGGAGCAACGAGGTTTCCTCCATGGTGCTCCAGTCCGAACGGCTGCCCATGACGACACCGACGACGGGTGGGGATTTTTTAGACTTTTTGGATTTCATTGGATTCAAAACGCAGAGATTGCGTTGGGTTTTTCTACTTGGCAATCCGGCATGGGCCGGTTTTGTCCATAAAAAATAAAAGGCCGGGCGGAACGGCGTTCCACCCGGCCTTAATGATCGTTCTTATTTGGATGTTCCGATTTTGCTCGGAGCAGGTGCCGGCTTTGGCTTGCTGGCGCAAGCGCCCAATCCAAGAGCTGCGATCGCGAGAGCTGCCACGGCAGCGATAGTTGCGAATTTCATGTTAATTTTTCCCCCTCCTTTCCAGGCATGTTGCCGCTGCAAACCTGCCACAATCTTGGACGCTGACAACATTATTCAGATTTTTCCTTATCAGGCCGAATCGGTTCTTTTCACAAAATTCCTGCGCGTTTAGAAATGCGCCATGACGATTGAGAAAATCTCGTCGCCCGCATTCACGGTTCTGGAACTGACGGGCGAGATCGACCTGCACTCCTCCAGCCCGCTCAAGTGGGAGTTGAAGTCTTGTGTGGATGACCACACTCCCGTGCTTCTCCTTGATTTCAAACGCGTCGGGTATATCGACTCCAGCGGGCTGGCTATTCTCATCGGGTATCTCAAGGAATCCTCGAAATTCGGCGGCAAGTTTGCGCTGTTCGGCTTGGAGAAAAAAGTGGCCACCCTTTTCGAATTGGTGCGGCTGGATCAATTGTTCGTCATAGCCTCCGATCAACAAAGCGCGCTGGCCCGCTTGGGAGTTGCCTCATGAGCGCATTCCTCGAAGTCAGCGTCGGTCTATCCCGGGCACCCTACAAAGTTCTCATCGGCGCCGGGGCAATTTCTTCCTGCGGTGAGTTGATTTCCCGCGTTTCAAAGCCTGGGCGTTGCGTTGTGGTGACAGATTCAAATGTCGGCCCGCTCTATGCCCGGGCGGTAGAGGATTCACTGGTAAAAGCTGGATTCCAACCCCTGCGCGTCACGGTTCCCGCCGGCGAGTCCTCGAAGTCGCTCACACAGGTCGGATTCATCTGCGATGCCATGATCGAAGCCGGTCTGGACCGCTCGTCACTCCTCGTGGCGCTCGGCGGTGGAGTTGTCGGCGACTTGGCGGGGTTTGCGGCCGCCGTCTATTACCGGGGCATTCCCTACATTCAAATTCCCACCACCATCGTTTCGCAGGTGGACAGCTCGGTTGGTGGAAAAACAGGTGTCAATGCCGCCGGTGGCAAAAATTTGATCGGGTCTTTTCATCAGCCAAGGCTTGTGATCGCTGATACCGACACGCTGCGCAGTCTGCCAGAGCGCGAATTCAACGAAGGCTTCGCCGAGGTGATCAAACACGCCGCCATTCGAGATCCTTCCATGCTGGATGCTATCAACGATCTTCCTGCCCTCATCGCGCGAAATGTCGCCATCAAAGCCGCCATTGTGGCAGAGGATGAATTTGAAACGAAGGGTCTCCGCGCACTGCTGAACTTTGGACACACCATCGGCCATGGTATCGAGGCCGCTGCGGGTTATGGCAAGTTCCTCCACGGCGAAGCGATCAGCCTGGGGCTTCGCGCTGCCTGCTCTCTTTCGGTGGAGAAATCCGGACTTCCCGAACAAGAAGCGGCAAGGGTTTGCGCAGCTCTGGATACCTACAGGCTTCCATCGAAACTCGACGCCTCGATTGAAACCGAGGCGATTTTTTCAGCGCTTAAGAAGGATAAAAAATTCGCAGCCGGGGGCATTCGCTTTGTTCTCCTGCGTCGCTTGGGTGATGCGTTCGTATCCGATGCGGTCACGGAGGCGGATATTCGTCGCACAATTGAAGGGCTGCGCTGAGACCTTCGTCTCTCCGAAAATGCCCGAAGGCTTGCCCTTTTCTGACTGAAAGTGCCAAATTGGCCCCCATGCCAATTTTTTCACGAATCGCCATCCTATGCGCCGCCATATTGATTGTTCCCCTCCATGCGCAGGAGCGGGATGGAAACACCATTGTTCAAACTCCCGGAATCGCTTTGGTTAAGCCCCAACCTTGGTCGAAGCCTGCGGAATCCGAGGTGGTGAAATTCACCGCCTTTACCGACCGCACCGCCAGAGGCTCGGCCGGTGCCGGATATTTTGTGCTTCGCTTACCCAGTGGAAAGGACACCCAGATTCCCTCTGCCCGTGTTGTGAAGCTCATTCTCAAGCCAAAAACGCTTCCCGAGCTCGTCGATGATTCCCAGCGCAAGGAACTCCAAAAAAGCATCGATGAAATGACAACAGCCATTGCTGCTGTGCCTGCAGCCGCGACCGCTCTTGGAGACTTCCTGAAACCACTACAAGCCGACGCCACGCGATACGATGCGGGTGAGATCATGGTTAGTCCCAACAAATGGGATACCCGCGAAAACTATCGCCGTTTGGAAATCGCAAAAATCGAACAACGCCTCCGTCGTGCCATGACCGAGGCGAAAATCAAAAAAGACTTCGACCTCGATACGAATGCCGATTTTGCCAAACTGACGGATCTCGCCGCAGCAGATGCCGCCCTCAAGGCCCGCCTTGATGCAATGAAAGTTGAGTGCGCAAAGCTCGTCTCGCGCGAAGAACAGGATGCGATTTTGGCAAAACTTCAGTCGCCGCTTTCACCTGGTGCTGCAGCCCTCCTGCTTGAACAACTCAAGGCTCTCTCTGATCCCAGTCCGCGCACATCCAGCGTGCTGCGCCAGGTTGATGTCGCGGCAGCACTCACCAAGGATATCGACACCCTAAAACAGAGCTTCGAGAATCTCTGGAACCAGGAATCATTATCTAAAGGCGCTGTGCCAACCCTGCCTGCGGAGATCACCGCGCAGGTTGACGCTTTGACTTCAAAAATCTCCGTCTTCCATGCGGGAGCTCCTCCTGCGGGAATTTGGCTTCCTTCCTCCACATTCGATGCCTGCGTTTCGATCAAGAATGCGCTTCCTACCCTCCAAGCCCGGCTTACCGAGCGGGACTACCGTGCAGCCATCGAGGGCATCAATGCACTCGGCGCACCAACACGCCAGATTGGCCCCAAAACAACCGAAGCGCTCGAGAGCCTCAAGTCCTATGCAAGCGTCCAGATCGCCAAGTTTTCCGCCCTCGTCGACGAGGGGAACACCCTTCTTACGGGAACGGACAAAAAACTGGCTGTTGCAAAATTCCAAGAGGCCCTTGCCATCATGCCGGACGCGAACCTCGAAAAACGCATCTACGAGATCAAATAAACCGGCATCCCTCGTCTCCATGGAACAGCCCATTCCTGAAAATTGCCGCATCTCCACCGAAGTGCGCGTCATGTATTTCGACACCGACGCAGGCGGTGTCGTGCACAATATTGTTTATCTGCGCTTCATCGAAACCGCCCGCACGCTGCTCGCGATTCAAATGGGCATGGACTTTGCGGAGATCGAGCGCACGGGCATCCATGCCGTCGTTAGTCGCACAGAGATCGACTACAAACGCCCGGCGAAACTCGGAGATATCCTCCGCATCGACGGTCGCGTCGTTGAGTGGAGCGGTGTCCGTTTTTGGGTGGAGTTCGAAGTCATCCGTCCCTCGGATTCCGCCCTCCTCGTCAAATGCCGCCAAGCCTTGGCGCTCGTTCAGATGCCCGCCGGAAAACCCGTCCGTCTTCCCGAGGGATTTCCTGCCACACTGGCCTTCGGTTAAAAGGAATTGGCATCCTGATCGCGCGGCTTTGTGTGCTGGGCGGCGTTGACCCGTTCATCTTCGACTGATAATCGTTTCCGCTTCTCATGAGCGGATACAAAAACACGATCAATCTTCCGAAAACCGATTTTCCCATGAAGGCCGGCCTGGCCCAGCGTGAACCTGAAACGCTGTCCAAGTGGGAAGGGGAGGGGCTTTACGAAAAAATCCAAGAGCGCCGCAAGGATGCCCCGCTCTATCTTCTGCACGATGGCCCCCCTTTCGCGAATGGTGATGTCCACATGGGAACGGCGCTCAACAAGATTCTCAAGGACTTCGTGGTCAAATCCAAGACCATGGCAGGCTTCCGTGCTCCCTTCGTTCCTGGTTGGGATTGCCACGGTCTTCCCATCGAGTTCCGCGTGGTCAAATCCTCCGCCGGCCTGACTCCCGCCGAAGTGCGTCGCCGCTCGGAGGAATACGCCCGTAAATTCATCGACATCCAGCGCCGTCAATTTCGTCGACTGGGCGTCCTCGGCGACTGGGAGCATCCCTACCTAACACTCGATCCCTCCTACGAGGCCGGCATGATCCGCTCGTTCGCCCGCTTTGTCGAAAAAGGCCTCGTCTATCGCAAGAAGAAACCCGTTCTCTGGAGCACCGGCGCTCAGACGGCGCTCGCCGAAGCCGAAGTTGAATATCAGGATAAAACCTCCCCTGCTGTCTATGTTCTCTTCCCTCTCGTGAGCGGAGAATTTGCAGGCAATGCTTCCGTTGTGATCTGGACGACCACCCCGTGGACACTGCCCGCGAACCTCGCTATCGCCGTCAACGCCGGCCACCAATACGCCGTGGCCCGCGTGCGTCTCGAGGGCGTTGAAAAAACAATCGTCCTCGCCGAAGCCCTTCTGGACTCGTTCTGCGCAGCCACCGGAGCTGAAAAACTTTCCGTCGAAAAAACAATCCCCGGCTCGGGATTGGAGGGCCTCGAGGCCAGCCATCCCTTCCTGCCGCGCAATGCCACGATTCATACCGCAGCCTTTGTGACGCTGGATACCGGCACAGGCTGCGTTCATATCGCGCCAGGCCATGGCGAGGACGACTACCATCTCGGCATGGAGCGCGGGCTCGCGCTGCTCTCACCCGTCGATGACTATGGGCGCTACACCGAGGAATGCGGCTTGCCCGAATTCGTCGGCAAAAATGTCTTCGAGGCGAATGCCGGTATCATCGAATTCTTGAAACAAAAAGGTGCCCTCGCTGGACAAGGCGCCCACGAACACTCCTACCCGCACTGCTGGCGCTCAAAAACACCGGTCATCTTTCGCGCCGTCGAGCAGTTCTTCATCCGCATCGAAAACATCCGCGCGAAGGCCCTCGAAGAAGTCGATGCCACCACATGGCTCCCGCACTGGGGCCGCAACCGTATTCGTGGCACCGTGGAGTCTCGCCCCGATTGGTGCATCTCCCGCCAACGCACATGGGGCGTGCCATTGCCGGTTTTCTACGATGCCAATGGCCAACCGATCCTTGACCCCGCTGTGATCTGCAAGGTTGCTGATATTTTTTCCGAAAAAGGCACGAACTCGTGGTTCGAAATGGATGACGCCGCATGGTGCGTCCTTGTCGGTCTGCCAGCAGGCACGACCCGCCGCAATGACACCCTTGATGTGTGGATGGACTCCGGCCTCAGCCACGAAACCGTCATGCGCCAGCGCCCCGAGTTGGGCTTTCCTGCCGATCTCTACTTGGAGGCCACCGACCAACACCGCGGATGGTTCCAGAGTTCGCTCATGACTTCCGTCGCCCTCAATGACTGCGCTCCCTACCGCGCCGTGCTCACGCATGGATTCGTGATGGATGTCGACACCCGCAAGAAAATCTCGAAGTCCGCCGCCGGTGGATATCAGAAACCCACGGACGCCGACCATTATGTGAACAAATACGGAGCCGACCTTCTGCGCCTGTGGGTCAGCAGTGTGAACTTCACCGACGATGTTCCTTTCTCGGAGGAAATCTTCACGCGTCTCTCGGATTCCTACCGGCGCGTTCGCAACACCCTGCGCATCCTTCTGGCGAATCTCCACGACTACGACGCGGCGAATCCTCCCGCGCCGGAATCTCTCACCTTCGTCGACCGGTGGATTCTCGCCCGCCTCCAAGAGGTCGTGGCCACATGCCTCGATGCCTACGAAAAACTCGAGTTCCACCGCGTCTACCACACCATCAATCAATTTTGTGCCGTCGATTTGAGCAGCCTTTATGTGGATATCACGAAGGATCGCCTCTACTGCGACACTGTATCTTCCTCGCGCCGCCGTGCGACGCAGTTCGCCATGCACAGCGTGCTGGATGCGCTCACCCGTCTGCTTGCGCCGATCATCGCCTTCACCGCCGAAGAAGCCTGGGGTTACTTCCAGCCCGGCACATCCGTCCACCTGCAGGATTTCCCAAAACCCGATGCCCGTTGGACCAATCCCGACGCCGTTGGAACGATGGATCAGCTCCTTCAAATCCGCAGCCGCATTTCCCAAGCCGTTGAAAAACCTCAAAAGGCCGGCGAGATCGGCAGCGCACTCGAAGCGCGGGTGAAACTCTCCATCACCGCCTCCGAAGCAGCCCTCCTCGAACCGCTCAAAGTCGAATTGGAGGAAGTCTTCATCCTCAGCGATCTCGAGGTGGTCTCCTCCAACACCGCCTCCGTGGAAATCTCCAAAACTCCTCACGCCCGCTGCGAGCGCTGCTGGCGTCACCGTCCGGAAGTCGGTTCCAGCGTAAACCACCCAACCCTCTGCGCCCGCTGTGAGGAAGCCCTCGCCGTCTTGGGATGAAGCTTCTCTTATTTATTACCCTGCCGCTCTACCTGCTTGATCAGGTCACGAAATGGCTCGTCCTGCGCTTCATTTCGACTGACGAATTCGTGCCGGTCATCCCGGGCGTCTTCTACCTCGTGCAAGTCCACAACACAGGTGCCGCCTTCGGTATGCTGAAAGACAACAACCTGTTTTTCATGATCCTCGCCTCCGTGGCCCTTGTGCTCGTAGCGATTTTTGCGCGGAGGGGCGCCTTTGCCGACGCCCCGTCCCGCTTCGGGGCCGCCCTCCTGGTCTCCGGAGTGCTCGGAAACCTCACCGACCGCATCCTCCATGGCTATGTGATCGACTTCCTCGATGTCATCCTCCCATGGTATGGCCACTGGCCGGCCTTCAATGTCGCCGACTCCGCCATCTGCGCCGCCGCCGCCCTCTTCCTCATCTCCGGCTTCCTCAATACCGAGAAAAAGACCTGATTCGCATCCCGGAAGGCCTTGTCCATGGAGGGAGGATCGTTTGTTTTCCCAAAAAGGGTGTCATAGACTTTCATTGAAATGAATATTCGTCGCAAGTTTTACATTGCAACGCGCGTTTTGTGGCTGAATATTCATTCAAGTGAATATTGAAAGCTCGCATATTTCAAAAATAATCCGGGAGCGCCGTCGTGAACTGGGCGTTTCACAGGCGGATTTGGCGAGGCTTTCGGCTTTGAGTCTTCATGGTTTGAGCGACATCGAAACCGCGAAGGGAAATCCCACGCTGCAGACTTTGTTGAAATTGCTGAATGTGCTGGGGCTTCGGATTTCGATCCATCCCGCAAATCCCACAACCTTCACGGACGCCGCGGGGGAGAGGACGAAAACATGAGCGGACGGCAGGGCATCGTCCTTCTGAATAATCACGAGTGCGGTTTGATTGAGGAAACCGACTCTGGATATCGGTTTCAATACCTAACGACATTTTTGGCTTCTCTCGGTGCGTCCGCCATTAGCCTCACTCTTCCTTGTCGATCCGAACCTTATGAGTCAGCAATTTTGTTTCCCTTTTTCTCCGGCCTGTTGGCTGAGGGCACGCTTCGGGAGATGCAGTGCCGGATGCGTCGGATTGATGAGAATGACGATTTCGGGCTGTTACTGGAGACGGCCGGAGGCGATGTCATAGGCGCTGTCACCGTGAGGAGGTCGGAAACATGAGAGCCGTGTGCCTCTCAACTTTGAAGCCGCTCAAAGGCCCTGGGTATTCGTCCACCGCCCGCAGGAATCTTTGGGGTAGGGCGAGGGTGCCGTGGCGCCTGCTCTTCGATCGGGCGGCCTTCCAGAGTTTTCGTGGAGAGAATGCAGGCCGCATGTCGATCTCGGGTGTGCAGGAAAAAATCTCGCTTCGACTTGTCGGGAATACGCTGCAGCCTGCGACGGAGGAGGCCACGCACCTCTTGAAGCCGATTCCCGTAGCCATGGCCGCCTCGCTTGAGTTTGCGGAAGATGTCCCCGCCAACGAGCACCTCACGATGCAATTGGCCGCGCAGATTTTTCGTCTCTCCACCGCCCCGTGCGGCCTCGTTTTTTTTTCCGACGATGCACCCGCGCTTGTGGTGAGGCGTTTCGACCGCGCCTTGGATTCCGAACGCAAATTGCGGCAGGAGGACTTCTGCCAACTCTCTGGGCGTAGCGCGCTGAACGCCGGTAAAAATTTCAAGTATGATGGAAGTTATGAAGAGTGCGGAGAGCTTGTTCGCACCTTCTGCCCCGCCTGGAGGATCGCCATTGAGCGCCTCTTTCGGCAGGTTGTCTTCAATTACCTCATCGGCAATGGCGACGCCCATCTCAAAAACTTTTCACTGCTCGAGACCCCGTCTGCCGACCACGCGCTGAGTCCCGCCTACGACCTGCTCTGCACCTCGTTGCATCTGCCCAACGAGTCGCGCCTGGCGCTCGACCTCTTCCGGAATGACTTCAGCACACCGTTTTTTCAAACCAACGGATTTCACGGCTACCAAGACTTCATGGAATTGGCCGCGCGTTTCGAAATGGCTGCGGATGTCGCCGCCGCCTTCCTCGTCTCGCTCCCCTCAACGCGGACTGCCGTTCATGATCTCATCGGCAGCTCGTTTCTGAGTGAGCCTGCCAAGGAACGCTATCGTCTGATTTTCGATGACCGTTTGCTGGCGCTACGCGCCACTGGCTGAAATTGTTATAAACCAAACTCCACTATAGAGATCAGACGATCATGTCAAAAATTAACTCCGACCCTTTAAAGCCATACAGAATTTTTTGAAAAAAATTGTCGCAAATTATGTTGCAGTAGGGGAACCATTTATTACACATAAAGACAGGATTTTCTGTTTAAAATGCAAATTTTACCATGTATCAAATAATTTCAACTGGAGTCGGGACCCGCTTCTCGTGTCAACACCTTAGTTTTTTCTTTCGAGAGATTGCTCATCAAATGAATCTCTTGAATGACGATGACCAACTTTGGGAAAGAACGGCTCCCTGCGCTTTCATTGAAGACTCGTATTTTTTGAGATATATTACTCTTGGAGAGGTTTTTTTTGAGTTAAAAAATGTTTTTATGTGTTTGCTCTCCGATAAGCAGGCAAATCCAATGCCTCTATTTAGAGAGGCTATATTTTCATCGTTTTATGAGTTTTCTACACAATCTTTTCTTCGAGGTTTCGAGTGCAGCGGGTTTTCTGAGATTAAAGATGATGCCTTAAACCTGTGGGGGCTTTACGAGTTTTGTTCTCTCGAGGCAAATTTATTTGTCTGGTCGGATGAGGATTGTAAGGAGGTTGAAGCCCCGCCTTTGGAGACTTTAACCTTGAACGACTGGCAAAGAGTTGTCGAACGTTTAGATAGCTTGTTTTTCCAGGACTCTGATTGGGAAATGTTTTCCCATTTTTCACAATTTGAAGAAAAACCTCATTTGCCTTCTTTTGTGGAACATAGAGATACAGTGGTATGGTTTGAGGACATTTGTAGATCATGCGGTGCGACAGGGGAGCCAATTTTTGGGCCACTTAGGTCTTACTATTTTGGATAAACTATTCCCGCTTTGTTTTTTAACGAATCTCCAAATATTGAATAAAACAAAAAAGATCGACATCCGACTTGATCCTGAGCTTTTCAGCGAGGTTGATTCATTCGCTACACAAGCTCGCCTTAGCCGATCACAGGTTGTGGAGAGGGCGTTGTTGCAATTTTTTGGCCACAAGTTGTTAGGCGCTCCTTTGAAGCAATCACGCCGCCGTATACTTAGTAGCAAAAAGAATATGAGCAAATCTTCGTAAGCAAATTGGATTTGGGATTATGAAAAAACTTAGAGGCCATGGTCCAGGCAAGGGGATGACAAGTATAAGCACCTCTGTTGATGTTAAAATAAGTCAGGAAATAAACCGCCTTGCCTCGGCTAGTGGCCTCACGCGAGGCGCTTGGTGTCGTGCCGCTCTTTCACTCTGCGCAGAACAAAATGCCCTCTTTAAAATTGAAAAAAGCACGCTTTTTCAAAAACTAGGGCCTTAGCTGCCGTGCAGTTTCTAATGGTGCCATTCCATCGGTTAGAAAGCTTTGGTATGGCCATTGGCCGGCCTTCAATATCGCCGACTTCGCCATCTGCGCCGCCGACGCCCTCTTCCTCATCTCCGGCCTCCTCAATACCGAGAAAAAAAGCTGATTTGTATCCCGGAAGACTCCCTTTGCTCCTTTGCTCCTTTGCTACTAAAAAGTCAGCCCCTCGGGGAGTGGGGTTTTGATGTGGGAGCGGAGGCGGGTGAGGAGGCTGTAGAGGCCGAAGAATGTGCGGTTGAGATAGATGGTGTCGGCGGAGCCTCTTTGTCCTCTCATGCCACGGAGGGTGTTGTTTTTTCTATTTTCTTCGCCGAGGTCGTAGATGGCTTTCATGAATGCGGGGTCGCCAAAGTCGAAGTGGCCTGCGCGGAAGGGCAGGGCGAGGAGTTCGAGGGATTTTTTGCAGAGCTCGATGAGGTGGGTGCGTTGAGCGGGGGTGTCCGAGGGCAGGAGGATGTCCATCGACTCCATCGCGGCGGCGAGGCGCGCGGGGTTTGTTTCGAGCGTGGGATCGAGGAAGGCGAATTGTTTGCTGTGGAAATCCGGGTTGATCGTTTTTGTGCAACCGAAGTCGAGCACGCAGAGGTTGTCGCCCTCGATGAGAAAATTTCCCGGATGCGGGTCGGCATGGAAGCGCCGGAGTTTGTGGATTTGATGGGCGTAAAAATCCCAGAGCGTCTGCCCAACGCTGTTGCGAAGCTCCTGCGAGGCCGGGCCGTCGGCAAAGACATCGAAAGGCTCGCCGTCCATCCAATCCATCGTAATCACCCGTCGGCTTGAAAACTCGGAGTGGTATTCCGGGAAGCGGATGTGCGTTAGGTGCGCGCAGGCGGCTGAGAGTTCCATCGCGCTGTGGAGTTCCTTTTCGTAATCGGTTTCCTCCAAGAGGCGGGCTTCGACTTCCTTGAAATAGGCGGCAACATCGCGCTCCCGCAGTCCGAGGATTTGAAGAGCGATGGGTTTTACAACGCCAAGGTCGCTGCGGAGGCTTTCGGCCACTCCGGGGTATTGGACTTTGACGGCGAAGGCGCGCCCACCCAGCGTGGCTCGATGCACCTGGCCGATCGATGCCGCGTGCGCTGCCTGGGGTTCGAAGGTATCGAAAATGTCTCGCGGATCTTTACCAAATTCCCGCCGAAATGTTCGCACGACGAGCGGGTAGGAGAGCGGAGGCGCGGAATACTGGGCGCGGGCAAATTGCTTGGCGTAGGCGGGCGGCAGGAGCGATTGGTCGATGCTGAGCATCTGGGCCAGCTTGAGTGGGCCGCCTTTCAATTCACTGAAGGTGCGGAAGACCTCGCTGGCATTTTGTTCCTGGAGAGTGTCTGGATCCGCCCGCCCTGAGATGGCTTGGCGTCCGTAGTGCTTGAGGTAATTCATCCCGACCCGCGCCCCAGCGCCGGCGAGGGCGGCCATGCGGTCAAGTTTGTGGCTTCGGATGCTCTCCTGCGTGCTCAAGACATTTTCCCCCAAGCCGAGGGTGCGAGGAAGCGGGCCAGATCGAATGCGGAGTCGATCGCTTGGGTTCGTATGACATCAAAGGCAAAAGCGACCGTCTTTTCAATGAAGGCGTCTGTGAGCTCGAAGTGATGGCTTTCATCGCGAAGCAGGAAGGAAATAACAGCGCGGAAGTGGATGTATAAAACAGCGGGGTAGAGTGCTTGCATCGGGCCCCTGTGCGCGATCTCGCCTGTCGATATGCCGTGGGAGATGATGTCCGAGGCGAAGACTTTGAAATGCTCCTCGAAGGCTTTGAGAAAGGGCGGCGAGGCCACGGGCGCGAGGTGGTTGAAACGGGTGAGCATGAGCGAGCGCCAGTCCAGCGAGGACTCGGTGAACGCGAAGAGGAAAGTGAGGTAGCGATGCCGGGCTGAAAATTCCTTCCACTCGGCAACACTCTCAAGGCGTGTGGTGAGGCTGGATATCCAATCGCCCCAGATGGTGCTTTCGACGCTTTCGAGGGATGCGAATTCTTGAAAAAAATCCCTCTCGGCGAGGTTGAGGGATTTGCAGAAGGCATGAACGGTGAGCGGCGGTGTGCCATGCTCGCGGAGGTGGTTCGTGTAGGCTTCGACAATGCGGGTTCGGTTTTCCATATTTCAGTAGAAGTCATACGCTGCGAAGCTGAAGAACGATACTTCGGTAATGCGAAACTTTCGCTTTTGGAAGTGAACGAGGGGTGGTGGAGCCTAGGGGATTCGAACCCCTGACCTCCTCAATGCCATTGAGGCGCTCTACCAACTGAGCTAAGACCCCGTGAACGGGAGAAGCGAGATAGTCGTTGAAACCGACGGCAAGATCAAGCTGGAATCTTCGCAAGAAATGCTGCGCCGATGATGCCGGCGTCATTCTGCATTTTTGCCGGTTGGATGAGGACATCCGTCTTCGCCGTGAGATAGGGGAGAAACTTATCGGCCTTTTTGCTGATGCCGCCTCCGATGATGAAGAGTTCCGGCGAGAAGAGGGTTTCCAAGGTGGCGAGGTATTCACTGACGATTTTCGCCCACTTTTTGAAAGACATGTCCTTCTCCTCGCGAACGCGTTCCGAGCAGCGTTTCTCGGCGTCCTTGCCACGAAGTTGGAGGTGCCCGAGTTCGGCGTTGGGAATCAGCACACCATCATGGAAGATGGCCGATCCAATGCCAGTGCCGAAGGTGAGCATGATGACAACGCCGGTCTTCCCGTGTCCGGCGCCGAAGTGCATCTCGGCAATGCCAGCGGCGTCCGCGTCGTTCACGACAGTGACGGGACCGCCGAGGTGTCTTTTGAAAAGTTTTGCCGCATCGACCTGAAGCCAGGAGTGGTCAACATTCGCGGCGGAGTGGATGGTGTTGTTTTTGACAATCCCGGGAAAGGTGACTCCCGCAGGCCCCTTGTAGTTGAAGTGGGCTGCGATCTGGCCCACGACTTCGGCCACGGCGTTGGGAAAAGCAGGCTTCGGGGTGGCGATGCGGAATCTCTCGGCGACGAGTGCGCCAGTTGCGATATTGACCGGCGCGCCTTTGATGCCGGTTCCGCCGATATCGATGCCAAGAATAGTCTTGGGATTTTTCATATCTCCGTTCCTACGATTTTGCGAAGGCGCACCATGCCACGATGGATGCGGGCTTTGACGGTCGAGATGGGTTTGTGAATGCGGTCCGAGATTTCCTGCTGGGACAGGCCGCTGAAATAAAGCATTTCGATGACCTCGCGCTGATCGGGATTCAGTTTCATCACGGCCGTGCGGACGAGTTCATTTTTTTCGTTTGCGCGCAGGCTCTGGGCTGGCGTGCGGGTGTCGACCGATTCGGGATTTTCAAGCCGGACTTCATCCTGGAGGCGCAGGCGGCGTTGGAGTGAACGCAGGCGGTCTATCGCCTTGTTGCGCGTCATGGTCACAATCCATGTCACAGGCTTGCCCCTCTCAATGTCATACATGGGGGACTTTTCCCACAGCATGAACAGGACCTCTTGGGTGACATCCTCGGCGTCGGTGTCGTTGTTGAGAACGCGGTGGGCTGTGGAGTAAATGATGCCGATATGGCGTCGCTGGAAGAGGGTAAATGCCTTGGTGTCACCTGTGCCCATGCGTTGGATCAGGTCGACATCGCCGGTTTCCGGATGAAGGTCGTTCACTATCAGGAAGGCTATGCCGTGGCTTTGGGCATGGCAAACATTTGTCTGCGGTGTTTTTTTATACGCGAGGCAGTGAATGAAACGATAGAGTCAGGCTTTCGTTTCGGGATTCGGGAGTTGCTTGATCATCTGGTCGAAGTCGGATTCGAAATTGCGGTCCTGCAGGCCCCGGTATTTTTCAAATTCGCTTTCGGCGTGGGCTTGGGCAATTTCGGCGGTAACCTTTCCGGCATCTTGCAGGACTTCGCGGTCTGTGGCTGCGATGAAGCGGTTCAGGCGGGTTTCCCAGTCTTGCATCGTCATGGGAATCTGCCGCAGTGCCATGTCTTCGGCCAGGTCGAGGTAGGCGGAGACGAGGCGTTGGAGTTGCGCCATTTCGCCTTCGGTGAGGTAGTTTTTGGCGGCCGCGACATCAAACTTCTGGATTTTGCCCCGAGGGGCGTCTTTCCATGTGGTGAGGCCCATTCTGTCTTTTGCGGCATCTGCGCGGGAGAAAATGACCTCGGCCGCCGTCTGACCGTGGATGGCCCAGTGGAGTTTGTTCTGCACGGTGGCGAAGAAGCGTTTCGTGGCGGTGGCGGTGACATCGTAGTCGATGGCGGTGGCGTAAATGTCGGTGATTTTCTGGTAGAATTTGCGCTCGCTGAGCCGGATTTCGCGGATGCGCTGGAGCTGCTCCTCAAAGTATTTTTTGCCGAGGATGGTGCCGTCATTTTTCAGGCGTTCGTCATCCATCGCAAAGCCTTTGATGGTAAATTGCTCGATGATGCCGGTGGCCCACTTGCGGAATTGCACGGCGCGTTCGGAATTCACTTTGTAACCGACGGCGATGATTGCGGAGAGGTTGTAGTGGAGCGTGTCGTAGCTTTTGCCGTCGGCGGCAGTTATCCGAAAAATTTGGATAACTGAATTCTCCTGGAGTTCACGGTCTGCGAAGATTTTTTTGAGGTGGTAGTTGATTGTCCGGACATCCACATCGTAGAGCTGGCCCATCATTTTCTGGGTGAGCCAGACATTTTCATCGGCGTAAACGGTTTCGACGCCGCCGTTGCCGCTGGCCGCCACAAACGAGAGGTATTCTGCTGCCGAGGAACGAACCGTCGATGCGGGGGCGGCGGGCTTGGGCTTTTTTTTGCTCATGGGTTCAAATCAACTTTTGAAGCTTGTCGTGAAATCCCCGCCTGAGCCAGTAGTCAATCCTGCGCGAGCATGGCCCTCAGGCTGGCGAACGATGCGGCGAGATCCTCCTCGGCCACGGGGCGGGACATGATGTCCTCGTGGGATTCCGAGAGAACGCTGTCACCTTCGATTTCCTTGAGAAATGGGCTGGGACGGCAACTCATGGCGGAGCCGAATTTCATACGGTTCCGGCAATGGGTGATGGTGAGGGACTTCATCGCTCGGGTTATGCCAACATAGAAAAGACGGCGCTCTTCATCCACTGTGCCCTCGGATTTGGAGCGCTCGTGGGGGAGGAGTCCATCCTCCGCGCCGATTAGGAAGACATGGGGAAACTCAAGCCCCTTGGCGGCGTGGAGAGTGATGAGAGTAAGCCCGGTGGCGTCCTCTTTTTTGTCCTCCTCCCGTTCGCGGTTGAGGGAAAGTTCATCGAGAAAATCCTGCACGCTGCCGCGTTTTTTGGATTGGTGGGTGGCCAGGGCGTTGAGGATTTCCTTCGCGCCCGATTCGCGGTTGAGCGCTTCCTCGGGCGTCTTGCAGGAGTTTTTGAGGTCCTCGAAGTAGCCGGTCTCGGAGAGGTAGCCATTGACGATGGCGTAGGCGTCCGCGCCTGGCGTGAGAAGGTGGATGCGCGCGGCCGCGAGGTCCTCTGCAAACTTGCGGATTGCCGCAGCAGTCTTGCGTGAAACCTCCTGCTCGAAGGAGATATCAGTGAGCGTTTCAAACAGGCTGCGGTGCGCCTTGGCGCTGTGCTCGAGGGCGAGTTCCACCGTGGTGGCTCCAATGCCGCGCGGCGGCGTGTTGATGATGCGGAGGAGCGAAATGTCATCCTGTGGGTTGACGAGGCAGGTGATGGTGGCGAGGACATCCTTGATTTCGCGCCGGTCGAAGAAACTTTTGCCGCCAACGAGCCGGTAGGGGATTTTCATGCGGCGGAGGTTTTCCTCGAGGAGACGGGATTGCGCATTCATGCGGTAGATCACCGCGAAGTGCTCCCATGGAATTCCATTCGCGTTGCGGATCGCGCCCACTTCGCCCACGACAAATTCAGCCTCCGTTTTGTCATCCGCCACGGCGACGATATGCACGGGATCGCCTCCTGGGACGGAACTCCAGAGGTTTTTCACGCGGCGGCGCGGGTTGTTTTTGATGAGCCGGTTTGCCGTGGTGAGGATGGGATTCGTGCTGCGGTAGTTTTGCTCTAGGCGGATGATCTTGGGATTCGGGAAATGTTTTTCAAACTCGAGGATGTTTGAGACCTCGGCCCCGCGCCACCCGTAGATGCTCTGGTCGTCATCGCCCACCACGCACACATTGGGCGGGTCGCCGGCCGCGAGCAGGGTCACCAAATCGAGTTGCAGGCGGTTGGTGTCCTGGAATTCATCGACCATCATCTGGCTGTAGCGGGCGCGCCATTTGTCCCGGACATCTTGGTGTTCGTTGAGAAGGCGAACGGCTTGCACGAGCAGGTCGTCGAAATCCATCGCATTCAGCGCATGAAGCTCGCGGTTGTAGCGGGCATAGACCGCTCCGATCACGGTTTCGTCGTCCTGTGGCGGGGCCCAGCCGTTGTTTTTGGCTTTGCTGATGAGGTTTTTGGCAAGGCCGGGATCGAGTTTTTCATCCTTGGCTGTAACGCGGTTGATGACTTTTTTGATCAGACCGAGCTGGTCGCCCTCGTCAAAGATTGTGAAGTTGTTTTTGTAGCCGATTTTCTCGGCGTCGCCTCTGAGAATCCTGACGCAGAGGGCGTGGAATGTGGATGCGGTTATCTCGTCCGCCTGATCTTCGGTGAGCATTCCGGCGATACGCTCCTTCATTTCGCGGGCCGCCTTGTTGGTGAAAGTGACAGCCAGAATTTTCGACGCGGGAGTGCCGGTCGAGACGAGCCAGGTGATGCGGGCAACGATGGTTCGGGTTTTTCCAGTCCCCGCTCCAGCGAGGATGAGCAGCGGGCCGTGCTCGTGCGTGGCGGCGCTTTGTTGCTCGGGATTCAGGTCGTAGAGTCGGAAGCGGCTCATGGAAGCTCCCTGCGTGCGAATCGAACGAGGACTTCGGGGTAGAGCCGGTGCTCCGCCTCTTGAATGCGGGCGTGGAGGGTTTCTGCGGTGTCACCCGGGAGGACCTGCACCTCGGACTGCGCGATGATTTCGCCGGTGTCCATGCCGGAGTCCACAAAATGCACGGTGCAACCCGTGGTCTTGACCCCGGCGGCAAGGGCTTGTTTCCAGGCTTCCAGACCGGGAAAGGCAGGCAGGAGCGAGGGGTGGATGTTGATAATTCGGCGGGGGAAGGCTTCGAGGAGGGGGGCTTTGACTAGGCGCATGTAGCCTGCGAGGACGATCAGGTCTGCGCCGGATGCCTGAAGCTGCTCGACCAGCCCGGACTCGACCTCCGTCGAAAGCCGGGTGCGGTATTTGGGCTCATGGATCGCGGTTGTCGGGATTCCGAGATTGTCCGCCAGGGTGAGTATGCCTGCATCAGCCACATCGGATGCGGCAAGAACGGGAGTGACTCTGAGGTGTCCCGCCATGATGGCTGAGAGGATCGCGCGGAAGTTGGAACCTTTTCCAGAACCGAGGACGGCAATTTTGAGCTGCGGCATGAGGGCGCGCATATTGCATATCGAAGGCGGGTGAGGGGAGTCTTAAGTTTCGGGAAAATTCGATTTGCGAGTTGGGTATTGTCGGAGCACGCGGGTGGGACTATTTGTCCCTGCCTGCTTGTTTTTGAATTATCCACCGATGAATGTGAAATCCCGCCTCGCAGCCCTTCATAAAAAGGTGGATCAGGCATTGGATCGGTGGATGCCGGATGCCAACACGAAGCCCAAGACGCTGCACACGGCAATGCGTTACAGTGTTTTCGCTGGGGGGAAACGCCTGAGGCCCGTTCTGTGCCTCGCGGCCGCAGAGGCCTGTGGTGGCTCAATCACTGCCGCCATGCCGCCGGCCTGCGCCATCGAGTGCATCCATACCTATTCGCTCGTTCATGACGACCTGCCTTGCATGGATGATGACGATCTTCGCCGTGGACGCCCTACCACGCACAAGGTCTTCGGCGAAGGCATGGCCGTGCTGACGGGTGATGCCTTGCTTACGCTTGCATTCGAGATTTTGGCCCGCACAAAGCCCTGCGCGCGCCACACGATGGCGGATTATTTGCGCGAGCTCTCGAAGGCTGCCGGAAGTTCGTATCTCATCGGTGGCCAGGTGGCGGATGTCGAAGCGGAGAATCAAAACGTCGGCCCGGCGGGTCTTGAGTTCATCCATCTCGGCAAGACGGCAGCCATTATTTCCGTGAGCCTGCGCCTTGGAGCCATGACGGCAAATTCCTCGACCTCCGAGTGCCGCTCGCTGGGAAAATTTGGCACGCATCTGGGTTTGGCCTTCCAAATTGTGGACGACATTCTGGACATCACGCAAACCAGCGAGCGCCTCGGCAAAAGCGCCGGGAAGGATGTCGCCGCCGGCAAGGCCACTTATCCGGCCGTTTTCGGACTCGAAAAATCCCGCAAGGAGGCTGCGCGTCACACCCGACTCGCGCTCCAAGCACTCAAGCCCTTCGGCGAACGCGCCGCCTTTCTCCGGGGCATTGCGGATTACCTTTTGAACCGCGACTTCTAAATGGGATCACGACTTTTCTGGCTCTCCTTCGGCAGTGCTCTCATCATCACCTCGCTTTGCGCCTGGGTTTCTTGGGAGTTTTTCATCAAGCCGATGGATGCCGCTGTGCGGACATCGAATCTCTTGCATGAGAAATTTCAAGGATCGCTGGGGGTATCCCCACGGATTCTTGCCAATGCAGGCGTGCTTTTTTCCCAAAAAAGTGAGCTCGAGAGCCTGGTCCTCTCCAATGGCGAGGTCAGCGTGCGCGAAACATTCGAGGGTCAAAAACCCGGCGGCGGAGATTTCTCGGCATCCGCCAGTTTTCGAGCCGATGGGGGATTTTTTTTCCGCGAACCCTTTCAAATCAATGTGCGGCGTGGTGGGGCCATTGCCGATGTCACCCTGCCCCAGGTCAAAGTCCTCACACTCGAAAAGACGGACTCCATTCAGTTTGAGCCCGGTGATCTCGCTTGGGACGACCTCTCGGACCGCCTGCAAACACGCGTATCGCGCTCGCTCGAGCGCCGCGCCAAGCGGGACCTGCTGGAAGGCGGACTCCTGAAGCGAGCCGAACACGAGCTCCGCGAAAAGGTGCGACACATCGCCTCGCAGGTCGGGTGCGAAGTGGTTTTTGTCGGCTCGGATAAGACGAGCGCAGAAGAATGAAGATTCTGAGAGCGCACACCGACATCTATGGCAACTGGGACTTTCGCCTCCCACTCTTCTTGCTATGCTAGCCTTATGACAAAGACCACCATCCAAGCTGAACTGCCGCCTGAGTTGACGGCGCGAGCGCTCACCTTTGTTCAAGAAGGGTGGGCCTCCGATTTCAATGATCTGTTGGCGGATGCATTGCGGCGTTTCCTGGAGTCACACTCCGCCCGCGTGACGGAGTCCATGGTGATGAGTGATGTGCAATGGGGTTTGCGTGGCAACGACTGACCAGAAAATGCCACTGGTGGTGTGTGATGCTGGGCCGCTGATCCACTTGGATGAATTGGGGTGTGTGGACTTGCTTTCGGACTTTTCTGAAGTGCTGGTGCCAGAGACGGTGTGGCGGGAAGTGGGGCGGCATCGGCCCAGTGCTCTCACTCATCCTTCCGTGGGGCTGCGGCGTGTTTCGCCGACAATCCCGGAGCCGCCCGCGCTGGAGGCTCTTGCCTTAGTGCTGAGTCTCCATACAGGAGAGTGGGAGGCGTTGCGTGTGGCGCTGGAATATCGCCCAGGCCTGCTGCTGACGGATGATACGGCGGCGCGTCTGGCGGCGTGCAATCTTGGGATCGCTACCCACGGAACCATCGGCATCCTCGTGCGTGCCATCCGCAGGCGGCAACGGACGAAACCGGAAATTCTCGCCGTGTTGCGGGCACTGCCCGCTCAGTCCACGCTGCATCTGAAGCGCAGTCTGCTCGATGCGGTCATCCAAGAGGTGGAAAGCCAAGTCTGATCACCATGCCCACACCCGGAGAACGCAAAATCGTTCAATCTCGCATCCTCGCCTGTGCGGAGGATATCGGGTTGACGACTGTGGCGCGTAATGAGGCTGAACGGCGGCGTGGATTTGAACCACAGCGTCAAGGCTTCAGGACAAGGGCGGCAACCGGTAGCGTATGGCGTGCACCATTCCCGGCACGGTTCTTGGGCGGGAAGGAGTCTCCCTGCCCAATCGTTGACGCCGACTCGCTCGGAAGATAGTCTTCCCGCCTTGCAAGATGACCACGCTTGACCGCTATGTTTTGCGGAAATTTTCCGTTCCATTTCTTTACTGCTTTGCCGGGTTTGTAGGCATCTGGTTCATTTTCGACCTCGCTGACAACCTTCAGGATTTCATTCAGGGGCAGGCTTCTGTGGAGGCGCTTGTGGACTACTATGCCTCGCAGGTTCCGGAAATTATCGTCATCGCCCTGCCTCTTGCCACGCTGTTGGCTTTGCTCTACTCGCTGGCGGGCATGTCGCGCTCGAACGAGATCATTTCCATGCTGGGCGCTGGACGGAGTATTTTACGAATTCTCATGCCTTTGCTTTTCGTTGGGCTTCTTCTCACGGGAGTCACAGCCTTTTTCAACTACGAGGGCGCGCCCCATGCGACGGGCATGAAAAAAGTCATCGTCGGTGACATTAAGCGTGGGAAGAAAAGCGACAAAACCATGAAGGGCCATCTCTTCCGCAACCGCGAGGAACAGCGGACATGGTTTGTGGCCCGTATGTCCCTGCGTGGGGAGCGGATGCAGGATGTGCAAATCATTCAACAGGATGCCGAGGGAAATATTGTGCAACAATGGTATGCGAGGGAGGCCGTTTTCGATCCGATTGTGTCCCGTTGGACGCTGCTCGGCGGGAAACATGTCGAGATGGATCGGGAGGGTAATATTCTCAAAAGCGAGATGCCGGGAAACATCTTCATCGATGGATGGTCCGAAACACCGTGGCGCATTTCCAGTTCCATGTTGAATGCCGATTTTCTCTCGGTGCCGGAGTTGAATGACTACCTGAAATACAACGCCGATTTTCCCGAGAATCGTCTGGCAGCCTATCGCACTCACTGGCACTACCGCTGGGCCATGCCTGCGGTTTGTTTTCTCGTGATCTTCGTGGCGGCCCCGTGCGGGATTGTTTACTCGCGCCGAGGCGTGCTTGGTGGCGTCGCACTGGCAATCGGCATGTTTTTCTCGCTCGTATTTGTAAGCAGTCTTTTTGTGGCCCTCGGAAAGGGCGGCCGAGTGTCGCCTTTCACTGCGGCATGGGGACCGATGATTGCTTTCTTCATCGTGGGGCTTGTCCTCCTTTGGATGAAGTCAACAAACCGCGAGATGCCTAAATTCAAAATACCTGGACTTTCATGATGCAAGCCGACTGGGAGATCAAATCACGCGCTCACACCTGCGCCCGCACCGGATACGAATTCCGCGAGGGCGACCACTTTTACACCCTTCTGATTCGCGAGGGCGATGGATTCCGCCGCGAGGATCTTTGCGAGGAGGCTTGGAGAAACAGGAACGACAACATCCAGCCCTTCTCATTCTGGCGCTCGAAATACGAGCCTCCCGCTCCTGCCGCTCCTGAGGCGATAGCCAAGGACGATGCCGAGAGTCTCCTCCGCCGCCTTATCGCGGAGAACGACCCTTCCCGCAAGAATGCCTGCTACATTCTCGCGCTCATGTTGGAACGCAAAAAAATGCTGCGTCCGGTCGAGAGCCGTGATGAAGACATGCTTGTTTACGAACATGTCGTCACAGGCGAAACGATCGTCATCGCTAATCCCCACTTGAGCCTTGAGCAAATCCCGGATGTCCAACGCGAGGTGGGCGCGCTTTTGGAACACGGGCTCTGACATGCCACACGGGCCGCTGCTCTTCCTCGCCCCCATGGCGGGTGTGACAAATACCGTCTTTCGCGGCCTGTGCAAAAACCTGGGAGCGGATGTCCTCACGACAGAGTTTGTCTCCGCCGAAGGCATTCTGCACCGAAACGAGCGGACGCGGCGTTATCTGGAGTTTCAGCCAGAGGAGCGACCGCTCGGTATTCAGCTCTTTGGAGCAGACCCCGCACGCCTGGCAGAGGCGGTGAAAGCCGTCATCGACTGGGTTTCCCCGGATTTCATCGACCTCAATTTTGGTTGTCCGGTGAACAAGGTCGTGGCCCGCAATGGTGGATCGGCCTTGCTGAAGGATTGCCCGCTCCTGGCCAGCGTGGCCCGCGAGGTTGTCGCTGCGGCGGCAAACCTGCCGGTCACAGCAAAAATCCGCATCGGCTGGGATTCTCGCTCGGTAAACGCCCTCGAAACCGCCCGTATCCTCGAAGGCGAGGGGATTTCGCGTCTTGCCGTTCATGGGCGCACCAAGGAGCAGGGCTACACAGGCGAGGCGGATTGGCAGGTCATCGGAGCCGTGGCGAACGCCGTCAAAATTCCCGTCATTGGAAACGGAGACATCGATTCTGCCGCAGTGGCACTCCAGCGCCTGAAGGAAACAAATGTCGCTGGCTTGATGATTGGTCGCGCCGCGATGTGTCATCCCTGGATCTTTCGTGAAATCCGCTCGGCAATCGCGGGCGGCTGCGCTCCGGAAGCAGTGACCCTGCGGATGAAATGGGACTTCATCATCGATCACACGCGACGCGAGATCGAGTGGTGGGGAGGCAAGGAGGAGTTGGCGATACGCTCAATGCGCGCACGCTTTATGTCCTACACCAAAGGCCTTCCGGGCGGTGCCCGACTTAGAGAACGGTTGCAGCAGGTGACCTCTGCAGAATCCCTCGAAGCCATCGCAGAGGGGCATTTGCTGGAATACGGCGATCAGCCGGTCTGATGCCAATCAAGCAAGCGGCTCCCGGCTCCAGTCGGGTGGCGGGGCTTCAAAGCTTGTCGCCTCCTTGGTGAGCGGATGCCGAAATGTCAGTTTCCAAGCATGCAAGCAAAGCGGAGGTTCGCCAAGGGCTAGGGTCTGGCGGTTGCCGAGAGCCTTGCCTGGCAAATACACCGAATCTCCACAAATCGGAAAACCCAGATGCCACAGGTGCAACCGGATTTGATTCGTCCGGCCGGTGAGGGGACGGACCTCCAGCAAACTTGATCCATCGATGTCCCGGCGAAGGACGCGAAACTCCGTGCGGGCAGGCAGACCATTCACTTCATCGACTTGACGGGCACCCGCGCTTACAGGTTCTTCGCCGATGGGCGCATCACAAAAAAAGGCGTCTTCAATCGGATGTCCCGTTACACGGGCAAGGTAGGTTTTTTGAACTTCTCCCCGTTCGAATTGCGGCTGCACGAATTTGGCGAAATGCCTGGTGCGGGTAAAAACAACAAGCCCGGTTGTGTTGGCATCCAAGCGGTGCGCCGGCCGTGGCTTTTGCGGATGGTAAACCGTCTGCAAGATCGCCTGAAGTGTGTTGCGGTTGAATCGCCCGCTGGGGTGGATCGGCAAGGGCGCAGGCTTGTTGATAACCACAATTGCTTCATCCTCGTGGAGAATGCGGACATTGGCATTCACCGCCGGTTCCACATCTGCCGGGATTTTTCGATAAAAGCGCTCGCCTGCTTGTGCTGAGCGGTTCGGTTCAATGGGGCGAAATCTCGAATCCAGCAAGTAGCCCTCTTGGAAAATCTGTTCCCAATCGGCACGCGGTGTATGACTGAAAATACCGGCGAGCACCTCAAGGATCCTCTCCCCGTCGTATTCGGGGGGAATGACAATCGGTCGGAAATTATCGCATGGCGCAGAGCCGGGGAGGGGAGTGGTCGTCTGGCGAATTGCCTCCTCGCGCGATGCAATCCGCATCGCCATTTCTTCAGTGGGAGTCTTGAAGCAAAACGGGCACGACTTGCCAGCGACATACCGGGCATCGGCCTGATCCTCTGCGGTAAGCGGGGAGAGACACTGGAAGCACTGTGAGGAATCAGTCTCGCGCAGGGCGGGGTCCACTCCTACGCGCTGGTCGAAAACAAAACACTCCCCGTCGTAATGCGCGCCGCCGCATTCCTCGAAGTATTTCAGGATGCCACCGTCGAGTTGATGGATGTTGCGGAAACCTTGGCTCTCCATGTAGGGGCCTGCCTTCTCGCAGCGAATGCCTCCGGTGCAAAACATCACCACCGGCTCCTCTTTGAGCGATTCGGGAAGTTTGGCGACCGCTTTTGGAAAATCACGGAAATGGTCGATGCCCGCCGGGAGTGCGTTGCAAAAAGTGCCGAGTTTGATTTCGTAGTCGTTGCGTGTGTCGAGAAGCGTGACCTTGCGGCCCTCGTCGAGCCATTGCTTGAGCGTAGCGGCAGGGAGCTTGGGAGATGTTCTGCGGGCGGGGCTGATGCCTTCCACACCGAAGGCGATGATCTCCTTTTTGATCCTCACGAGCATTCGCGAGAAGGGTTGATGCCCGCTCAAGCTGAATTTCGGTGCCAGATTCTCGAGGCCTGGGATGTTGCGTAGTTCCCGAAGTAGGATCTCGATGCCATCCGCCGAGCCGGCCACGAAAAGGTTGATGCCTTCGGTGCTTAGGAGAATTGTGCCTTTGAGTGATTGCTCACGGCAAAGTGCGATGAGACTCTCACGGAGAGGCTTGAGGTCGCTCAACTCGGCAAAACGATAGGCCGCGATATTGGTGATTTGCTCTGAAACTATCGCACTCACAGGCTGCTCAGACCCCTCCAAAACGGCGGGAACGGGATTTGTAATCCTCCAAAGCTGCGAGGAAATCCTCCCGGTCAAAGTCGGGCCAGAATTTTTTCGTCACATGGATTTCCGTGTAGCTCAGTTGCCAGAGGAGAAAATTGGAAATGCGCATCTCGCCGGAGGTCCGGATGAGCAGGTCGGGGTCGGGGATTCCTGCGGTGTTCAAGCGAGATTCGAAGACCTCGGTGGTGATGGCGTCAGGGTTCAGCTGTCCTGCGGCGGCATCGCGTGCGAGCGACTGCACGGCATCGAGGATTTCGGCTCGTCCGCTGTAGCTCAGGGCGAGTGTGAAGTGGAGTTTGGTATTCGCTGCCGTTGCCTCCATGGCTTCGCGCAGCTTGCGTTGGCACACGCTTGGAAGTTCATGGATGCGGCCGATGTGGTGGAGTCGAATTCCCTCGCGGACCATCTCGTCGCGCTTTTGGTTTAAGAAGTTTTCGAGCAGCAGCATGAGCCCATTGACCTCAAGGGCCGGGCGTTTCCAGTTCTCTGAGGAAAACGCATACAGCGTGAGATATTGCACACCGGTATCCAGGCACGCCTGCACACAACGCTCGATGGATTTCGAGCCGGCTTCGTGGCCCGCAAGCCGAGGAAGTCCCCGTTGCTGGGCCCAGCGGCCGTTTCCATCCATGATGATGGCGACATGCTTGGGGGTGCTGCTCACGATCAAAGGCGAATGGTCTGAGCACGGGCTGGCCCGATGCTGACGATGGATAGCTTGGCGCCGGTGAGTTCCGCGATTTTTTTCACATAGGCGCGGGCTTTCGGCGGGAGCTCGGAGAATTTTTTCGCCTTCTCGGTGGATTTCATCCAGCCGGGCATCTCGATGTAAACAGGTTCGCAGCGGGAAAGGTGCTCAGAGTCGGTTGGCGGGAAGTCCAGCACTTTGCCGTCGAGGCGGTAGGCGACGCAGATTTTGATTGTCTCCACGCCGTCGAGTCCATCGAGGTTCGTAATGGCCAACTCATCGATGCCATTCAAAATCACAGAATATCTGGTTGAAACGGCATCGAACCATCCGCAGCGCCGGGCGCGGCCTGTTGTGGCACCGAATTCCCGGCCCATGGCATGAAAACGGTCGCCGAGCGCGTCGTCTTCCGTAGTGAAGGGGCCCTCGCCGACTCGCGTGGTGTAGGCCTTAAGGACTCCCATGACCTTGTCAATGCGGTGAGGCGGCACGCCACTGCCGGTGCAGGCTCCGCCAGAGGTAGTGTTCGAGCTGGTGACATACGGATAAGTGCCGTGGTCGATGTCGAGAAAGGTTCCCTGGGCGCCTTCGAAGAGCATGTTGGTCTTCATCTCAAGCGCGCGGTGTAGGAACATCACGGTATTCGTGATGAATGGCCGCAGAACCTCTGCGGCGGCCAGTGTATCGTTGATGATCTTCTTCGCATTCAGCGTTGGAGCGCCAAGGCTCTTGAGGAGAGCATTGTTCTCCTTGATGCGCTGGGTGAGTTTTTCCTTCAGGACATCCGGGCGCAAGAGGTCGCCTGTGCGTAACCCAGTGCGTGAGGCTTTGTCGGCATAAGCTGGGCCGATGCCGCGCTTGGTGGTGCCGATTTTCTTCGATCCTTTTTGGCTTTCGCGGAGCCCATCGAGAGACTGGTGATAGGGAAGAACGAGATGGGCGGTATCACTGATGAGCAGGTTTTTTTCAACCTTCACGCCGCGTTTGCGCAGACCTTCGATTTCGCCCACGAGCGCCACAGGGTCGAGAACCACGCCGTTGCCAATGACGCAGGTTTTGGATTTGCGGAGAATGCCGGAGGGGATGAGGTGGAGGACATATTTCTCACCGCCGATGACGATCGTGTGACCGGCGTTGTTACCGCCTTGGCTGCGGACGACGATGTCGGCTTCATCCGTGAGGAAGTCGATAATTTTTCCTTTTCCTTCATCGCCCCACTGGGCGCCGACGAGAATGGTGTTTGGCATAAATAGAGTTTGTTACTTTGAAATAGGTGGATTGAGTGACAAGCGAAAAGACCGGCCGATCAAGCGCGGCGTTCGCGGATTGAGGCAAGGATGTCGGCGGTGACCTCGGCAACCGGCTTGGCGCCGATGTTGCCTTTTCCGTGCAGGCGCACGCTCACATTGCCGGACTCCATGTCGCGGTGGCCGATGACCAGCATCGTGTGGACGCGGGCTTTCTCGGCATCGGCGATCTTCGCCTTCACCGGATCGGAACCAAAATCTGCCTCTGCTCGGACCATTTGACGGCGGAGTTCATTGACGATCGGCTCTGCGTAGGCAATCAAAACCGGGTCGTCATTGAGTGTGATGACACGAACCTGCTCGGGAGCGAGCCAGAGCGGGAAGTTGCCGGCGTAGTGCTCGATGAGAAATCCGATGAACCGTTCGTGCGTGCCGAGTGGAGCGCGGTGAATGCAGAGCGGCGTCTTCTCGGTGTTGTCGCGGTCGCGGTAGTGTAGTCCGAATTTCGCTGGAACAGCAAAATCAACCTGGTTCGTGGCGATGGTGAATTCACGCCCGATGGCGCTCCAGACCTGAACATCGATCTTCGGGCCATAGAAGGCGGCTTCGTTGGGAACCTCCACAAAATTGATGCCGCTCTCGACGAGAACATTTCGAACCATGTCTTCGGTCTTTTTCCAAAGCTCCGGCTCGTTTACAAATTTCTGCCCTAGTTTTTCGGGATCATGCGTGGAGAACCGCATCTGGTATTTCTCCAATCCGAAAACCTTGAAGTATTCTATATACATCTCGTTCACGGCACGGAACTCTTCCGCGAACTGCTCCTCCGTGCAGTAAATGTGCGCATCGTTCATATTGAGCGAACGCACGCGCATCAGCCCGAAAAGCTCGCCGCTCTGCTCATAGCGATAGCAGCAACCATATTCAGCCAGTCGCAGCGGAAGGTCGCGGTAGCTCCGGGGTTCCGCAGCGAAAATTCGATGGTGGTGGGGGCAATTCATCGCCTTGAGATAGTATTTCTCGGTTTCGCCGAGTTCCTGCAGGCGGCCGTTCAAGGATTTCCATTCCCGAAACGCCTCCACGGTCTCAGGGCTTGCCGAACCATCCTCGATGGCTTGGCGGGTAGTGTCCATTTTTTTGGACATGATGGCTGATGACATCCCTCGAGAATATCAATCGACGCCAACCATGGCACTCCAAAATTCATTTTGGCCTCTCGATTCTTCGCGCGCGGTCTCGTGTTTTTGCTTGGACGCATGCCATCGAAAATCTAAACCTTCCCGCTCATGAAAACTCCCATTCGCGTTGCTGTGACCGGTGCTGCCGGTCAGATTTCCTATTCCCTTCTTCCCCGCATTGCCTCCGGTGCCATGTTTGGCCCTGATCAGCCCGTGATCCTCCAACTTCTCGAGGTTCCCGTGGAAAAAGCCATGAAGGCGCTCGAGGGCGTGGCCATGGAGTTGGATGATTGCGCATTTCCTCTTCTCGCGGGAATGGTCCTCACCGATGACGCCAAGGTGGCTTTCAAGGATGCCAACTGGAGTCTCCTTGTAGGTGCGAAGCCTCGCGGACCAGGTATGGAGCGTGCCGATCTGCTCAAGGATAATGGCAAAATTTTCACCACCCAAGGTCAGATCATCGATGAGGTCTCAGCAGAGAACGCCCGCGTCGCAGTGGTCGGAAACCCGGCCAACACAAATGCCATGATCGCCGCCAGCAAAGCCCGCCGTCTCACGCCGGATCGCTTCACCGCGATGGTGCGCCTCGATCAGAACCGCGCCCAGACCATGCTTGCCAAAAAAGCAGGCGTCGCCACCACCGATGTGAGCGAGATTTTCATTTTCGGCAACCACAGCCCGACGATGTTTCCAGCCTTCGGCCACGCCAAAATTGCCGGTAAACCCGCCGAGTCAGTCATCACAGATCGCGCCTGGCTCGAAGGAGAATTCTGCGAAAAAGTCGGCAAGCGTGGGGCTGCCATCATCGCCGCCCGTGGGGCCTCATCGGCCGCCTCGGCAGCGAATGCCCTTGTGGACCATGTCCGCTCGCTCGTCACTCCGGGGCAAATCCACTCCATCGCCATCAAATCCGAGGGCCACTACGGCTTCGATGCCAATGTCTGGGCTGGAATGCCTGTGAAAACCACAACGCCCGGTGCCTTTGAGGTCGTGACTGGCATTCCGTTGGATGACTTCGCAAAATCCAAGATCGCTGCGACCAACAAGGAACTCGCTGAAGAGCGCGCCATGGTCGCCGAGATGCTCGGATAGGGCGGGGGCGGCAGCTTGCGCCAGTCAAGGCAGTGTGTAGTGTGCCCGCAATGCGCTACTTGAATCCAAAGAACGACCTCACCTTAAAGAAGGTTTTTGGCCATCATCCGCATCTACTCAAGAGCTTCCTGAACGCCCTGTTGCCTCTGGAGCCTGATGCACAGATCGTCGATCTGGAGTATCTCCCCAGCGAGTTGGTTCCTGAAATTCCTGAGGTGCGTAACAGCATCGTTGATGTTCGCTGCATAGACCAAAAAAAGCGGCAGTTCATCGTCGAGATGCAGATGCTTTGGACCGATAGCTTCATGAGTCGGGTTCTTTTCAACGCTTCGAAGGCCTATGTGAAGCAATTGAAAACCGGGCAGGAATACCACCTCCTGCAGCCTGTTTACTCGCTCAACCTCGTTGATGACACATTCATCAAGGACAGCCCGGAATGGTATCACCACTACCGGATCGTCCACGCCTTGGACACGGGACGACGGATCGAGGGGCTGGAATTTGTTTTTGTGGAGCTGCCGAAATTCCGTCCTCAGACGATACCCGAAAAGCGTCTGCAGGTGCTCTGGCTCAGGTATCTAACGGAAGTCGGTGAAAAGTCTGCGGAGGTTTCCAAGGATCTTCTGGAACAGGGCGAAGTGCGCGAGGCAGTTGAATATGTGAAGGAATCAGGATTCAGTGAAAGCGAGCTGGCCGCCTACGATAAATACTGGGACGGCGTGAGCGTGGAACGCACATTACTCGCCGACGCGATTGCTGAAGGTAAGACCAAAGGCCGAGCAGAAGGCGAGTTGCTTGGCCAACAAAAGGCAGCTCTAAAAATGTTACGGAAAGGACTCGGAGTCGAGGAGGTCTCCGAGCTGATCGAGATCGATGCGAAAGAGGTTCTCCGGCTTTTGGAGTTGCTCAAAAAGTTCGGATCCTCTGCCGAAGGCCATTGCGCCAGCTGAGTCTCGCTTATCCCCCCCTTATTTAATCGCCATAACAGGTTGGATCTTCAAAATTGCCATCTCCTCAAAGGAGAAAACTCCCCCTCGCACTTTGGGAAATGGGGTGCATCTTGTGGATGCATCCCGAAACTCCAATTCCCATATGAGTGATCCTATCCTTCCCACTCCGGAGCAACTGCAGCGCAGACTGCAGGAGCTTTTGCGCGCTTCATTTTCGACCCCGGCTCCCTCTCCAAGCGAGCCGGTGGCGCCAGTTCAAAATCCAGACACCGTTCCTCAAGCGATCCGGGATTTTCACCTCACGCCGAAAGATATCAAAAAGCACCTCGACCGCTTTGTCATTCGACAGGACGAAGC
>JBIJAV010000058.1:0-8645 GCA_044345595.1 Terrimicrobiaceae bacterium
ATGGTTTCTTTCGGGGCATGAGGAGAGAAGGATGAATTATGAAGGATGAACTGCCTTCTTAAACTCCAGCGTGAGGTGCACATCGTTCCAGCGATTGCCGACGGGAGCTTTTCCACCTTCGGGGTCGTTGCTGGGCTCGCTGTCGCACCAGAACCAGGGGTAGTCGGCCTTGGCGCGCTGGGGTTCTGTGCCACGGTCTTTGTCCCATTTGATGTTGGGCTTGGAGCGAAGGATGCCAGCTCCGCGTTTGCCGAGGTCCTTGGCGGTGAGGAAGGGGCGGATGTTGAGGCGGACGCCGTCGTTGAGGTCGGGGTGCCAGCCGATGGCTTGGGCTTTGAGGGGCTTCCAGCGGATGAAGATGTCGTAGGGGGCCTCGCCTTCGAGGATTTTCACCAGTTCGGCTTGCAGGGCTTGGGCGGCGCCGAGGCGTTCGGCGGCTCCTGGTTTGTCGGCCTTGGCGTCGGATTCCTGGGTGTGAATCCAGTTGCCGAGGTAGGTGTAGGTGAGCTTCTGGAGCGTGGCGTGGTCGAGCTTGTGGTAGTTTACGATCGCGCTGAAGCCATCCTTGCGGCCGTCCCAGATGTGCCAGAGGAAGGGGCGGTGGTGAAACAGCTTGGCGTGTTGCTCGAAGAATTCGTCGCGCAGCCAGTCTTCCAGAGTCGTCGATTTTGCGCCGGTAGCGGCGAGGAGTTTGCGCTCATCGAAGCTGCCGAGAGCCGCAGCCAAGAGCGCACGGAGGCGGGCGGCGGCAGGTTGCTCGCGGTTGAGGGCAGGCAGGCAGACGATGCCGTCGTCATCCGCCAACTTTTCCAGGCCATCCGGGCCGAGCGCCGGGCAATCGGGAAAACTTGAACCGGTCTGGCGCGGCCACTGGTAGCCGAGCAACCGCACCACGGCCACATGCAACGGCTGGTCTACTCCGGCAGGGTGGCCATTGAACAACCATTGCGTCGGGTCGCTGGAAAACGGCTTCGGTAATCCGTGCGGATATTTCTCTGCCGCCACTTTCTGCCAGTGCGCCAGGTCGAAGGGCGCTTTTTCAAAATAACGAACGTCAACGCTTAACTTCTGATTTACGCTGCGAACTGCTGGCTCAAAAACCTCAGAGAAAGCGAATGCCCAAAGTGCTGACAAGTATCGCGCTTCCTTTGGAATCAAAACGCAAATCACATTCTCAAAGGGCTGGCCCTCGTATCGTGTCACCTTGAGGCCACTCATGTAAGTGATGGCTACGCCTGACTTTTCCCATGCATCCCGTCCGGCGATAGTAGCGCCTCCGCCGCCGGACCTTGATGCCAACTCGCCCTTTCCATCTTCCCACAACAAAACCAACTCACGTCCGCCGAACTCGGCCACCTCGTCAACAGTGCCTTGCTGGAAGGCCCAGCGTGAATCCGTGCACTTTACCTCCCAAAAGTGCTTGCGGAAGTATGGCGAATCGCCAGAGGTGATCCCGCCTCTTACGAACCCGAATTTACCAACGCGTTTTTCTGGGTCTACGGCCTCAAACTGAATGATGGAATCAGGGTTTTGCAGTTGAGCTGCTTGTGCGGGCTGAAGAATTGCCCCTTTACTGAGCACGACAGATTTCTCTCGGGGATTGCCAGGTTCGCTTGCGTCAATCGCGGTCAACGCACGCTTGGCAGACGGCGAAGCATTTGAATGAACTAAGAGAACAACGTTTACGACCTCACCACCAATCGTCTCGAACGCCCCTGAGCCGAGTCTCGCAACCGCATTCCACTCCACATCCACAAGGAGCAATTTTCGCAGTTGTTTATACGTTTTAAGGAAGAGCCAATTCTGCGGAGTTACGAGTGCGGAGCTTCCGCCTTCAGCACAGAATTTGAGAGCGCGCTCGACAAAACACGTTGCTAGGTCAGCCGCTGAATCTGGGTGAATGCGTTCGCAATAACTTTGTAGAACTTCATCCTGCTTGCCCCGTCCAAGGTAAGGCACATTAGTGGCGACGAGCGTGAACTGGCCGGCGAGAATTTCCGCCGCCTTGGCCAGGCCGCGCGCAGTCACGGCCATTTCATGCGCGGTGTCGTCCTTGGTCTCCTGCGCCAGCGCTTTTTCCAGCAGCGGCTGGAGTTCATGGAACGCGGCCACCAGCAAATCGCCCTCGCCGGCGCGCGGGTTGATGAGGCTGCCCAGCACGGGAGCGTTTTTGAACAAGGAGTGGAGTTTCTCCATGCCGCGTTGGAGTTTTTGGTTATCTCCCGCCAAGGCGACCCAGTCCTTGAGTTGGGCGGCTGGGGCCAGGCCACAGCAGGCAACATGAAGCGGCGGCAGGGCGCGGTAGCCGCCGAGTTTCCAGGCAGTGAGGGCGAGATTGAACGCGCCGATCTGGCAGCAACGGGGATCGAGTTCCAGCCCGTGGATATTGTCACGCAGGACGGCGTGGATCGCCTCGGAAGAGGAGAGCTTCTCCTCCTCCATCCGCAAGCGGGCGAGCGGTGACAGGGCAAAGACGGGAAAGTGGCCCGAGCCCATGCAGGGATCGAGAAACTTGATCTCAGCCGCCGTCTTGGGCCAGCCCTCGAAAGTCCCGGCAGCGGGTTTCCAAGTCTTCGTCGCCTCGTCTTGGATGAAGCGCAGGTAAGTCCAGGTGACTTCGATGCCATCGCGCACAGGCAAAGCCGCCTTCGCCCGAGCCCCGGCCTCGTCGGCCGCCACGATGGGGCCGAGTTTTGCCGCCCACCAGGCTCCGAGCGTATTGTGGAGAAGGAACTCCACCATGTAGTCCTCGGTGAAAAGCTGGGTGACGGGAGAAATCTCCTCGGCCCCGATTTTCTTCCCAGATGCGTTGACCTCGTCTTTGCGCTGGGCTTGCCAGAATTGGTATGTCCAGCCGAGGGAGTCGTCGGCAGTGAAGACTTCGGCGGGCAGGGAATCGAGAATGCGCTTTAATTCGACCTGGTCGCGCTGGGCGATGGGGAGATCGAAGATCGGGTCATCGGAGCGGAAAATGCCTGGCAAGGTGCGGCTGGAAAAGCGGCAGGCAAGGTCGAAGCCATCTTTCGCACCCAGCTCCGGGGCGAGTTCCTCGCAGTCCTCCAGAGTCACTGGAACATTTCCCTGCTCTTCGTCTGTATGGAGCAGGTTGTTCTCCGCAAGGAATCGGGTGAAGAGGAGACGGTGCCACTGCTCATAGGCGGCATCCTCTGTGAGGTGCTTGGTTTCCTGAGTCTGCTTGGTGGCATCGCGTTCGTCGCCCAAAGCACGGCCACGGGCGCGGAGGCGGTTGCGCAGCAGGCGTTGATCGACCGACATGTGGGGGCGGTATTCCTTCTCGTGGACGGCGAGATTCTCCAGGGCGGCGCGGCAGGCGTCCTCGGATGCTGTGCGGGCTGCGAGAGTGGCACGGGCGAGTTGGTTGCGGAGTTCTTTGGAGATGGAAGGCATAAGAAAAAGCTGAAATGGGAAAGTTAAGAGGCCGCAGGCTGAGAGCACCAGAGCGCCAGAGATCTCCAGTTGGTCGGGAACCCCATGTGTGGTGGCGCGTCGAGCGGGGCAGTGAGAATCAAGTCGCTCAATCGGGAGGCCCAAGTGTTTTCGGGTTCGATCTGGTCGAGGCACCACGCGAGGAGAGCAAGGGTGTTATAAAGAAGCCGATCAGCTCCCTTGTTGAGCTGCGGAGAAAGGGCGGCCGGTTTTGTCTGGGGAAGCTGGAAGGTGATGGTGAAGCGGCGGTTCCAAATTCGGCTATGGTGAGCACAGAAGTTTCGCACGAGCGTCAGGTGGTGAAGGAAGGATGTGAACACGCCTTCATCGAGGCCAAAGGGGGCGGAGATCGCGGTGCGGTCGGCTGCGGCTTTCAAGTTTCGGCACGAATTGGAAAGGAGCCCCAAGCTCATGACCTCACAGACCATCCAGATCGGAGGCCGACCGGAATTTTTCTCCGTGCGGTAGGGTTGCAAAAAGTCTTCGTGGCTCCGGGAGATTTCCTGGTCGATTTTTGCCAGCGATGCGGAGTGGATTCGCGCCACACGATGCAAGTTGACATTCTCGTAGGCATGCGGGCCGTAGCGGTGGGCGAGTTCGTAGGCCCAGCGGGTGCGGAACGCGATTTCGCAGCGTTCGATGCCATCCATGAGAAGCAAGCGCAGCCGATGATCAAACCGATAAAGGTCCCACAGCTGAGTGAAGGTGGTTCCTGGACGAAAGGTCTCTTCTTCTGCTCGCAGGAACGGGTGCCGATAGCCGGTAAGCCGAAAGTAGTTCGCCATCGAAATATGCCGGAGGGCAGCAGAGCGAACGGGAATTTCGAGGCCCCTTCCTTCGAGAAAATCCAACTGCTCGTCGAATGTTTTTGGGTCTATGGGAGTCAAAACACTTTCTCCCTGAAAAAAGTAACCCGCCAGTTTGAGCATGCTTGCGCAGAGGCTTGACGGGTATTGTTGAGATCAAGGTATGAAGCCACCGCAACGCGGTCAAGTGGCAAATTGGAACTACGAGGGCTTGGGTTATCTTTGGGCGAGCGCATGGGGTTCAGACGATGGCCGGTCCGTCTTGAATGGCGGACTGGATGGTGGCCTTGGCCTTTGCGAGCCAGGCTTCGAGCTCGGCCTCGGTTTTGATCGTGGCGTTCGGCAAAGAGACGCGGCGGGCCTTGGGCTCGGCGGCCTTGATGGCGGCGGCAAGGGCCTGCTGACAACGCGTGTGGATGGCATCTGTGTGGGTCTGCCAGGAGGCGGGGCTGCAGGATTGGAGTGCAGCCAGCAAATCGCTGTCGGAACCCGTGGGAGGTGTCGAGCGGCTCGTCGCACCGGCTTCATTCAGGAGAGTGGTTTTTTGATCAGGCGACAGGGCGCTCCAGTTGCCATGGACATCGAGGCTGGCGATTTCTTTGGCAAGGGTCTTCTCATGCGTGGCATGGGCCTCGTGGAGTGCGGTGCGCAGAGCCGCTCCGAGAGCTTGGCGAATCGGGATGACCGGCTCGGGATCATCGAGCAGAGAGCGATGGGATCGGATCGCCTCCAGAGCGTCGCGCTGGGAAGATGCGAGAGCGAGGCCCGCCTCCTCAGCATGGCGAAGGAGATTCTCCGCACAGTGGAAATCCGGCATTCGCAGGGCAATGGCGCTGCCAAGCCTCTTCCACTCGGCAATATGCCCGGTGAGGGCATCCGCCTCGGAAAAGAGGCGGTGAAGGAGGTCGTTGCCATTGAGACCCGAGAGGTCTGCCAGAACGGCAGGGCGAGGAGTCTCTGGAGCTGGAGCTTCCCCACCAGCGCTGGCGGCCAGATTTTTGAGTGCATTGACGAACGCAGGAGCAGCTGCTGCCTCGTCGCCTGGTTGGAAGGCGTGGCCTGCTTCCTGATAAAGTTTGCGGATGCGGAGTTTCTGAGAAGCGGTGAGGACAGGATTCTGCACCCGGTAGTCGGCTTGGCCGATCTTGCGTTGATCGAGCTCGGAGAGTTTGGCGGTTTGCCCATTCATCCGGGCTGCCAGGTGGCCGCTCTCCAGGAGAGTCGCGAGACAGGCGTCGAGGCATTCTTTCGGCCAGCCCCAGGGAGCTGCTGTGTAGGTGCCGTAGATGTCGCTGCCTTTTTTTCCTGCGCCGATGTGACGAATGATCTCGGCAGCAACCGGGTGTTTATCGGGATCGCCGCTATAGCCTACGGCAGTGAGCGCGCCCGCATTTCCCTCGCGGGCTTTTTTGTAAACCGAGGCCCAGTTTGCGGAGTCGGCCTGCGGGAACTTGGGATAAAGGCTGCCTAGCGCAGAGGTGCAGGCGGATTCCACAGCCTCTTTCAAAGTAATCACGGGCAATTCTTGGCCTCCCGAGAGGAAGACACGGGCACCAGAAAGAACTTCGGTGATGAGACGGGCGGTCTTCGAGGTCTCCGTGACTCTTCGGGTTTCCATGGCCCCACGGGCTTCGATGCCCTCGGGACCGGAGGGGTTGCCTTTGAAGTGAAGGGTCTCCTCCGCAGCCATGAAGGCGGAAATCGAAGACTTCAACTCATCGGTTTTGGATTTCGGGATGAGCACATGAACGGTGGGGTCGTCCGTGCTGCGCTTTTGGATATCGAGAATGATCGAGCCTTCGGCCTCGGAGAAACCATCGCGAATCCAGACGACCAGGCCACTGGAAGCGGGAGGATTCTCCGCGCCGTGGTGGATGCTGAGGGTGCGTTTTTCCCTGGCCGCGCCCTGCAAAATGGAAATGCTCGCGATCTCCTTGTGAATGGCCTGAGAGAGGAGCTGTCCGCGCTTGGCGGCGATTTGCGGGTCGTTATTGCGAATCGAGGTCTGGCGACTCCGGAACTCCCCTTCCCAAGCAGCTCCCTCGGTGGTCTGGAGGCGATACTCGCCATCCACCTGCATCAACACGCCTTCTTCGGTCAGCTTGGTAAGCAGCTCGGGAACCTGGCTGCGAATCAAGGCGCCAGATTTATCGAGATCATCCGTCAACAGATCGGCGATGTGCTCGGCATCGGCGCGGACACCGATGTCCATGCCCGAGCGGGGGAGTTTATTGATGAGAAAAACGAGCGAGCAAATGCGAGCCCGCAGTGATCCGAACTCGAGTGTCTTCTGGGTCTCGATAATTTCCTGAAAGCGCTTTTGCATTTCGCCCGAGATGACGAGGTCCGTGGCGAGTTGCTCGTAAACAAAATCGCCAGGGATCACTGTGCCGACGGGAGCATCCGCAACGGCACGGCAGGCTTCATGGGTGACGCGGAGCTGGGTTCGCATCTGGGCGGCCGTGCCTGTGGGATCTACGCTGTGCAGGACATGTTCCCAGAAACGACGGCGCACGGGCAGCAGCGGGTAGTCCTGCACATAGGCATCCTGGTCGTCCGTGCGTGTGGCGATCTTGGTTGCCTTTAGCTGGCGGCTGATCTCGCCGGAATGCTTCGAGACAAGCTGCTCGATATCGGACTTTTTGGCGGGATTTTTGCGAAGGACCACCGTGCGGACGACCTTCTCGACATCGTTGTCCTTGAGGTGGGTTTTGATCGGAAAACGGCCCATCAATTTTTGAAGGGCCGGGGCATCGGTCAGCGCACTCTGACCAGTGCCCACCAGCAGGATGCGGCCATCGAGTTCCTTCTGGAATGCCTCGGCCACTTCCTGGATGTCATTGGAAAGTTTGGGGTCGTTGTTGATGAATTGCTGCACCTCATCGAGCACGATGGCGGTGCAGGGCAAGCCTTTGTCTTTAGTGAGAGCCCGGCGGATGAGTTTGATCATCTCGGCAACGGAAACCTCGGCAATTTTGGGAGGGTATTGCGCCATGAGAGCGGCAGCCACGCTCTTTGTGTCGCCAAGGTGCGAGTGGGTCGCCAGGTAGGCTTCGTGCAGTTTTTTTGAAGTGTAAAAACGACCGAACTCGTCATCAGGCTTGCCCCCTGCATCTTTAATATGGGTGCGAAGAGCCTCCAAGGTGCCGTCATCGCGCAAATCCATTATAAGTTTTGCGGCGCTGACATCCTCCGGCAATCCAACCGAGAGAAAAACAATGCCCAAGACGCGCAGGCGCACATCGCCTCGGCCGGCCTTCAGGGTTCCACCAGCGGCATGAAGGCCTCCACTTTTCTTGCCGAGAGTGGAGAGTTCTTTGAGGAGTTCCTGCACATCGGATGGGAGCGTGGCCAAACTACGAGCGGTCGTTCCATCATCAAAGGCATGGTCGATCCACAGGTAGCGGAGGACTTTGACGAGATGAGATTTGCCGCTGCCGTAAAAGCCGCTGATCCAGGCACCGGCTTGTTCCTTGCCGAACTTATCCAGATAGGCCTGGAGCATTTTGACGAGGCCCGTCTTGTATTCACCATCGCAAACGAAAGTCTCCAACTCGTAGCGAAGAGTCTTCAGGTCGGCGTCGTTGTTGCTCGATACACCTTCATTGGCGAGGTGCCAGGAGAGAGGGTCTTTGTGGAAGAGGTCGCGGTTTTTCATGATTCTGCAAGAATGGGAACGGCTAAATAATCCCAGCCGTCACGGGCTCCTAAAAAGCGGTAGGTGTTTCCTTCCCTCTCTCCTGGAAAAAAGATCATGAGAACACCAGGGAAGCCTTTGCCAAGATGCTCGATGAGCTGGGAGATATGAACAAAATCGAAGAGCTCCATAAGCCCAGCGATCGCAAAAACAGTCCGCTCCCGCTGGTCATGGGGAATGCCTTCAACGGCGGCAGATATCCTCTCGCGCAATAAATCAAGCAAACCGGATTCGGCATAAGATTCTAAAATTGCGGGAGTCTCCAGGCATGTTTCCCGTTCGCCATCCTCCAGGCTGTCTACCCACTCGGTATAGCTGCCGTCCAAGGAAATGAGCTGCCAGTTTAAGCCAACATCACGAGTGGCGATTTCAAATTCTGGAAGCCTGGGAACAAGTCTGCGCTCCTCATCTGGAGCATAGACAACAAACCAACTGCGTTGGCTCAAGGGCAGCCCCGAGCGCAATGGAAGCGCTACATGCTTTCGGAAGGATGTCAGAAGTTGGTCAATGCGCGCCATGGATGAGAGAGAGCTCGTTTGGGGTCAGAAGTTGTGAAAAGTCTATCTCAGTAACGCCGCCGCCGGCGCGGAGTCGCAGCAGGCCCATCGCCGAGCCGGAGCGAAGATGTGTGAGCACCGAGCCTGCGTCTGCAGCTACTAATTTTGTAAAAATGGAATCGATGAGGTAGTCACCCC
>JBIJAV010000085.1:0-8641 GCA_044345595.1 Terrimicrobiaceae bacterium
TGCGCTGCGTGCCCCCAGTATCCGGATCGGGACGCTCTCGCCACTCTTCGGCAAGGGTTCCTGGCTGCATAGTGGTGATGGCGGCGATTTGATCTATCAAGGCTTTGCGATTGGATTGATGAGAAGAACTTGGGTTCATGGTTAATAATTTTGTCTAGTAACTAGACAATACACAAGCCAAAAAAATACACGCTCTGCGAGAATCCGTGACTTTCTTGTCCTGCACCCAGGGGTCAGTCCCGCGTATTGACGCATTTTAAAGAATCTGAAAAGTTCGGCTAATGGCCAGACAACTGCGAATCGAATACGCTGGGGCAATTTACCATGTGATGAGCCCGCCATCGCCTTACACGGTCGAGACGACCGTGCCCCTCTTTTGTTGTGAAAAGTCGAATTTCAAAGAGACTTTGGTATCAATTCTGGAATTGCTTTATAGAAGCACGAAAAGGGGTAGGCAGCGGATACCGACAAGGCAGCGGAAGGCGATGTAGCCTCGCCTCCATCGTGAGCACTCGGGGCTCTCGATAGATCCCTTCAGGATGTTTTCTGCCCGTAAGTCGCGGAGGCGCCGTGCTTGCGCAGGAAGTGTTTTTCGGAAAGGGCGAGAGCGGGCGGGGCGGCGTCGGGGGCCAGCGTCAGGGCGTGGAATGCCATGTCGGCGACGATTTCGAGGGCGAGCGCGTTTTCTACAGCCTTTGCCGCCGAAGGTCCCCAAGCGAAAGGGCCGTGGCCTGGATCGTGCCGGTGGAGGTGTTGATCTGGCGGTTGACGAAATCGTATTTGCCGAGTTCCGGGTATTGCGTTCCATCGGCGAGATTGAGGGAGAGGCGGGCGCGGCGCTCCTCCTCCGGCGTGGCGTCGAGGCGTTGAATGAGCGGGGCGAGTTCGAGGTATTCCGCCTCGGTGATGAAGAAGTTCATCTTCATCGGGTCGATTTTCGAGGCTTGGGTGAGAATGGTCACGCGTCCGCCGGGGCCTACGAGATCGCCGATCTGGGCTTGCGCGACGCCGACAACACCGTCGAACGGCGCGGTGATTGTGCAATAGCCGAGATTGACTTGGGCGGACTGCACGGCGGCTTGAGCGGCGGCGACATCCGCCAGCGAGGCCTGGGTGTCTTGGTAGGAGGTCTGGTATTGCTGCTCGCTGATGACCTTTGTTTGGTAAAGCTGGGTTTGTTTTTGGAGGGTCAACTCCTGGAGCTGGGCCTTGGCCACGGCGCTGGCGTATTGGGCTTGGGCCTGGGCGAGTGCTGCTTCAAACGGCCGCGGGTCGATCGTGAAAAGCGTGTCGCCTTTTTTAACCATCGAGCCCTCCTTGTAATTTTGCGTGAGCAGGTAGCCGGTGACTTGGGCTTGGATGTTGGCGTTCTGGAAACCATCGAGCAAACCGACCCACTTCTGGGAGGCGATAACATCCATTTTCAGGACCGGGGTGACCTGGACATTCGGTGGAGGAGGCACGGGCGGCGCGGGTTTTTTACAGGCCGGAAAAACAAGGGCGGTCAAAGCGGCCGCGGCGACGAGGAGTCGAGGATTCATGACCGTTCTGCCTAAACGGAAGGCGCGCGGGCGGCGAGGTTTTTCGTCTGGGAAAACGCGGCCGAGCGGGAAGTGGAACCGCGAATGGCAGAAGATGATCGCGAATGGACCAGCGGAGAAAGAATTTTCACCACGAGGAAATGGAGAGCCGTCGGCAAGCTGGCTCGTGCTGCCAGCCCTCAGTTCTTTTGAAGGGATAAGCCAAGGGACACCCGCGCCTCCAGACCGGCTGGAGTGAAAACGATGCGCCGAAGCATTTTGTCCTCCGGGGCGCACGGTGAGGCGACTTCGTGCAATTCGACCGCGAAGCTCCCGGTCTGCTTGCTCTTGAGGATCATTCCCTCCGTGCCGCCGATGCGGACGCCATCGCCCTCCGCTTCGCAGGGCAGGTAGGTGGTGAACACTTCCTGGAGCGTGCCGGGCGCTTTGGAAAACTCGAACTCGTCGGCGATTTGCAAGTCACCTTGGGGACTGAGCGTGAGCTTGCGCTCGAAGCGGGTGAGCGTCGGGTCGGGATAGGCACGGCTCAGGTCGATCCGCAGTGCTTTGGATCCATCGACCGCCGCGTGATCGACGGAAATGCTAGCACGATACTGCGGGCCCTCCTGTTGGAGATGGCCGTTGATGATCGGCACGGGGTGTCCCTGCGAACCGCACTGGAGATTGTCATAGCGGTTCGGACCGTAGACCTCGGCCGTGTAGTTCGGCATGCCGGGATCGGTGATCCAGGCGCGGCCATCGCGGTAATAAACGAAACTGCCCAGGTCGTTGTGATTGTGCGGAGCCGCGTTGTGCAGGGCTGTGGCGGCGAGCTGGACTCGGGAGCCGTCCGCAAGCGTCGTGACCACTTTGGAAAAACCCAGCGCGGCAAGATGCGTGTCGGAGATCGGACTCGGCTCGCGCTTGGCGGATTCGCGCCACGCCGGAGAATCCACCGCGAGCAGCAGATCGTGCCAGTTCTGCAGCAGTGGCCGACCATCGGGACCTCTATCGCAGAAATTAAACAGCTGCGGCAAGGGCAGGAATGCGTTGACCATGAGCGCTTCGCAGGCTCTCATGAAGCCGCTATTGGAATCAGAGAAGAGACAACGATCACTTCCATCCAGCCAGACCGCGAGCGGGTAGCGGGCGATGCGTTGTGCATGTTCCGAGTCCATCAGATTCAAGAGCCCGCCGCTCACTTCGCGCAGCACAATGGCAGCCTCCAGGAAATGTCCGAAGCCGTAACCCCAATACATTGGTCCCTCGGCACAGCCGCCATCCTCGCTGAATCCCGTCATGCCGAATTCCATCATGTGCGTGCAGAGCACGAGCAGCGAGGCCAGCGGGCGTGGCTCCTTCATGCGGTGGAGCGCCGTCTGCATGACATTGGAAAAGCAGACATGGTTCCAGTTGTTGCGTCGGCACATCCAGATCGGCAGGTTGCGCCAATCGAGAGTGGCGGCCAGGGATCGCTCCTCGATGCGTTGACCGACGCGCTGCACCACCTGCGGATCGAGGCGGTCGCCGACCGCGAGCAACAGCTCGGAGAGCACCGCACCGCATTGGGTTGAGAAAAGATCCGCCTCATGCAGCTTCGCGCTTTCCTGCGGCATCCAAAGTGCAAAGTCACAGAAGGCCCAGAGGGTTTCCTCCAATCGACCCGCGTCCGCCGATGGATGATCAAGCCAGAGCGCGAGAGCCTCATCTTGAATGCGGGCAAGGGCATTGTAGATGATCTCCCCATCGTGCCATTTTCCGGTGCGGTGGTATTCCTGGATGGCGCTCCAGTCGAGGCGCTTTATCGGATGTGGCTGCGGATTCGAAGCATAGCTATAGGGAGATTTGCCCCAATAGGCAGATCCCTCTCCCTGCCCCGCCAGTCGATCCGCGAGTCGCTCGAAGAGTCCGTTTTCGCGCGCCAGTGCGATCGCCTTGGTGCGCTTGGAGGCATCGGTCAAGCCCGGCCATGGCGAAGGTGCGGCGGTCTTGCGCAGCGCCTCCTCGAGTTGGAGGGCCGGTTCAAAATGGTCGAGAGCTTTGCAAAGTGAAGTCATAGGATTGGAAGTTTAAAAAAGCCGTGCACTCACGCTGAAATAGACTGGTGAGCTATGCGTTCGTGTTGCTGAGAATTTGCCCAAGATGATATCCCATCCGAGCGTGTCCGTAGTCCGAGGGATGAATGTAATCCGCCGTTAAATCCCCGGGGTCATCCAGGATTGTTCCTCCCTCGATCAATGACAACCCCTGCCAGCGCCCGGATGCGACCAGTTCGCGCAAAATCGCAGAGAAGCGATCCTGGGCGGCCGCCAGTCCGGCTTCGCTGAGATTGGGATACACCGTCACGAGGAAAACCCGCCTTTTTGCCCCAGGTGCCGCCACGGCATCCAGAAGATAGCTCACGCGAGACCTGAACTCCTCGGGCGAAACGCCGTTGCGCATATTGACTCCCACCTCAAGCGTGGCGATTTCGTAGTCTTGTCGCGAGCCGATGAAATCCGCCATCGCAGGCTCGCAAAAGCAGGATCCGGACAAGCCCAGATTCAGCACATCCAGATCCGCCGCGCGGGCGGCGTGGTAGACATAGCTACTCAAATGGCTGGCAGGCACGGCGCCGTTGGTGATCGAGCTTCCGTAGGCAAGCCAGCGGCGGGCAGGAAGCTCCTCGGAAACAGGCGCCCGATGAGTGTAACCAAAAGTTTCCAAACCATAAAACACCCTGGCGCAGCGTCCCATGAACACGCGCCAAACATTCGGCGAAAAGCCCCTGCGCTTCGCCGTGCCTACATGTTCCGGAATCCCTCCCCCTCTCCACGGCGTGACATCGATATGGTTCACGCGACCCGGCTCGATCCGATGCCGCGAATGGACAAACGGCCCGCGGAAAAGCACGACCTCCTCGGCATGATGCTCATAGGGCGAAAGGAAGGAGGGATAGCTTCCGAGCGAGATCCGGAAAACTGGCGCATCGGTGACAAACCGAATCTCGATCCCGGCCGAGTCCTCGGCCACCATCCGCCCAAGGGGTGTAAGGGTTTCCCGAACGCCACGCGGCACGCGAAAAAGCGTCAGTCCGCCATCGGCTTGGAGTTCTGTCTCGGCGACATTGTGGAATTCCATCCCTTCGGGAATCTTCACGGAGTTTGGAGAGTGATGCTTCATAAATTTTAATGGGATCGGTTATGCCTGATGGAATCTGCGCCGGTGTTGGCAGATGCCGTTAAGCTCGATTGCTGGTTGATGAAATGTTGTGTGAGTCAGGTGGTCGTTTGGGAACCGCTACGCGGAACGGCGCGGCGGATAATCCGTGAAGGTTGTAGAGGTGAGTCGTCGGACAAGGAGTCCAAGCGAAGCGGATCCATCTGGCCTCAGATGGCACATCGTGGAGCAAGATGCTTTCGCCCTCGATTGTCGAGTCCGGGTTGGCTCGACCGCGCAAGGGTATCGGCCGATCCCGTTGAAGGACCATTTGGTTCTGATAGATCGAATGGATCTGGAGCATGGAGCACTTGGTGCGCTTCAGCACTTAGTCTTTTTGTAGAGAGAAGCGAAGCACCATCCGCGCATTCAGATCGAGCGGAGTGAAAACGATGCGCCGAAGTTTTTTTTATCCCCTAGGGCGCCAGGCGAGTCGTCTTCGTGCAACTCGACCACGAAGCTCTCGGGAAGGCGCAGTTCAGGCGGGTTTGTGACGGTTGGTTTCTTGAGAATTGCTCTGCGTATTGGATGGGAGATATTTGGGCTATGTGAGCCGATGACCTTACAGGGGACACGGGGTGTCACATGGCAGAAGATATCACCGATACCACATCGAGGCATTGGTAACCGGCCCGGAAACCGATCCGTCCAAAAAAAGCCAGAGGCGCTTTCCGCGAAGAGCGCCTTTTGCAGGAACCAAGCTCATTCCAACATTGCCGGCGGCCCAAGATAGTTGATCTGCCATGGTGATAATCGCTGCGCGACGGGCAGAATTCCAAGCTGTAGCCTCCGAGAGCGATTGAAGCCTCTTGGGCCGGACAGCAGCTGCCGCTGAGGCTTGCATTGTTTTCCCACCGGCCAAATCCCCCCAAATTCTATAATCTGGGGCTGTAGTTGGCATCTCACATCTGATGAATTGCGCAGCATTGGATGTGTTTTGGGCTTTCCAGGACAATGTCGGATTTTGCAGAACCTTCACAAAACCTTCTTTTCCATTTGCGGGAGCACCAAGGTAGGGAGCAAGAAACTGCCCAAGATGCGGCAAGTCATTTGAAGCAACGGGATTTCTCGCATATCCAAAAATCGCAACTGTCGAAGGGCCGGGTAATTGACCATCATTCTCCCCCGCATAGAGATGGATCGCCGCGCCGATCTGCTTTAAGGAACTCGTCGCCTTCGCTTGATTACCGCTCATGATTGCGGAGGAGATTGCCGGAATCGCCAATGCGGCAATAACGGCAATGATTGCAACAACCACCAACAGTTCAACTAATGTAAAGGCTTGTTTGTTGATTTTAAACATTATTCTACTCCATTTCATACAACTATTTTCCGCCGGAGAGGATATCCGAGCAAATGTCTTTGCCAGTGAATCGGTATTTATTCTCCCCGAGGGCGACGGTTTTTCCATTGCTGGATGTGAGCGGCATAGGGGCGGTGGTGGTGATGACCGCTTGGCTTTCGCCTGGGCCGACGCCGGCGATGAGGATCCGCACATTGCCATCGGCGTCGCGGAACTCGCGGGCGAAGACCTCGCCTTTCTCGACTTCCAATTTCACCTCGGGAGCGGGTTTGTCGGCGAGGAGGAATGACTCCAAGCCGCGCAGAACGGCTCCCACGCGGGAAAGCTCGGCCCAACGGCGGGCGAAGTCGGCTTCCGTTTGCGGAGCGGGGGCGTCTTTGATGCGATTACGATGACGCGCGTAGAAAACTTCATCCGTCATGGCGAGCAGGTTGCCGGCATAGAAGATGAAACCCTTGGCGCCACGCGCGGCCATGTAGAGCGACATGCTGAGCATCTGGTCTTCGGTGGGATCCAGAAAGCGCTTGGCATCCTCGGCGTTCTTGGCTTCGAAGGTGGCCATGTTGATGGCCTGCGGAGCCACCCAAGTGGGCAGGCCTGTGAGATCAACAGCGTTCATTTGCTTCGCGACCCCCTTCATGTGGATATTTTCGGCAAACCTGATCGGATAGTGATCGACGCCGATCACATCCTGGCCGCCTCCATAAAACGGAAGATCATCCAACTGATAAAAGAGCGAATAAGTCGGATGGAACGGATCGAGGCGATTAACCAATGCGCGGCGTGTTTCCAAACGATCCTTCATACTCAAAGGCAACTCATCGCAGAGATACCATGCGAGCAGTGAAGGATGATCCTTGAATTTCTCCACGACCTTGGTCATCACCTCGGTCTCTCCCTTGGCTCCCATCCAATCAGTAATTGAGGCTCTGATTCCGTCATGCACCCAGTGCGCTCCGAAAATGATTTTGAGGCCTTTTTCGTGGCTATAGTCGAGGCACTCGCGGATCGACTCGATCGTAGGATCTTGAGTTTTATCAAAACGACCGACCATCACATGGTAGGGCATGAGGCAATTGAACGGGCTTGCGCCGATGCGATCCAGATCCTCTTTGATAAAGTTGTCGATGAAGAGACCGACAGGAAGATAGGGTTTTCCATCCACGATGGCGCGGCCCTGGGCGTCGATCAGACAGGCATTGGCTGGAACCGGACGATCGGCAGGTGCCACCGTGAGCGGAACGGTTTTCTGCGAGAGGGTCTGTTTGTTTTTGGGATCGATAAGCGTGAGCTTCAGCTCGGCTTCACCCAGCGGAAGCCCGGAGAGGTCGGCTTCGGCGCGGAGGTTGCGAATAGGTGATGTCAATGTCTTGAGTGATTTGCCACCGGCAGTCGCCTCGACGCGAAGTGTAAGCTCATCCGAGCGCTTCTGGAGAACCGGATCCTCACAATAGACATTGAAGCGCACCAAGCCCTTCTCCGGAGTGATGGTTGAAGTGGCTGGCGAGATGAGATTGAGCTGAATCAAAGGCTCGTCCAATTTGAGCTCCACATCCTCAAACCAAGCCTTGCCGATTTGCTCCCTGCGGATCTGAAGCGCGAGACGCGCAGTGGCGGCATTGTCGGGAACCACGGCGCTACCATCGACTTTGGTCCAATCATCAGCAAAGATGAGCCCCGGGGCGTAGATGGCCTTTATGAACTTCCCGCTCTCGTCAAAGAACTCCATGCCCAGCGTGGCACCTTTCGAGTCTCCTTCGGGTCGGAGGTAGCGCATCCAGGCGCTAAAGCGATATTTGGCACCAGGGACGACATCGATTTTTTGATATGTGTAGGATTTGTCCGCCTTGTCCGTGCGCTCGAAAAACAGAGCGCGGGTGCTGCTGCGGCCCCCACCCTGCTCGATCACATAGCCTTTGCCCAACTTCCACCCCTCCTCACCCAGCTCGAAGTCGCCGTTTTTTAGCAAAGGAGCCGCAGGTGCCGCAGGGGTTTGTTCAGCAACTGGCGCTGTCGGAACTTCCTTTTGCACCTCGGGGGCTTTCTTTTCACAACCACTGAACATGAGCAGCCCCATTGCGAGGAATGAAGTGGCCGCGATCGAACGAAGAGCGGGTGAGACACGAAGGAATGAGGTAGATAGGCAAGAGTGTGTGATTCGGGGCATGGCAGGTGGTTTTGGGGTTTGTTGAATTTGGGTTTTGTTGAAAGTAGCGAGGAGAGCTACTGGCCAAGATTTTTCAATGTCACGCCCGCGCACACAAGGGTGAACTGTTTAATAAAACGGACATTTGCTTTAAAAAAACGGACATTTTTGGAAGGAATGCGGATTCCGCCTACGCGCAGAGAGAAGTTCGAGCATCGATGAGGCTGCCACGCGAGTGGCTTACACGGTCGGCGACCGCGCTCCCCTCTTTCGCGCGGCAGCGCGATTCGAAACCCTCGGGAGGGGCATCATCTTGCATGCCCCATTTTGAATCCTAAGGATGGCTTACTTCCCGCCAGATAGGATATCCGAGCAAATGTCTTTGCCAGTGAAGCGGTATTTATTCTCCCCGAGGGCGACGGTTTTTCCATTGCTGGATGTGAGCGGCATAGGGGCGGTGGTGGTGATGACCGC
>JBIJAV010000059.1:0-8564 GCA_044345595.1 Terrimicrobiaceae bacterium
GCGGATCGTGAATTCGGGAGGGTTCATCGTCCTCGCATGACCCATTTTTCAGCCGCGCAGCGGCGTCCGAGGGGAGCATGACCGTCTCGGGCGTGCAGGCGGTCGGCGTGATGGGAGCGATACTGCGTGGTGGCGGAGCGGTTCAGTCTTGGGTCAAGCCGGAGGTTGACCCTCCAAGGGTTTACGCGCTGCAGCGCGGAGATTAGAGCTCTGCCGCGAACGATTCGAGGTCGGCGCTGGTGATGGCAGCGCGGTGCAGGTGCGTGAGTTTTTTGGAATCAGTGATCGACTCGATTTCCTCGCGCAGGCCCTCGGGGACTCGCTCGAATCGGATTTCCAGCGCTTCGAGGATGTCTTGATGCTTCGAGAAAATCAGACCTTCCTGGCGGCCTTCTTGGCGGAATTGTTCGGCGAGCGAACGCGTTTCTTCGCGACCTTCTTGGCGGAATTGTTCGGCGAGTGACATGGCGTTTTTACTGAGTTTCGGGTTGCGTAGTGTATTTAGTCTCCTGCGAAAGGCGGGTTTGTCAAGGTCGCGGTCCAAAATGTAGCGCATGAGCATCTCGAAGGAGAAAGGTGGCAACTGGATCAGCAATGATTCGTCCCAGACCGTGTCGTCCAGCAGGGCTTGGAGCTTTTCGGCTTTCAGGGCCCGCAGGGTGAGGATGCCCATCGGTGTGCCGAGGATTTTCTCGAAGGGCATGCGGAACAACTCCACAAGCTGGAATTCGAAGTCCGGGATGTGTTTTTTGATCTCCTCCCCTGCTCCTTCGGGAATGTCGATAAGATCAGCGAAGCGGGTGGAGGTTTTCCACGGTTTGTTGTCCTGCGCAAGGACGAGAGGGAGGATGGGCGGGAGTTTCGTGGCGCCGGGATTGTTGCGGAGATAGTCGTTCCAAATGCGAACCATGTAGGTCAGCAGGCGAAGGCCAATGAGCGGGTCTTCCTGGTTTTGATGCTCAAAGAGAATGTAGAGAAAGGCGGGCTGACCGTCGATTTTCGCTGTGAAGAGGAGGTCGCTCGAGGTGGCGGCAAACTCGGGGTCGATGAAACTGCCGCTGACGAGGGTCAGCGAGTTCCAGTCGATGCGGCGGGCAAGTTTGCGCGGGATATTGGCTTTCAGAAAGGCGCGAGCGTTGTCGGAGTCCGAGAAGGTTGATTTGACGAGCTTGTCGTGGGGTTGGTGAAGAGGATTCTCAGGCTGAGTCACGGGGCAGATAGTTGGAAGGCACACGAGCAGAGTCAAAAGAAGGAATGTGACGATTTTGGCAAGTTCGGCAACAGTGGTCCGACAGAATGATGGATGATAGAATCGTTTTTGATGGGGATCCGCATACGCGCTTCGCGGCTACGGCGTGACACTGGGTTCATCGTCCTCGCATGACCCATTTTTCAGCCGCGCAGCGGCGTCCGAGGGGAAGCATGACCGTCTCGGGCGTGCAGGCGGTAGGCGTGATGGGAGCGATACTGCGTGGCGGCGGAGCGGTGCAGTCTTGGGTCAAGCCAACCAAAGCCCCGGGCGGGGCGGAGGAAGCACATCGCAGATGGCCCAGAGGGCGTAGCGAGCATGGGCGCGAGAAAGGCAAAGGTTTACCCTCCAAGGGTTTGCGCGCGGCAGCGCGCTTCGTATCTTGGGAGGGTTCATCGTCCTCGCATGACCCATTTTTCAGCCGCGCAGCGGCGTCCGAGGGGAGCATGACCGTCTCGGGCGTGCAGGCGGTCGGCGTTGTGGGGGCGATACTGCGTGGTGGCGGAGCGGTTCAGTCTTGGGTCAAGCCGGAGGTTGACCCTCCAAGCGTTTGCGCGCTGCCGCGCGGATCGTATCTTGGGGAGGGTTCATCGTCCTCGCATGACCCATTTTTTAGCCGCGCAGCGGCGTCCGAGGGGAGCATGACCGTCTCGGGCGTGCAGGCGGCAGGCGTGATGGGAGCGACACGGCGTGGTGGCGGAGCGGTTCAGTCTTGGGTCAAGCCAACCGAAGCCCCGGGCGGGGCGGAGGAAGCACATCGCAGATGGCCCAGAGGGCGCAGCGAGCAGGGGCGCGAGCAAGGCAAAGGTTGACCCTCCAAGCGTTTGCGCGCTGCCGCGCGCTTCGTATCTTGGGAGGGTTCATCGTCCTCGCATGACCCATTTTTCAGCCGCGCAGCGGCGTCCGAGGGGAGCATGACCGTCTCGGGCGTGCAGGTTGTCGGCGTGGTGGGAGCGATACTGCGTGGTGGCGGAGCGGTTCAGTCTTGGGTCAAGCCAACCGAAGCCCCGGGCGGGGCGGAGGAAGCACATCGCAGATGGCCCGAAGGGCGCAGCGAGCAGGGGCGCGAGCAAGGCAAAGGTTGACCCTCCAAGCGTTTGCGCGCTGCCGCGCGGAGATTAGAGATCTGCCGCGAACGATTCGAGGTCGGCGCTGCGGATTGCGGCGCGGAGCAATGCTTGCAGCTTGGCCGTGTCGGTGATCGACTCGATTTCCTCTTGTAGGCCCTCTGGGACTCGATCAAAACGGATCATCAGGGCTTCAAGAATGTCTTGTTGTTTGGCAGCAACCTGACCGCGCTGGATACCTTGCTGCATGCCTTCTTCGTGGAGTTGTTCGGCGAGTGTCATGGCGGATTCCTTGAGTTTGGTAGCTTGGATTTCTGTCAATTTATGGCGGAAGGTTTCTTTGTCAATGTCGGCGGCGTTGAGGATGTAGAGCAGGAGCGCACGGAAGAGGTCTTCCGGCAACAACGACAGGCGCGCTTCGTCCCAGACTTCCGGCCCGAGCAGGAGCCGAAGCTGACTGGCTTTGAGTGTGCGAAGGACCATGATGCCCGCGTTCGTGCCTTGGATTTGATCGAAGGGCATTTCCGCAAGCTGGATGAGGCGAAAGGCGAAATCGGGGATGAAGTCGCGAAAGCCCTCGGGGTTTTCGGCGGGCAGGTCGAGGAGGCTGGCGAATTGTGTGGGGATTTCCCATACCGTGGCGTTCTGCGCGAGCACGACGGGCAGGATGATTGGCAATTTCAGCGCGCCGGGATTCTTGGCGAGGAACTCGCGCCAGATCTCGAGCATGTAGCGAAGCAGGCGCAGCGCGATCCATGGGTCTTTGTTGTGCTGGTGCTCGAAGAGGATGTAAAAGAACGCGGCGCTGCCATCAATCGGCGCACTGAAGAGCAGGTCGCTCTCGGCTTTTGACATGCCGGAGTCAACGAAACTGCCCGGCAGGTGCTTGAGCTTCGACCACTCTACACGAGATGCCACAGCAGGTGGCAAATGCTGCCGCAGGAAGGCTGCGGCGTTGGCCGGGATGCGGAAGCCGGCCTGGAAGAGCTTATCGTGGGGTTGGTGGATCGTGGCCTTGCGAGAGGGCATGGCGAGAGCGTTGAAAACCACGCGCACAGGGTCAACGGGAGGAATGTGACGATTTTGGCAAATTGGGGAGCGCGCCGGGATGGGAACGCGCGGCGTGGTAGCGGAGCGGTTCAGTCTTGGGTCAAGCCGGAGGTTGACCCTCCAAGGGGTTGCGCGCGGTAGCGCGATTCGAAACTTGGGAGGGTTTATCGTCCTCGCATGACCAATTTTTCAGCCGCGCAGCGGCGTGAGGATGTCGATGAGGTGGCGGAACTCGGCGTGATGGGAAGGTGCGGCTTGGTGGCGGAGCTTTCCAGTCTTGGGTCAAGCCGGAGGTTGCTCCAAGGGTTTGCGCGCTCCGCGCGGTAGCGCGGGCCGTCCCGCATGACCCATTTTTCAGCCGTGATGCGATGGCGGCGTTGCCGCGCAAATGGGTCAGCGACGGCGCGCCGACCCTACCCTAGATGCAAGAGCGCAAGGCGTGGCTTGGCTGTCGATGAGATCGCAACGCCAGCAGCCTTTCATGGAAGTTGTTAGTTTTTTAGGGTTTGGACGGAGGCGCGCTCGACGATTTTGAGTGGCAATTCTTTGCGCAGGGCGGGGAGGCGGTCGGCGGATTTGAGCTTTTCGACAAGCATTCGGGCGGCTTCGCGTCCCATCTGCGTTTTGTCCACGGCGACTGTGGTGAGGGGGGGCGTGGCGTAGGCCGAGACGAGAATGTTGTCAAAGCCCAGGACCGAGATTTCTTCGGGCACATGGCAACCGGCTTCTTGGAGCGCCTTCATGGCATCGATGGCCATGTTGTCGTTTGTGCAGAAGATGGCACTCGGGCGCTGGCTGCTGGCGAGAATCGCGCGGGCCGCATAGGCGCCGCCGTCCGCCCATGCATCGCCTTGGAAAACCGGTATTTTGATTTCGGCATCGAGCTGCTCGGCAATCCACGATTGGAAGCCATCGACGCGTTGTTGGAAGTTCAGGTTGGGCCGTTCGCCAGTGATGAGGGCGAAGGAGCGGTGACCGCGCTCCCAGAGGTATTGCGCCGCCTGGCGTCCACCCTCGAAGTTGGCGCTCACCACCGCAGGAAGCCCCTCGGGAGCCTCGTCGACGACCACGAGTTTGCGGCAGGCCTTGTAGAGATTCTTGAGCCAGCGCTCGTCGGAGGTGCCCAAAACAATCATCCCCTCGACAAATCCATCCTGAAAAATGGAAGGAACCTGGCAGGATGCGATCTCGGCATTGCTCACCGAGGCCAGCAGCACCTTGTAGCCGGCATCGAGCAGGTCGGATTCCACCCCCTCGATGATCCGAGAGTAAAAAGACTCGCCCGAAAGCGGATGGCCGGGTTCCTGACGAAAGAGCAGGCCGACGATGCCGGTCTTGCGCGTGCGCATGGCACGGGCAATGGCATTCGGGCGATAACCCTTGCTATCCGCAAACTCGCGCACTCGCTTGCGGGTCTCTTTGCTGTAACGCGAGTCGTCATGGTTGAGGATGTGGGAGACAGTCCCGCAATCGAGGCCAAGCTCTGCGGCAATTTTACGGAGCGTGATCACTTCATCTCCGCTTTGCAGAGGTCGATCAACCCGCTGAGGCTGCCGGTTGCGAGACCGATGCTGGTGTCTGCACAACCATAATAGACGCGGATTTCATCTTTCTCCGGCATTGCCACTGCACCCGCCGGGAAAACGACATTCGGCACGATGCCGTTGAATTCATACGGCTCGGTGGGAGAGAGAATGGCGCTGTGGGTGAGGCCAATGATGCGGGTCGGATCCTCGAGGTCCAAGAGCATGGCGCCGATGCTGTAGCGGTGGCCTGCGGAGGATCGGCTCACGCCATGAATGATGACCAGCCAGCCTTCGTCGGTTTTGATCGGCGGCGTGGGGCCGATCTTGGTGGCGGCCCAGTGGGTGAATCCCGGCTTGAGCAGTGGCCGGTGGTCTCCCCAGTGCAGCAAGTCCGGCGAGGACGAAAGCCAGAGGTTTCCCATCTCGTGATAATCATTCGGGCAGACGCGGTAGGGGCGGTCGAGTCGCAGGTAGCGGCCCTTGATTTTCTCGGGGAAGAGGCAGGGCATGCGGTTGTCCGGCAAGGAAATGATGCCGAGGTTTTCGCGGGTTTTGAAATCCGTCGTGCGGGAGAGAATCCCCATGGTCCCCCACGGGCCGCAGCCGGGGTGGATGATGTAATAAACGCCGTCCAAGTGTGTGATGCGGTAGTCGATGCACTGCTCGGTAACGATGGAATAGGGCTCTTCCGTGGACGGCTCGAACAGCGGATCCGGATTGATGTCGAAGTGCACGCCATCCTCGCTGGTGGCCACATGGCCGGTGAATGCGGCGGGTCGACCCCGGTAGCTGCCGCTGTTGTGTTGAACCGGAAGCAGCAGAAGCACCTTGCCATTGTAAATCGTCTGGCCGGGATTGAAGATCGCCACGGAGCCCGGGAAGTCCGAGGGCTTGATCAGCGGGTTGGCCGTATGACGCTTGAGTTGGTAAGGCGAGGATTGCAATTTGGATGATGTATTTTGGTTCATTGATGAGATTGTTAGGAATTGGCCTCGGAGAGGGCGGAGTCAGTCTCCGTGGTGACCGGTCTTTCCACCCAGCGAAGCAATTGGACGAAAACCAGAATGGCCGCCGAGCTGAGGATTTTGGCACCGGCGAAGAAAAGAAGCTCGCGCTGCATGTCGAGCTCGCTGGTCCAGAAAATCTGCATCCAATAAATCGGAAACGCGACCAGGCTCTGAATGCCAAGCACCATGAGGATGCCGTAATGCGGAATACCCATTCGTGGCTTGCCTCCGGCCACTAGCAGATCGACATCCGAGCGCACGGCACGGGCCAGGCGCAGCCACAGGTAGGTCAGCACCGCCATGGCGGGCACAAAACCCAGAAGATACCAGCGCGAGGCCTCGGCAAGACCATGCTGGTGCATGATGAACCAGAAAACCGGCGTCAGGAGCAGCGTCACCCCAAATCCCCATGTGAAGAGATTCAAACTAATCCGTGTCAGGCGCGAACTCAGCAGCATCGGCTTGCCCGCTGGCACTTCCTCGCGTCCGCTCGGGCTCCAGGGAGCGGGTGCGCTAAAGTGTTCATCGCCGCCCATACGCATCCAGCGCCGATAAAGCATCACCTTGAATACGGCGGACAAGATGCTAAAGGGCCAGGCCCAAAGAAAGATGAGGCGGTAAAAGTGGTCCGTCCCCGGCCAGAGGGGTTTGAGGCTATCGAGAAAAATCCCTGCGGCGAATCCGGCGGCGATGCTTGCCAAGGAGACGACCACGGCTCGTGCAGAGCATAACTGCGCATAGCGGGACTTCGGATAAATGCGCATCAGCGTGGTGAAGCTGCTCACTCCGAACATGGCGGTGCTGAAGGCCGCAGTGATCGTGGTGCCAAGCCCCAGCCAGAAAAACATGTGCCCGGGCAGCGTGACCGGCACCCACACCCAGTTGACGAAGCCGGTGACGGCCGAAAAAATCGCAAGATAAGTGAGAATGCGCATCGGATGCCAGCGGTCCACAAAGGTGGCCGCAAAGATGGTGGCAGCGACGCCGGCCACTCCACCGAGCCCAGCGAGCCATCCGATTTGCTCCAAGTTCAATCCCATTTCCTTGTAGAAGAAAACCATGAACAAGGAACTGCCTGCAGCCATAACAGCGCAGGCGTGGTTGAGATAGCTCAGCCAGTAGAAGCTGTGGGAGAAACTTTCCTTTCCATAGTTTTTGATACCAGCGATCAATCCGTTTTTGCTCCCCTCCTCTTCCTCAACCGGCGGATACTCCCCTTCCTTGACCCGCAGGCACATGAGGCCGACGACGACCATGTAGAGCAGGGCCACACCGGTAAAAATCTCCCGCATGTGGGTCTCCGAATACTTGAAGATAAACATGTTGAAGAAAACTCCCGCCGCCGTGCCGACAATACGAAAGAGCCCCATGAAGCGGCCGATGAACTCCGCCGGCACCGTGTCGTTGAACAGGCAGTGGAAGACCGAGCCCACGAACATGTCGAAGAACCGGAAGGCGAACATGAAAAAGCCCAGGAGAACAATTGTCACGGTCGCCGGCGCAAAGCTCTGCAAAAACCCAATATTCGCATGCAGCCAGTGCGAAGTTTCCTCACTCCAACCAATCATGAGCAAGCTGGCAGAGAGAAAAGGCAGGGTAAACAGGATGAAGGGAATCCGGCGGCCCCAGCGACTGCGCAGGCGGTCGCTCTTGTAGCTGACCCACGGGCAAATGGTCATGTTCAAAATGCCCGGCAATGTGCTCATGATAAGCCCGATCGCCCAATTGGGAGCTTCCAGTTGCTTCAGCTTCAGCGGGAGCACAGCCGGGACGACCACATCCACAAGCACGATGCAAAAGTCGCCCCAGAGCAACCAAGCGAAGAGCGCGATGAGTGCCGGCTTGGTGTAGGTCAGTGTGCCTGCGGAGAAACTCACAAGATTATTTGGAGAGGAGGTTGCGGAACCAATTCATGAGGCCACCGCTTTGCGGCTCCTGTTTGGGCGCTTCGGCAGCGGGTTGATCCGCCTGAGCACCGGATGGTTCAACATCGTCTTTGGAAGGATTTCCGCTGGCGGCGGCGAGCAGGTCATGACGCGCCTCCCAGTAGGAGGCTCCGTCGCGGTGATCACAGGCCCCTCGCGTTGGCCCGAATATCGGCAGTCATTCCAGGGGAATCCGTGAAAATCTCCGAGCCGCCCGGATTTTCCGATTGAGCGTAAGCTTGGCAGACGCAAAGCAGTGTCGATAGGAGGAGGGTTTTCAGGTTTTTTATAAATGAAAAATGCCGATGCAATGTGATGTCACTCGCGCGGTGTTTTTTTGCTGCCGGCTCTGCCGCCCGCTATCTACTCGGGCCTAACACCAATCCAATCGCATCAGCGAAATTCTTCGGGTCGGGCTTGTAAAGTTCGACATGGCCATCAGCGAAGAGAATGTTCCCTCCTCCGTTGAAGTGGGTGGCCAGAAACGGGCCCGGGTTTTGGGCATCCAACCAAGCCCTCGACGACGCGCTGTTATCTGTTGCTTTTTGAGAGGCGAAGAGGATTCGCTTGGACGGCTGATCGATGCCTCCAACAGTCAAAGCCACTGGCACACGGGCGGCGCAATTTTTATTCTGTAAAAGTTAGCGGTTAATTTTGGGGTAGGTCAGCAGGGTTCATGTTGAGGTAGGATTTCCCGGTGAGCCACTCCTCGTTGATTTCGCAGAGGAGAGCGGAGGTGA
>JBIJAV010000060.1:0-8456 GCA_044345595.1 Terrimicrobiaceae bacterium
ACTTCGCGCAAGCCCTTTCCGGGGCCGACTGCGCTCGGCTCGCTACGCTCGCCTTCACTCCGTCGGCCCCGGAAAGGGCACTCAGATCGTGAAGAGCCTAATTACAGAAGAAACTTTACACCCCCTAAACCTTGCTGCTGTGCCAGTAATTCGTGTTCCAGATAAGCGTGCCTTGGACTTCGTTTTGCCAACTCTGCCAGAGCCAGACCCTCAGGAAGGAAAAATCCCTCATTCACTTCAAAGAATCGAAGTGATAAAATCTACTCGATCTTGCTAACGCAAACTCGCCGTTTTTAAACTAGGCAACACCCAAACCAGATAGATGAATACCCCTTTTTCGCAATCCCGTTGGATCAGCGCGGCGCAATCCGGAGAGGCTTGGGCAGACGAAATTCGCCATCGGGTGGCGTGCGGTCGTCATCACGCGGAAACCCAATCCAGACTACCCCACCAAGTCCAAACCGCGCGGCGGCACGGGCCGGGATATCTGACTGGCCCACTCCACGAGGCCGTCAAACAAACGCGGATCGGAACCCGGCGATAAATGATGCAATCACTGGAGACACCATTTCTTGAAGGGGCGATAGGCCAGCGCGTCCGCGCCGCATGGGAGGGAAACCTGAGTCAACTCGATTGGGAAAAGGATTTCCTCGCGCCCTTCCGCGAAAAAACCAGTGAGGCTGGTTATGTCGGCTTGGGAAAGACCCTCTCTGGCTTGATTCATGCCGCACGGCTCCACGGCAGCGAGGCCGACGCATTGCGCCGCAAAATTGTGAGCGAGCTTTTGAGCACGCAGGAGGCCGATGGCTACCTTGGCATCTATGAACCGGCTTCGCGCACCTACAAAGTTTGGGACGTCCACGAGCAGGCCTACCTCCTCCAGGCCCTGGTGGAAAATGCCCAATGGTTTGGCGATTCCGCCTCCCTGCGGGCCGCCGAACGGCTTGCACGCTGGATGATCGGGAGGCTCTCCGGCGAACGTTGGCGCGACGTGGGAAAGAATTACATCTGGAACCCGCTGGCAACTATCGGTCTCGACCGGGCGATGGAGGCACTCTCGCGCGCCACGGGCGACCCGGTTTTCGGGGCTTTCAATCGCAAGGAACTGGGGCTGGGCGATTGGTTTGATCCGATCGTGGAGAATCGCCAAGGGGAGGTCTGCGGCCATGCTTACGCCTACCTTGCGCGGAGTCTCGCGCAGCTTGAGGAGACTGCTGATGCCGAACTCCCCGAGGCGACCCAGGCCGTGATTTCCTACCTTCGCGCAGGCGGTGGTTTGGTCGTGAGCGGCACCTGTGGCCACACGGAGTGCTGGCACTCGGATCAACGCATGGATGGCAAACTCGGTGAGACTTGCACCACTGCCTACCTCATCCGCTGGGCCGCTCACCTGCTGCAGCGAACCCACAAGGCGTGGTTCGGCGATTTGATGGAGAGGGCTATTTACAACGCCCTTTTCGCGGCATCCGATACCTCCGGGCGGCGCATCCGCTACTACGCCGCCGGCGAGGGGAAACGCACATGGTATGAAAGCGACACGTATTGTTGCCCTGGCAATTACCGCCGGATCATCGGGGAGCTGCCTGGTTTCATTATCCGTCCGCATCAAGGGGGCCTCGCCATCGACCTCTACGAGAGTGGGCGTTTCACGGTTCCTTGTGGTGATCAAGCGGTCGGCGTGGAGATTCAGACCGACTATCCGTTCGAGAACAGCGTCTCCATAATGATGACGCCTGAACGGGCCGCCACATTCCCGCTTTCGATGCGGGTTCCGGGCTGGGCCCGGGAAGTCTCGGTGAGCCTCAACGGCAAGCGCATCGCAGCTGCTCCCCAAAAAGGCTGGCTCACCATCGAGCGCCAGTGGCAATACGGCGACCGCGTCGATCTGGTTTTTGACATGCCGTGGCGGTTGGTCCGTGGCATGCGTCTGCAAAAAAACAAGGTCGCCATCATGCGTGGTCCGCTGGTGTGGGGCGCTGATCCTGCCGACAACAAAATGCTGAGCGAACGGCTCGGCGAGGTGGTGCCGGAACAGAGTTCCTGCCTCCTCCATGGTGACCGCCGCACGGCAACTGTGCGCGGCGAGTTGGACGGCCAGCTGGTGGAGGTCGCCTTGGTCCCCTATTACTCGCTCGATACCGCCGTCACCTATTTCACCGGACGCCCTGGCATGGGCGATGAATGCGATCACCTGCTCTGGCTGGCGACCGATCCCATCGGCGTCGGCGTGGCCCCTGGCGAATAATCCACTGTCTTCATGGAAGACATTCATTTTACAGCACCGCGCCCCGAGGCCGGTTTTCGCATGGCGGGTTATTGGGTTTGGGATTCCTCGATCATCCGTGGCGACGACGGGCGCTATCACCTGTTTGCGGATGTTCCCCATCACGGCGTAATCCGGAATCAAAACCTCAACCCCTTACCATTATAAACACCGAATCACTAAACTGGCTTACCTCCCACACCGAAACCGTCCTCGCGCGTTGCCGGCGGCAATCAGGCGACTTCGTCTTTTACGTCCCCGGCGGCGACGCCAAATATCCCGCCTTCTGGATACGCGATGCGGTGATGCAGGCGCGCTCCGGTTTGATCCCCGAGGCGGAGCTGCGGGGGATGCTCTCTGTCATCCTGGCTCATCAGAACGGGCCCCAGCAGCGCAATCTCGCTCACGGACTGCGCGTAGAACCATGGGCGATCCCCGATCACATCGTCCTTTCGGGGTTCGGGCCGGCAGATCGCCCGCCGGGCGGAGTCTTTTTCCCAGGCACCTATTCGTCAACCGACGATCAGGGGATAGGTAATTACGGGCTCCGCTCCGCGGCGGACGATGTCTATGAGACCGTGCGCTTGGCCCGACTGGTTGGAGTAGGTCCCGATGTGCTCGAGCGCTTGCACCAAGGGATGCTCTCGCTGACCACCGACGCGGAGTCCGGCCTCTGCTGGAATGGCCCCGACGATTGGGCTGCGGCAAATTTCCATGATGGCCTCAAGCCAATGGGCATGGTGGCACTGCCCTCGTGCATGCGCTTTCGTGCGGCGCGCGATCTGGTGGCGCTTTACCAAAAGGCCGGAAACATCGCGCAGGCGGCCTTTTACGAAAAACTCGCCGCGCAACTTGCGGACTCGATCCCGCGGCTCTTGCAACGCCCCGACGGCTGGCTCAATAACGGCTCCGAGTTGAACCGCCAGCCCGACGTCTGGGCGACGAGCCTTGCAGTTTATGAAGGCGTCCTGCAGGGCGATACCCGCCGCGCCGCCTGCGAGGCCATGCTGCGGGCACTGCGCGATGGCAGCGTCTCCAGACACGGCTACCTGCGACACACGCCGACTTGGGCCGACGCGGAACCGGGCGGGTGGGTTTGGGAAAACGACTCGTCTGCAAGACGCTACGAATTCGGTCAATACCAAAATGGCGGCTACTGGCCGCAACCCGTCGGCTGGTATGCAGCCGCAGTGGCGGAGGTGTCGCGGCCGGACGCGGAGCAGTTGGCCGACGACTTTATCGAACACACCCGCGCGCACGCCGAGGACGGGGCACCTTTCGAATGGATCAACCCCGAACTGGGCATCATGGAATGCCGCTGGTATGGCCCCTCGGCCGCTCTGCCCTTGGAAGCGTTCCGCCGGATGGAGGACGGGGCATAGAACTGTGTCGGTATGAACCGAGGAGATCGCTTACAAGCTGGCCGAGGACATGGGTTACACATAGACTGGGGAGTATGCCTTGGAAAAATGAGTTACCAATTGAACAGAAACAACGATTTATTAATTTGGCGCAAAGCGGTCGGTTTATAGTCAGCGAGCTGAGCGAAGAGTTCCGCGCCTGCGTCGCCAGTCTCCACCGAGAGTAGTAGATCTGGAGAGTGGTGGATGGTTTTACTGTATCAATTAACCTTCAAGAAAAACGCGCCCAATTGGCAAAAGTCCCGTAATTTTTTGTTGCCAACGAAACCATCCGCTTCCTATGTTGATTGAGAGAGGCAGCACTTTTAGGCCAATAATCTTGCCAACTCCTCGCGCGCCTGTCTTTCCCATTTCCCACCAATCCCAACCCTACACCAGAAACAAATAAAACCCCATGAGGCCAAACAACCTAGCCGCACTATGCGCCGCCGCCATTCTTTCCATAGCCACTGCATCCGCAGAGTTGACTCTTCCAATCAATCTGGATTTTGAGCAGCAGGATATTTTTAAAGACCTCCAAAAATCAAAGGATTTCCTCCTTTATATAAACCCGCGAACGGAAGCACCGGGAATGGGTGTGGTCGAAGATCCTACTAACCCATCAAACAAGGTTCTTGAAATTCGTAGCAATGGAACCTCCGAACAAAATCGACTGAAAATCGTGCTTCCTCCTATGACGCAAAATTTTGAGTATCAATTCCGATGCAAGTTGGTAGGTGCGGCGGTTCCGGGTGGCCGTTCGCTTCTCAGGTTCTTCACCTCCCCTCAATGGGAAAAAGGCTCTAATGTTATTGCCCCTCGTGCTGAGAATAATCGGCTGAAATTCAAATCCACGGAAAAGGAATTAACGGAATGGACGACTATCAAAGTGGCGGTCCATACCGATGGGAACCCCGAGACTCCGGATACATACTCCGTCTTTGTTAATGATGAAAAGGTTCTTGAAGATTCCCCGTTGCCAGGAGAAAGGCTAGATGGACCTATCGATGTGGCAGAGATCGCATTGGATTTTACAGACCCCATCGATGTCACAAAATTGAAATATCTCATCGACGATATTCGAGTTGGCAGCCCAAAACTGTAAAGATCGAAGCGCGGGCTTGACTCGCGCTTCGTTGAGTATTCCAAGCCATCGCCTTACACGGTCGAGACGACCGTGCTCCCTCTTTCGCGCGGCAGCACGATTCGAAAAACCTGGGAGGGTTCATCGTCCTCGCATGACCCATTTTTCAGCCGCAAAGCGGCGGCAAGAGCAGCCATGCCAATCTCACATAAGGGGTCAGTCCCGCGTATTGACGCATTTTAAAGAATCTGAAAAGTTCGGCTAATGGCCAGACAACTGCGAATCGAATACGCTGGGGCAATTTACCATGTGATGAGCCCGCCATCGCCTTACATGGTCGAGACGACCATGCCCCTCTTTTGTTGTGAAAAGTCGAATTTCAAAGAGACTTTGGTATCAATTCTGGAATTGCTTTATAGAAGCACGAAAAGGGGTAGGCAGCGGATACCGACAAGGCAGCGGAAGGCGATGTAGCCTCGCCTCCATCGTGAGCACTCGGGGCTCTCGATAGATCCCTTCAGGATGTTTTCTGCCCGTAAGTCGCGGAGGCGCCGTGCTTGCGCAGGAAGTGTTTTTCGGAAAGGGCGAGAGCGGGCGCGGCGGCGTCGGGGGCCAGCGTCAGGGCGTGGAATGCCATGTCGGCGACGATTTCGCGTTTTCCACGGCCTTGGCGGCCGAGGGGCCCCAGGCGAAGGGGCCGTGGTTGCGGACCAGCACGGCCGGGATGTCGTTTGGGTTGCTGTTTGCGAAGCGTTCAACAATCACCTTTCCGGTTTCCCATTCATAGGCCGAGGCGATTTCCTCCGGTGTGAGGGCGCGTGTCAGCGGGACCGGTCCCCGGAAGTAATCGGCATGCGTGGTGCCGAGCAAGGGAATCTCCCGCGCCGCTTGGGCGAACGCCACGGCCTTGCGCGAGTGGGTGTGCACGACCGAACGGATGTCGGAAAATGCCAAAAACAAACACCGGTGCGTGGGGGTGTCGGAGGAGGGATTGAGTGTGCCTTCGACGACCTTGCCGTCGAAGTCGACGATCACCATGTCATCCGGCGTGAGCGCGGAGTAATCAACCCCGCTGGGTTTGATGGCCAGCACGCCAGCCTGCCTATCGCAGACGCTCACATTGCCGAAGGTGAGGTCGACAAGGCCGCTTGTCGGGAGACTTTTGTTGGCGGCGCAGCATTCTTCGCGGATGTCGGAAAATCGTTGCATGGAGTTTGATTTTAAAGGCCCAGCAATCGGACGGCGTTTTGATGGAGGATTTTTGCCGCGATGTCCTCGGGAAGGCCAAGACCGTGGATTTCGAAGGGTGCGATGCTGCGTTTGAAGGGCGGCGATGTTTGGACCTTCGATGAGGTGATGAACTCGATGTTGGAAATGTTGAACGCAGCAGTGGTCTGGATGTAGCGCTCCCTCGGGTCGGCGCCGTTGAGCGGGATTTCGCCGGGTTGATAGAGAATCTGCGCCTGCTGGCCGGTCGGGACATTGGTGTCGTCGAAGATCACATCGGTGCCGAAAAAAATGCGGTCGGCGTAGGCGGTGAAAAATTCGCGCGTATGGGCGGCGCGGCGTGCGCTGCGGGCGAGTTCCGGGACGCGTGCCGAGAAGTCATAGACGATGTTCGGGTGCGCATCGAGGTCCTCGGCGGCGCAGTCGAGGGAGTAGGCTTTTTCCGCGCAATGCGGAAAGATGAAGGTCGTGCCGCGATGGCGCGCCACCATTTCGATGCGATCGCCGAGCAATTCGTTGGCTGAAGGCTGACCCGTGTTGTAATAGGTCCACCAAGCGTATTCGCCGTAGAGGACGCCATTCCAGAAATTGAATTCATTAACCGGCTCCCAAAAGTTTGGCGGGTCGGCGCTGTGGATGAGCACAGGAATCCCCAATTCCCCGGCCTTTGCCCAGATGGGATCGAGTTCCGCATCGCTTGGACGCCAGTAGCGGCCATCGGGGCGGCGGTAGCCGAGGCCAAGAGCCTTGAAAACCTTCAGCCCGCGCATGCCTGCAGCATAATCGCGCTCCATCTGCGCTGGGGCGGTCTTGCCGAAATCCGGCTCATTGATGCGGCTGAAGTCGACATTGCCGAAGGTGATGAAACGCCCCGGGTATTTTGCAAAAGCGTCGAGGTGGCGTTGCAGTCCATCGCCAAAGCCATCATGCCACGCCAACACGACGGAGAGTTCGATCCCGCTGCGGTCCATCGCCGCGACAGCGAGGTCGGCATAGTGCGGGAACACATGGGTGTGGATGTCGATGACGCGTGGCATGGATTCAGTAGTTGAGGTTTTCGTAGAACTCGATTTTGACGGATTTGAAAAATTCCGACTGCTTGGCGAAGAGATCCTCGTGCGTGTCGTCGGCGGCGAATGCATCGAGCGCCTTGCGGGCTTCGTCGAGGCTGGCGAACTCGCCTTGCCATACGAGTGTGTTGCAGGGCTCACTGCCGGAGATCGGTTTCATGCGTTTGCCTTGCGGAAGGTCCGGGCGGGAATGTTCGAGGGCGGCGAAGCGGCGTTCGAGTTCGAGGAATTCTTTTTCCTTACGGACATCGAACTGCTGGAGGATGCGCATGGTGACGGACATGGTGGTGTATTGGGTTTATTGGAGAAATTGTTGAACGGCGGCAGGCAGGGTGAGGCCGTGGCTGGCGGCAAAATCGCGCAACGCGTGGCGGTCGATATCCGGGTGGATTGTGTGGGCGCTGGTGACCGACATGGCTCCGGCGAGAATACCGACCCACTGGGCATCAGCGAGGGCAAGCCCTGAGGCGAGACCCGCGAGAATGCCGGAGAAATGCGCGTCACCCGCGCCTGCGGCACTTTGGACCTCGACCTTCGGCGTGGCGATGAAATGGAGGTCGCGGCCATCGAAGGTCCAACTGCCGGTTGCTCCGGCGGTGATGGAAAGTTTCAGTTGCGGGAATTGAGGTCCGAGGTGGGCGGCGATTTTTTCGACGATGGCCGCTGGATCCCCTTCGGCACTGGTTTGCGCGAGGCTCGCGGCTTCATCGAGATTGATGGCCAGGAGGTCCACCCGCAAGAGCAGCGAGGTTTCGCGCACTGTCGCCATTTCTTCAGAGGAAAACGACGCCGCCCGCAGGAAACCGTGTTGATGCGCGAGGTCGAGCAGTTCCAGGCGCGCGGCGAGCGGAACCTCGGGCACTGCCAGCGCAATGCCTCGCCCAGCGTATCGGGAAAAGTGCGACGCGGCTTTTTGAATATCCGTCGCAGTCACGCGTCCGCTAGCGGAGTCGGTGACGGTGAGATTCCCACCCGAGCCATCGGGATAGAGCAGGCAAATGCAATCAAGCGTTTGCTCGCCGGGCATGATGGCGGTGCGCGAGACATCGAGGCCCTCGGCGCGCATTTCCTCCACCAGCCTGCGTCCGGCGGCATCATCCCCTACTCTACCCACCGGCAGGGTTTTGAAATCCCCGCCAACCAGGCGTTGCACATAACATAAGGGGTCAGGGGTGTAGGACAAAAAAGTTAGGCGGCTAATTTGATGTCTGGATTTTCCCAGCGTCTGGCCTTGAGTTGTTGCTTGGCGTTGATGGTTTTGAGTTTTTTCCATGTTTCATCAAAGTTTTGACCAAGGACCAAGCAGCGCAGGCTCAGGATGTTTTCGGCGCCGGTCTGACTCCAAAACATGCCGGACTGCTTGAGTCGGCGACCGACGACAGTTTTGCAGCCTGCTTCGACGACCCCGGATC
>JBIJAV010000061.1:0-8164 GCA_044345595.1 Terrimicrobiaceae bacterium
GAGCTGGCGCTCGTTGAGCAGCGGTCTAATTTCGGAGAATTTGGCTTGGAGAGTTGCTTGATCAATCATCAAGCCAAGCCTGGCATGGGCTCACAGAAAATGCGACAGTTATTTTTGCGTGAAACCTAACTCCCATCAATCATAAATAATGTGCGGATTCATGCGACTCGGGATGTCTTCATTGATTTTCATGTAAATTTTTCGCTGCCCTGTCGGGCTGGATCGAGCTTGATCAAGGCATCCACGAGTTCGTGAACGAGTGTGGAAGGGTTGCGCCTCGCTTGGTGGAGCCGCTCGTTTTCAAAAGCCAAGCGCCGCGCATTTCTGAGCGCCATCTCCACTCGGGGTTCGAGGACTCTCTGAAATCCCGCATCGGCCTTGTCATACTTTTTCCCGGTTTCCACCGAGATCAACCGGCTCAGTTCCTGGCGTGGTATCGGAGTATCGCGATAGTGGAAGTGGAGCAGATACCAGATTTCGAAACATTCGTTCGACCAGCAGGCAGTGACCTCATTCCATGAACGAGCCAGATCAAAAGCCCGGTTGAAGTTTTGCATCGGCCAATCGTCTTTATCAAAGACCACCCACACGCGCTCATAGGGCCGCCCCTTGGCTCCGGGCGCTTCGCGCGCGCTCGATGGCGCTTTCCATGAGGCTGTCTGTATTTCTACCTGTGCCGATGCATTCGATCTCGACCAGTTCCCTGTCGTGGGGAAATGCGGCGAGGTAGTTCCGCGAGCTTTTGGTGTCTTCGCACAGGATCAGAATGCGGCGCAGAGGCCGGGTTTGCGCGGCCTTGCGACCTCTGGTGTGTGCCTTACTCGGTGGCATGCACTGCGGCCTCCTGGAAGTGGGCGAGTTGGGGCACGGCGCCGAAGAGTCCGAGCATGTATTGACGCGAAAATTTCGATGTGGGTCGGACGAGGTTGGAATCGATATCCGCGAGGCTGAAGAGATTCGTGGCTCCGCTTTCATCCCTCTCGCAGAACCACACCTGATCACGCCGGAACCGCTCGGGATCGAGAAGATTCACATCATGCGTGGCGCACACAAGCTGCGCATTTTTCCGATTCGCCGGGCTGTGGAAGAGATCGAGGATCGCCTGGGTCAGCCTCGGATGCAGCCGGGCATCGAGCTCATCCACCACGAGGATGGACCCCTCCTCCAGGGTGTGAAGAATAGGGCCGCTGAGGGCGATGAATTTCTGGGTGCCGCTGCTCTCATTCTTCATCAAGTCGAACTCCACTTCACCCTCCACATTGTTGCCCGCATCGCGCTTCTGGTGCGTGGTTTTGATATCCACACTGCGATACAGCTTGCCCAGTCCACGGCTTTTCATGTCCGCAAGCATCTCGGGACTTGCATTCTTTTCACCCAGTTCCTCCAACTCGCTTCGAATCGACTGGATGTTGAAATCCGCTTTCTGCGCCAATTCCAAAATTCTCTGCCTGTTCTCCGTCTCCTGAAGTTGCTTCGCGGTAAACTGGAAAAACTGCCTCTCGTTCAACCCGGAGATCGTGCGAAGCCGCTGCACCCAGGCGAGCACACGCCCGGCCTGCTGGCCATTGAACTGCGCACACACCGAGAGAAACAACGCATTCGGTCGCGTTCTCTCCTGAAGCCCACTCCCCTCCTTGAAGTTCGTGTTGGAAATTCCAAAATTCTGGCCCTCGCGTGTGAAGAGGCGCGCCTCTTTGGCCGTGGGGGATTTCCTGTAGAGCCACTCCGAGAGCACCGCTTGGGCCGTGACCTCAAATCCATACCGGTAGTCGAAGCCATCCCAGCGGAACTCCACTTCAAAATGACTCGCCGCCTCTTCCGTCTCCGAAGAAAGCAGAAAAGGCTGCACCGGGATGTCCTCGCCCGCTTGCCCTTCCTTGGAGGATGTCAGCACAAATTTTCGAAACCAGACGAGAGCTTCGATCACATTGGATTTTCCGGAAGCGTTGGCCCCATAAAGCACCGCTGACTTCACCACCCGCAACTTGCCATTGGTGACCACATGGCTCCACGCCAAATGCTCATCCGAACGCGCCTCAAGACTCAATGTTTGAAGATCGCGGATCGATTTGAAATTCTGAACTGAAAAAGCGAGAAGCATGATTTAAAATAGAGTTTCTATATGCTATTCACAGAATTTTTGCGAAATGAAATAGGAAATGCATTTTTTAAGGCCTGCGTCATCATTTTCTAGGCGGATTTTTTCCTTCGGTTGTGTATCGAGGAGGAGAACAGCAAAAGGGCCCGAGTAGAGCCCCCTGCCGCCATCTTCGCATGGGAAAAGGATTATTTGTGGGTAAGTTCAATTTCTAAGTGGTTGCAAGACGCTTGGTTTTTGCAGCGATCTCGAATGTGCGGACATGCAATGGGACGAGTTTTTCTTCCATCGGCTCCTGATAGCCCCCGGCGAGCACGAAGAAGAAAGGAATGTTAAATTCCCGAGCAAGGGTCTCCATGACGAGGGCGTCCCGCCGGGCGAGGAAATCGGCCGACATCTTCGAACGGGATAACGGGTCGTCAATGTGGGGATCCATTCCTGCTTGGTAAATCACAAGCCCCGGCCGCTTTTCCGAGATGAGGCTCAAGGCTTCGTCGAGATAGCAGCGCGCTTGAGCCTCATCACCAGCAGGCACTTTGCGGACGATAGAGCGGGGCCCCTCGAATGCGCCCATCGTGGAGCCACAGATCGAGAAGTTGAAGAGGTTCGGGAGGGTTTTTGTGAACTGGGCGGTGCCGTCGCCTCCATGTTCGTCGCAATCGAGGACGAAGACATCCAGATCTGGATGCAGTGCCGCAACCAAAGCGAGGCCATTGAAAGTGCAGAAGCCCCCACCATTCCGTGGAGCCGCGTGGTGGAACCCCTGAGCCACATTGGCGGCGATGCCGTCCTCCAGTGCCATGCGCGCGGCGAGCAGGTTGCCGCCATTGATAGCCAGCACGCCATCACGATAGGCCTCGCTCCAGAAGCCGAACGCGCATTCGCTCAAAGGTCCTTTGCCTGAGAGGATGCTCTCGACATAGTAGGGGCGGTGAATGCGCTCCAGATCGGCTCTGGAAGCAGGCTGAGGTTCCACAAGAGTGGCAAATCCGGCATCGGCTGCCTGCCGCGCCACAAGCGGAAGCTTCCGCATCGAGGGTTGCGGAGTCTTCGCGTAGTAGGACGCGCTGAAAGCGGTGCGGACGGGATGTGGAGTGGTGGTTTGTTTCATCCAGCTCATTCCTCCCCCGTTCCGGTATCGCGGCCGAAAAAGAAGAGCCAGTCGTTGATATCGAGATCGAGGGGAAGGCCTGAGTTTGCGGTGAGGATTTGCCGCCAACCGTCGTAGGTGTCCTTGCGCCCAGTATGGTAGGCGAGTTTCTCGTAGGCTTCGGTGAGGCTTTTGCGAAGATCGTTCCGGATCATGATGTCACCACCCTGCTGGTAGTCCCTCATTTTTGGCGAGCCGTATTGGAGGACGGATTTTTCGTTGACCTCGATTCCATCGGCCTTGATTTGGGTGACAATATCTTCCCGTCTACCGTTCCAGAACGCATGGCGCTCGTCGTGGTATTGGATTTTTTGTTGAACCGCTTCGGCAAGTTGCTCGGCGGTGTATCGGAATTTCCACTGGTCTCTTAGCATAGGATGTGTGGTTTTTGGTTGGGTTGGTCTGCGGGTGAGAGGTGGGATGTCTGCCTCTCAGCGAATATCGATGCGGATGTTTTTATTCAGTTCGTTGAGCCGGTGTTGGAGGCAGGCGATCGTCGCGAGGTCTGGGGCCCGCACGTAGGTGAGGTTCGAGCCTGGGTGGTCGCCCTCGATGAATCTGAGATTGCCGAGCGGGTCGCCTGCGTGCTCGATGGTCTCGGGGCAGAGCGGCAGATCGTTGAGATAATGATATGCAAGCGCCATCGGGCTTTCGCGCATCTCAAAATCCCACTCCATGTAATGCTCCAAGGCTCCGCCATCGATGGGCTCGCTCAATGGCACTTCGGGCTCCTCCTCGCCTTCCGAGCGGTCCCAACCGAAGTATTGCTCCAGGAAGTCGGCCCGCTCTTCGTCATCGTTCATGTCCACACTTCGACTGTCGATGAACTCTTCCCAAGTCGGGACGGGTGGCTCGGCATCAGGATCGCCAAAATGCAGTGTGTAGTCGCCGTAGTCGTAAACGGCATAAATGATGGAAGCGTTCTTGGATTGAGGGGAAACAATGAGAGGCTGCCCGCCAAGCACACAGGTATCCCGGATGAGCCGTGCAATGGGCGCTGGAATAAGGACCGAACCGGCTGCAAGGCCGCATAGAGAAAGGAAATCGCGTCGTTTCATATCGAAGAAAAACGTGAATCCCCAGATGACACCGAACAACGCACCGAAGTGTCATAGGTAGATCGCAGCGTGTCATAGGATCCGGATGAAAAATCGCATCGCGGCAACTTGTCCTGCCCAATTGGTGCAAGCGTGAGTCGTGATTTTTCCTGAATGAATAGAAACTCACTCTGCCATGCGGAAGAGCCTCTGGATTGGCTCTGCGGGTGAATGCGATTCATGACTGTCTCGATGGCGATGAGGATTTTGCTGATCATTTCGCCAGCAACGCTAACAGCCCCGGTCAGACATCCGCTGGGGGAGGAAAAAGAAATGTGCGGATTTTTTTACCATCCCGACCAGCAAAAAAAAACGCCCTGACATCGCTTTTTGAAGGCGAGTCAGGGCGCTTGGTTATTCTTCCTTGGCCAGGAATGAGGCATCCTCATCCCACGGGATCTCTTTGCCCAATCCGGCCAGTAACTCGGCGGACTTGTCGAGGCACTTTCTCCAGCCTCCCAGTTTGCCTGGTTGCATTCTTGTGGACCTGAGGAAGCGCAATTCCTTATCGGCTGCGCAGCGCTTCCAAACCTCGCGCTCCTCATCGGGTGTGAGTTCGCGGAGTTTTGGCAATCCCATTTTCATCTGGAAAAGGGATTGTCTCGCTCGACTGCAAAGCTCGGAGAGGACTCCGAGATTGATGCGGAAGAGCTCGCGCTCGCTGCTGCCTTCCTGCCAGACAGAGAACTCGCCAAGCAGAGTGCAGACGCGGATGCGGGTGCCGTTTCGTTGAGTGAAGCGCCAGACAAGAATCTGGCTGGACGCTTCGTTTTTCCCGAACTCTGAGAGAGCCGGGACCGACGCTGTTTTCGATTTTTCAAGGATCATATTTCTGCTGATCCTCAGAATCCCCGAACCCTTTATGGGCGCGGCTCTCATGTGGAGCAGATCAATAAGTCCCCAAAAAAAATCAGTGTCGGTGGCGCATGGTAAGTGAGAGGCGGAATGTCGCCCAATCGTTCAAATAATGTATCAGATTTTTTTGGAAAAACCAACCCCTATGACACACGGAAATTTTGTCACATTGGGAACCTGCTCTGAGGTCATGGACTTTTGAGACAAGGCGATGAAGCCATCCCTTTTGCCCATCTTCAGGCGGCAATCGAGGCTTGGGCGTTCCGAAAAAAAGCAAAAAAAAGTTGCGAGGTGAAGGACTGTCCAGTATCACCTCACATCTCTTCCGCGCGGTTAGCTCAGTGGTAGAGCACTACCTTGACACGGTAGGGGTCACAGGTTCGAACCCTGTATCGCGCACCACCCCCCTCGCCTTGTGCTGGAGCGGTTCCCCAAGGCTTCGAGTTTTCGAAAATTCAACATCGTCTGGAAAAAAGATGATGCCGTTTAAAGTCATTTGTCCCTCTATAGAAAAAAAAGTGTCAACCGAAAGTGTCAACCAGAGGCGACTTCAGACTAGGCGAGATGCCCTGCCCCCAACTCCATATACCAGCATCGCCCCTGCCCTCCCAAGTTCATCCCACCACCAGCAGAGGAATTTTTTCCAGAACCCCCTTGGTAATAAAACTCGTCTCATTACGGCGGACTTGAAAAGAAACATTTCGTCCGCGCCCCCCATTTTTTTCGATTGAAAATCTGTATCGTTTTTCAAAAGCATTCATTCCTCTGAGAGCCTGTTCCCAAGAGGGTTCACAAGCATCTGCACATCCCAAAAACATTCCAAGTGGAATTGGGTATTCCCAAGACTGCCCACTCGAAATTTTTATGAAGGCTTGCGGAAGTAGATTGGATGCAGGTTTGCTAGGCTTTGATTGAGGTCATGCTTCGTAAAAATCAACTTCTGCAGCATCCTCATCTTCGTGAAACTTTCTATTCTAAAACCCCTCTTTTCCTTCCTTTTTCTTCCCGTTTTTCCCATAGATGCTGATGAGTCACGAACCAAAATTCTCAGTCTATTTCAGTCCAAAGGGAGGTTGCACTAATACGCTTATATCGTCTCTGGATGCGGCTCAATCAAGTATTCTGATTCAAGCATACTCATTCACTTTTGCACCAATTGCGAAGGCTCTGGTAAACGCGAAGAAGCGTGGAGTGGATGTTCAAGCAATCTTAGACGCAAGAACCAGAAGACCGAAAAATATTCATCAGCAACTTTCCTCTCCAATGCAGGAATCCTCCAGAGGTAGGAAATAAGAGGCTCGGAAGATATTCTCCTACCAAGTTCTCCGCTGAATAGTCTGGATCGTCTCTCTTGGATTAAACCTCTGAAGATATTTTGCGGTTGTCGCAATGTTGGAATGTCCGAGAGAAATTTGGATGTGCTGAAGACCGATTCCTTCGTTCAACAGGTCGTGAGCAAACGAGTGCCGAAAATTGTGCGGGTTCATTCGCTTCTCAATTCCCGCTGAGTAAGCAAGACGCTTGAGCAGGGTTCTCACATAGACCGTTTGAATTGGTTTTCCGAAATTCATTTTTGAAATCCCACAAAAGATCGGAGGGTTTCCCGCACCATTGATTCCAAGTTCTTTTCTTTTGGAAATCCACAAATCCAGATTGAGCTTGGTTTGGGAGTCTAATCCAACCACTCGCATTTTGTTTCCCTTGCCGATTACGCGAATAGTTCCTTCGTTTGCATTGTAGTCGCTGGATCGAATGCCAAGAGCTTCTGAAATTCTAAGTCCGCATCTAAAGAGGACAATGATGAGAACTTTGTTTCTTAAACCTGATTTTCCATCATTGCACTGGTCAACCAATGCCATGACTTCCTCCTTTGTATAAATCTCTGTGTGAAATTTTCTGCCTTTGGTGGTTTTGGAGTGCTGCAGGTGAGGATTTTTTTCGAAATTCATAGTTAGTATAACTTTTAAATAAAAGTGATATTATTATTGCGGTCTTATTGGAGTGATCAAGAGGTTTTTTGAAAAGTGATACTATTTCTTGTTCGATGCCATTCCATTTTGAAGCCTTGATCTGATTGTCACATTTCAGTTTTTCAAGATTTGAGATTAGATTGTCCTTTGCCAGCCGACATCAGAGGGTGCAAAACGACTGGAGGATTTTTGGGTCACACTAGCAGGAGTAGAATTGGTGTTGAGGAGAGCGAGATCAAAACCATGATCGACGATTTTTTTGAGCGGGTAATTATCTCGTTCATAGAATGCTAAAAAAGATTGACAGCAGACAAGCGGTTCTACAAGGATAGGTGAAACTGCAATTCTGAACCTTTATCATTTTAGTTGCATATTTACATTGGCACAACAAGGAAAGTAAATCACGCCTAGAAGCGACGACTATTAAGAAACGCTGAAAGAAACAATAATCTGAAATCTTGAAGAGGGATTGCGGTTGGCACAGTTCCTGCGCCCCTAAAAATCCCTTTGATTTTTGAACTTATTTTCTTTTGAAAAAAATTTTATTTATATGATTAGATATAATGTTTTGTCAAGATTAATTGCTGTTTTTTTAACATCAGTCTTATTTGCTTTTCCTTATGAAAGCACCTATGCAAAAACAATAAATAAACCAAGTATCTCAAAGAAAAAGAATTCTTCAAAGAACAAGAACTCTTCAAAGAACAAGAACTCTTCAAAGAACAAGAACTCTTCAAAGAACAAGAACTCTTCAAAGAACAAGAACTCTTCAAAGAACAAGAACTCTTCAAAGAACAAGAACTCTTCGAAAGGATTAACACTTTCCGATTCCACTACAGGCTCCTCAGCGCCACAGCTACCAATTTATGGGGGGTGTAAAGTTTCTTCTGTAATTAGGCTCTTCACGATCTGAGTGCCCTTTCCGGGGCCGACGGAGTGAAGGCGAGCGTAGCGAGCCGAGCGCAGTCGGCCCCGGAAAGGGCTTGCGCGAAGT
>JBIJAV010000062.1:0-7957 GCA_044345595.1 Terrimicrobiaceae bacterium
AAACCGAAGAACGGCACTCCGAGAGCCGGATGCGGGCAATCCGCACGTCCGGTTCGATGAGGGGGAGACCCCGGCGGTCATTGGCCTTCGCGCCTCTAACCCCGTCCGGGTCTCCCTACTCTACTTTTTGGGTGTTCGGAAAAGGATTCACCATGGGCTCTTCAACTCTTTAAAGGCCTCATTGCGGTCGAGGTAGGTTTTGCTGAAGCCCCAGGGTTTTTCCGGCTTGGCGATGCGGTTGCGAATCCGGAGGGGCGGTTCGTCTGGCGTGGCGTCGATGATCCGCTGTGATTCCTCGCGCTTGTCGAGGGCTTCCATGACCCAGGCGCTTCGCAGGACATCGGGTAGCGTTCCCATGAGGCTGTGGATTTGCCTGTAGCGCAGGGAGAGTCTTTGCCATACGGTATCCTCGACAGAGCCTTCGTAGCGGAAGGATGCCACGAGCACATCGGCCTTGGGTTGTCCGATGCGGCGGACGCGTCCTGTGCGCTGGTCGAGTCGTGTCGGCGACCACGGGGAATCGAGGTTGATGAGGGTGGAAAGGTGGTATTGGAGGTTGAGCCCCTCGGAAGCTGCGTCGGTTCCGAAGAAAATCGCGAAGTCACCGCGTGCAGCACGATCTTTCAAGGCGCGGCGGTCTGCTGGTGTCCACTCGCCATTTATCCAGATGCCGGCTTTGCCTTCGCCTGCATAAACCGGGATCTCGCGTCCGGCGAGATGGGGTTCGCGTGATAGCAGTTCGGCAAAGCGGCTTGCCGTTTCGTAGTATTGGGAAAAGACGATGCACCCGCGATCAGCCCACCGGCGGTGGAAGAGAAATTCTTTGAGGCGGGAGAGCTTGGCGTCGAGGTGAAGACTGCCGTGCAGTTGTTCGATGATCTCGGCGAGTTTTTGGGATTCCTCGGTGGTAGCGCTGGCTATCAGTTCGGGTAGGCTGGGGGCCGAGTCCTCATCATTCTCGTCTTCCTCCTCCTCAGTGGTGGCTACTTCTTTGCGAAGAAGCCGCTCGGTTGTTTTGAATCCGGCAAAAAACGAGCTTCCCATGCGTCGAAGTAAGAGAGTTTCGAGAAATCCAGCTCCCTGTTGACGGCGAGCCAACAAGGCACAGTATTCCTTGGTCAACTCGTAGGCAGTTTGAAGCGGTGAGGGCAGCGCGATGCGTTCATCAATCGCTTCGACATCGATTTTTGGTAGAAGTCCCTCCTCCTCGAGATCAAGGCGGGTTCGTTGGATGATTCGCCGCACATAGGGCGAAAGTTCTGGCAACTTTTCGAGTTGGGCGCGCACCCGCAGGTCTTCGAGCAAGCGGGTTTCGAGTTGGGGGTCGAGGATCGTGCCAGTGATATTTCGTTGCGAGCGGATGCGGCCGAGATCGGCGTTGTCCAATGCGGTCGGGAAGGGATTTCCAAGCCAAATGAGCGCCTCGCGGGGGTCGTTTGGCACATTGCGGTTGCAGGCGATGTCGATGCCCGCCTCCGGCAGTTGGCGCCAGCGGCTGGAGATTGTGCCCAGAACCGAATCCGTATCACCATCGATCGCTTCGAGGAGGTCGAAGGCTTCGATCGGGTCGAGTTGCACCGGCGTGGCGGTGCCAAGGATAAAGGATCGGGTTTTCCGGGAAATCTGGCGCGCGAACCGCATGAGGTTGTTCGGAGTTTTGCGGTTTCCGTTGCGCTGCACCCGCGCCCGGTGGGCTTCGTCGATGATCACGCAAGCGTAGCCTCCATGCAGGCTGGAGAGTTGCTCACGGACTTCGGCGGAGTGGACGACCAAGCCTTGGCTGAGAATTCCGATCCGGCGGGGGCATTCATTGAGGGCGGCGGGGATTTCTTCTTTGCTTTCGGTTATCCAGCGCCGTCCGGCACTCGACCAGCACGCGGAGGGCAGGCCCAGAAGTTCCAGCAGCTCTCCCTGCCACTGCTCCACGAGCGTTTTGGGAACAATGATGAGAACGGGCTTTTGCGAGTAGAGGCCCATGAGTGCGGCGGCCAAGGCCATTTGGGGTGTTTTTCCGAGCCCCACTTGGTCGGCCAAAAGGAATCGGGCTCCGTCTCCCTCTACATGGTGCCGGAAGGCGATATCAACAAATTGCTGTTGGTAGTCGCGCAAGCCTTGCGCCTTGCGGTAGAGGTCGCTCGTTGTCGCGGCGGCATCGGCGCTTGGGGTCTCGCGCCACTTCGACAAGTCGATGCGCGTTCCTTCCGCGAGGCGTTCGATGTCTTGGAGGACGAAATCCGAGAGCGGCACGGCATAATGCCAGAGGTGGTCGAATTCCTCGCGCACCCAGGCGACGGCTTCGGCCGAATCGTCTTCCCACATCAGCTCGTAGTTGCCGCGCCAAGCCTGCCGGGTCTCGTTGTTGCTCCCAAGAAACGCCACGCAGGAACCATCCGCTTTTTCGATGAGACCCGCTTTGCCATGCACGAGGCCAAAGCGGTCGTCGGGGGCCACGCGAATCTCCAGCCTGCCGGAACCAAGGAGCTCAAGGAGTTGCTTGAATCGGTCGCGTTCTGCGGGCTTTGCTTCCAGCCAATGGCCGCCCCACTCTCGGTTCATGGCACTGCCACCGGTCGCGTTGAATTCCCGTGCATCGAGTTGGGAATTGCAAACAATGCGCGCCTTGCCTTGAAGCTTTGAGATGGCATCGCCTGCGATTTCCAGCACCGAGACGGTGAAATATCCGGCGATGCGGTCGTAGTTTCTCGCCCCCTCGAGCTGCGTGTTCAGGTAGTCGCGATAGGGACTGCCCTGTCGGCTGGAAAAGCGGCGCACCATGCCTACAGCTGCCCGATGCCGGGCTCGATCTCGCCGAGCCAGTGGGCGGATTTTTGCCAATGCTCAAGCGGCTTCAGCTTTTGAAGAAAGCGGCAGATGGTTCGCAGCGTCTTGGCACTCTCGGCGGTGAGCGTGCCGAGTTCGTCGCGCAGGTAGCGGTGGGCCATCAATGCGTCCTCCTTGCGCTCGGCTTCGGCCACGGCTCCCAGCAGGGCGGCTGTCGGAGTTTTCTCGCCGATCAAACGGAGCAGGACGGCGCGACCGCTTATTTCAAGCGGGGTCATCAATCGCGCCTCGTTAGCTTTTTTACTGGCAAGCAAGTCGCCGTAATCCGTAATGCCGTAAGCTTTCGACGAGATTTGGTAGAGTTCCTGGCTTCGGTCGCCTTGGTATTCCTGCCACAGGCCCATGAGATAAAACCGCTCGCCACGCGAAAGCTTCTCCCACGCTGCCCCGTCGAATCCCTCGGGATAGAGGCGCTCGTCTCGGAACTTCTCGGCCTGCTCGAGCATATCGGCTTCGAATTTGTCACGGGCGAGATCGTTCAATCCCAAAATCTTCTCATGGCCCGTCATCACCTTCAGCACCGCTGTGGGGGCCGCGAGCAGCAGGTCGCCAAACTTGAAATTCATCTCGCCACCGTGGTTGATGGAGGCCATGTCGCCCAGAAGGCGCTCGACCTCCTGGGTGATCTCGCCCCGTATTTGAGCCATCGGCTTGGGCGCGCGGGCCTCGCGTGGTTTCAGGACTACGAGATATGTCGCCCTCACATAGTTGCCATCACCCTTGGAGGCATTTTCGGTTTCCGTTCGCACCGCCCACACGGCCAGTGCCTGCATGCCTGAGCGCCGGATCACTCTTGTGAGCGAGAGCCAGACATCATTGGAGGAGTGTGTGAACATGATCACCTGCATTCCGCCCGGCAAGGTGTGGCGGCTCAGATTGCTGTAAATCTCGACCAAGGTGTCTTCAAAGGTCTCGCCGACCTTGCCTTTTACGGCCAAGGCTCGCTTTGAGTCAGCATACCAGTCGGGGAAAAAATGAGGCAGTTTCTTTTCAACCCATCCAAGGAAAAACTCCGATAATTCGTCGTAGTTCACGGCATCGGCGTAGGGCGGGTCTGTGATCCAGAAATTTGATGCTGTGGCGACTGCTCGAGCGTCAAGAGGCTCTACAAAGCCGGGCTGGAATTTTAAAACACCATTAGATCCTGGAACCGTGTTAAGTTGGTATGCGGATCTAGCAGTGAAATTGTATAAAGTATTAAGCGCTTGGTTGCTGAAAAGATTGCAACTTGCATCCACTCCAGCTGCGCCAAGCCATCTGCAGCATTTATTATTGTAGTCAAGAGACTTGAGGGTCCAGTGGAGTGAACCTAACCTGGAGTTAAGATTGTAAAGTCCATTCACCAGCAACTGCCTTGGGTTGAACAACTGATGCCAATACACCCAGCCGCGTTCGCGGATCGGTTGTGCAGTATTAAATCCCGGCTCAATCTTCATGGAAGGGATGTGCCCCGAGCGTTGCCAATCCATGAAGCGTTCGGCGAGAAGATCTTCGACTTTTAACTCAGAGCGTAGATCAAACGCTGTCGGTTCCCGATAAACCGTCTTTCCGGCCTTGTTTCTCCAGCGAATGGCATAGAGGCGTTCTTGGTAAAAATCCTCCGGGCGCGGCTTCCACTCGGTGCTCTCCCAGAGGCGGAGGTTGGTTCGGTTTTCCTTGATCGGTTTACCTTTGGCATTGTGGCCAATGACCTCCTTGCGGTCACCGCGGATGACCGAGAGTTTGACGGAATGTCCCGTAGCAGGATTCGTCACAACACTATCCGAGATCGTGCCCTTGGTGGCTTGGGCCATTTCCTCGGTGGTGGCGTCCATTTTGACGCGGAAGTCGAAGCGTTTGTTTTTGTGGTCGGGAACGAGGATGGCAATGGTATTCGTTTTTTTGCCGATGACCCAGGTCGGCGCGAGCGGCACGCGCCATCCATCGGGCATTTTGACTTCCACGCAGTGGAGATAATACTCCGCGCGCCATCCCTCCTCGCTGCGTTCGATGGCCCACTCCTCGATTTGATCGGCGACAGCTTGGTAAACGCGCTCTTGCTCCGCCCGCACCTCGGCCGCTTTCTCGGGACCGCCGCCCACGATATTCAGTGCGCCCCATGTGAGCAGGCAGGCTATGGGGTTGAGGTCTGAGGCATAGGCATCGAGGCCAAGCCGGGCGGCCTCAAACGGAATCGATCCGCCACCGCAGAAACAATCTCCCACCTTCGCGCGTTCGCCGAAGCGCTTGGTCGAGAGTTCGGCGAAAAGTTCCTGAAGATTGGATGCGCGGGTGCCGAGGTGGGCATTGATCTCGGCCCATGCGGCGCTCGTCGGGCCCTCGATATTCTCTGGGCGCTCGCAGGAGCGAAGGCGCTGGGCGTAGGGCAGACGGTCGAATTCGGTGCGGGAAAAATCGCGACTGCGCTTGGCATCAAGGGCGTCTTGCTCTCTGGCTTCAAGAGCCTCCCAAATCTCATCCAAGACCTCGTTTCTTTCCTCCTTCGAAAGCCCTGACTTGAATCCTTTCTTGCCGAAGTATTTTTCCCGCAAATCCGGCGGGGCGGCATTTTTCCACTCGGCCACGGGAATGTCTCCCTTGCACCGTTGCCAGACGCCATCATCGTCCATGGTGAGGATTTTGAGGAAAATCCGGCGGTCCCGCGAGAGATCGCCCGAGGCTGGCATGAGAAGGCCCAGCAATGTCGCACGAACAAGGATGAGCGGCTTGCGGCCCCACCATTTGCCGAGGCCGGTGAGTGTCTGACTGGCTCCCGCTTTGCGCTCTTTGAAGCATTCGGCGGAAAGCTGGGCGATCGGGAATTGGGTTTCGATGAAGGATGTCATGTGAAAAAGGGGGGCGGGCTTCAGGTAGCAGCCTCAGAAAAGCTCTGACTGCGCGGGTGGCTCTGGCGGGAAGAGGCCGGGCTGGGCGTCAGGGCTTTTTTTTTACGCGGTGTGGCTGAGGTCGATGCGCCGCCGACCTCGCCGCAGAGCCCATAGCGAAGCGAGCGACGCCAGCCTTTGCCGGAATCGGAGAGGTAACCCGCTTTGGCGTTTGTTAGGCGATAAAGCGTCCATCGTTCCTCCGGAGGCATGCCCAGCCAAGATTCCAAGGCTCGTGGAATGTGAAGGAATACGGGGTCCTTCTCGGTCGGGCGCTCCCATGGCTCGATCGCCCAAGCAAGGACGAGGAGTTCCCGACCCAGAAGCAGATCGAGCGCGATGCGTTTGCCCCGAACGAACCGTGCGCGCGGACAGTTTTTGAGTTCCTCGTTGTCCGAGATGCGCTGGTTGAAATGGGCGGAAACAGGTGTCTGGACGGTCTCGAAAAAACGCAATGGCAGACGGGCTTTCTCTCGAGGAGATTCCTTGTCCGAGACATCCTCGACAAAAACCACATCGTCCTCGAGACGCGAGGGAACATCCACGAAGATGTGGTGTCGGCGAATTTCGGGGCTGTAGGCGAACCCCTCGAAGCGGAGTTTACTCGACATACTCGACCTGATCTTCGCGGAATCCGCGCACCTCCTGAGCCTTCCTCCAGCTGTCGAACGCCTCCACGCTCGGGAAGAAAAGACGGAAAATCTCGAACAAGCGCTCGTCGCCCTTGTCGCCCGCCTTCGGCAGGGAAGCCACCACGGCGTCGACATGCGACTTGAATTCGGGCGGTGCAAACGAGGCGTCCTGCAACTGGACCTCCAATGCCCCACTGCCTTGGAGCGCGAGGCGGATGGTGGCGGCTTCGATGGATGCGCCGGCGGCCGCAAGATTGTGGATCGATGCGGCAATCTGGGCCGCTCCTTTCACATTCAAATTCGCTGGGCGGTAGCGCACCTTACCTTGGCGGCGGGGTTGACCTTCGGTGGAGACTCTTACCGTCAGCAACTCGGAGGGAATGCCCTCCACCACGGCGATAGCTTGAACGACGGATGCCCCCTCTGGCGGCGAGACCGGCTCGATGTATTTCGCCGACTTTCCAGCCTCGGGCCGCGTGCCGTCCGTGGTGTAGAAAATTTCCGCACCGTGCGTGGAATGAAACTCCAGCGGGCGGAGACTCGAGCCGCGCTTCAACTCGGGTTTGGCCTTCCAGACGACATCGTCCCCTGTGGTCCATTGACCCTCAGGGTCTTCGCAGCGGAAGACGCATTTCAACTCTGTGGTCTCAAACGAGGTGATGTCGTGGACAGGCTGGGCCTTCGAGGAATCGAAGATAGAGCCCGCACACCAGCGCACCACGGCATCCTGAGGCGTGGGACGCAGAGAGATTTTGGCTTTTCCATCCTGCTGGCCAATGGGAATGAGGGACAACGAGGTCTTGCGCTCGAACGGACCGTGCTCGATCTGATCGGCTCCCACCTCGCGCCACCAATCGCTGGATACGCAGGCGAGTTTCAACTCGTCGAGCCAAGTTGCGGTCGTCATGGCCCAAGCCGGATGCGTGGCGGCATTTTCCTTCACATCGCTCCAGCGCATCACGCGGTTGTCGAATAGCGTTGCCTCCGCATACTCGCGACTGGAGGAGATATTGGCCTCGTTCCAAGGCAGGAATTTGCCGGCACTTTCGGCGACCTGCGTAACCTCACGCGCTCCCTTGTAGCTGTCGTCGCGATATTCCATCCGAAAGGAGATGCGCTCGAACCGGGTGTCCTCGATGGGAAGGAAGACCGTGTCGAAACAGCTGATCATCGCACTCCGGAAGGCCGACATGGCACGCTCCATCTGCTCTTCCAGCATGCGCCGCTCGGTGGCTCCGAGGTCCCTGCGATCAAGCCCCTCTTGGGTGGCGATCATTTTTCGCGTATGCTCTGTGGTGTCAGCGAATCCGCCCTTGAGGCCAGTCAAAAAAACCACCCTGTTCTTGTAGCGCTGCCTATTCCAAAACTCATAAGCATCCTGTGGCAGCGAACCGGTGGGTGCCGGTGTCAGGATGACCAGCGTGGTGCGGTCTTTATCGATCGAGAGGTCAGCAATACTCGGGAATGCTTCCACCTTTTGGTAAAGGCTGCTGGATTCGGGCGTGCGCCGGGGAAGCCGGCAGCCACGTGGGTGAAAGTCCCACCGGTCGAATTAGACGGTTCACGACCGAAAGAGATGTCCGGGAAGAGGCCGCGAGGCTGAACCTGCAAGCGGGGCAT
>JBIJAV010000088.1:0-25016 GCA_044345595.1 Terrimicrobiaceae bacterium
ATCGGTTGTTGCGGCTGATCTCGATCAGACTTTCCCGGAGAGCGGTGACCCCGTTTCCCTGCATCTTTGGCTTCACTTGCGGCATTGGCCACATGCTTCAAGCAAACCAGAGGGGATGTCAAATCCGTCCATTGCCCGTCTCAGCCAGCTAGCTCAGAGCAAGTGCCTTGCGGCTGTTTACTGCTTCGATATTGGCCGCGACTTACGGGCAGAAAAAAACCTGAGCGGATTTATCGAGAGCCCCGAGTGCTCACGATCGCGGCGAGTCGGCGATCTATCAGCATGTTGAGAAATACGACCCGGCCAGCTTTGCCCGCATCAAAAAGATGGTCAAAGCCGGGCGCTGGGATGTCGTGGGCGGCACTTACATTCAACCCGATACCAACCTCCCCGGTGCCGAGACACTCGTGCGTCAGTATGCCCACGGTCAGCGCTATTTCAAATCGCGCTTCGGCAAGGCGGTCACCGCCGGTTGGCAGGCAGACTCCTTTGGTCACACGGCAGGTCTGCCGGAAATCCTCGCAGCAAGCGGCATCAACTTCTTCGCCTTCAGCCGGCCAAGCTACAAGGTCGTCACTCTCGCCGAGCATGCGTTCTGGTGGGTCGGTGATGGCGGTGCGCGGATTCTGGCACAGCGCGTGCCGACGGTTGCGTATCAAAACGAACGCTACAACATGCTCGAACTACTGGACGATGTGGTGAAAGTCCACGCCGAGAGCAGGCTGGAAAACATCCCGTGTTTTTATGGTCTTGGCAACCATGGCGGTGGGCCTTCGCGGCGTCACTTGCTCGAGATCCGCGAATGGGCGGCCAAACATCCCGAGGTGAAGGTCATCCACTCGGGATTGCACAAACTCAATGACGCCCTGCGCAAGGAGATCGCCCGCAAGGGAGAGGATCTGATCCCCACGCACAAGGGCGAGCTCAACTACTGCCTGCGCGGTTGTTATTCTTCAGTGGCGAAATGTTATCCTATGCGGGGCTTCCCATTTGTCTCGTTGGATGAGGCTCAAGCATCCGGTTGGCCAAAAGCTTCGCCACGGGGTTGATCTTGGTGCGGTTGTGAAGATCAAGCTGACAGATGATCCAACAGCCTTTTCCTTCTTGTTTCGTGGCAAGCGCGTGCACGGGGCCCCACGGGGTCGCCCAGGCGCCATTTCCGGAGAGGATTGCTGACTCCCAGCCTTCGGCTTTGAAGGTTGTGTGCAGGAAGGGCGAGACATAGCCGAGGTCTTCGTCGAACCAGAATTTGACGCTGTTCGGCTCCAGTCCCTCGACCAGTGTATGACCAGTGTCGCGGTTGGCAAAATGCACGGAAAACATGCCGCAATTGGAAAATTCGATTTCCTCTCCGGCGAGGCGATGTTTTCCCTCTTCGACTCCCAGAAATACACAGCGCGCGCCGTTGCGCACCGCAGCGGCGATTTCCGCTTTGTGGGCGGCGTAGAGAGCCAGATCATCGATGAGGATGACGGAAGCCGTTGCCAATTGATCGATCTTCGCGACCCGAAGGTTCAGGGCCTGCGCGAGTCGGTCGGCCTTGCCCGTCGGTTGGCCGATGACGACCGTTTCCAGCGGCGGCAGGGCGGGCACTTGTGGATGTATCTTGAAGGTTTGCTGCGTGCTCTGGATCGTGCGTCCGTCGCGATCGATCAAAGCGGCCTCGACCACCACAGCGCCGGTTTGCTTCGGCGCATGGAATGCCGCAATGCCTTGGAAGCTTGATTCCATCGGCACGATGACCGCAGGGGCCGACCCTCCCTCGAGAATCTGCTCACCTTGACGCACGCGCCAAGCCAGGCGTGCGCCTTCGGGAACTTCGTGCGAGTCGTTGCAGACCCAGATTTCGATCGGCATCGTCTCGCCTGCAAAAAAGCGGTCACGGTCACAGCGCAGGCTGATCATCAGCGGTGCGCAGGCGTCGCGGTAGGCGTAGAAGGCGAGTTTCGGCCGACGCTCGCAGTCCATGATCGTCTTCATCCATCCCGAGGGGAAGGCATCGATGAAAAGATGCACGGCAAAGCTGTTGATGTGATTGTCGCGGCGGAAGGCCTCTGTCATCAGGCGCACGCCCCAGGCCTGATGCGCCTGGCTGGTGGCGATCCATTCGCCGACCGATTTTGCGGTTTCAAACCACATGTAATGGAAGCGCCCGCTCTGGGCTCTCACGATCGAAGTCGGGCTCCAGGTCTTTTCCTCCTCCGGAGTCCACGGTAGCCACTCGCGGGGATAGGACTTCCGCATGAGCGATTCGTCTTCGAGGCCCTCGGCACCGAATTCGCCGCAGGCATACATCCAGCCGGGTTTCACCTCGAGCCAATAGCCCTTGTGCAGCCTGCCGAGGTCGAGGCCGTGGCCGTTATACCAGATGTTGTAGCAGTGGTTGTCTGGCAACGATGCGCAGGGCGGATCGTAATCGCCATCGACATGCTTGATGACCCGGTCGGGATTTTCCAAACGGATCACGCGGTCGGCGCACTCGAAGAACGATTCCATTTCAAAGCGCTGCAGGTGCCGCTCGGGCTTGCCATGCGCGTTTTGGAAGGGCTCGTTGATGTAGGTCACCATGATGCTGGCCGGGCTGTTGCGCACGAGGCGCTCCATTTCCGCCGCTTGGCGAATGGCCTCGCAGACCGTATTGCGCCGCACCACGCCGAAGAATGGCAGGTCGCTTTGCAGCATGAGCCCCAGCATGTCGGCGTAGTCGTAAACTTCCGACTGCACCGGGCGTTGGGTGAGGCGCAGGAAATTCATGTTGCAGACCTTCGCCAGCAGGAGGTCCTCGACGAGTTGATCGAAGTCGCCGCGCATCACGCATTGCTGCTCGTGGCCCATGGTGTTGGCTCCGCGCAGGCGGATTTCGCGACCGTTGAGATAGAGGCGGCCCTTGGGCGTGGACTCTTCGTCGATGCGGAAGGAGCGCATGCCGAAATGGCGCGAGGCCGCGTCGAGCAACTTGCCTTCGTCATCGCGCAACACCGCGTGCAGTTCGTAGAGCCACGGGGTGTCGAGTTCCCAGTCGCGCAGACCCTCGGCCTTCACCGTGACGCGGTAGAAATTGACTCCCGGTCCGGCAGGGTTGATGCCTTCGAGTTTCTGATCCTTGCAGACTGTGGCCTCGAAATTGCGGCCGAAGATCGAAAAGGAAATCGCCACCGGTTCGTTGCCGGTCGTGCAGTTCCAGACCTCGAAGGTGAGATCAAGCAATCCCTCCTCGCGGCGGGGACGGATGAAGAGATCGTAGAAATGCTGCGGCGCGCGCGCTTCGATCCGCACGGCTTGGTAGATTCCCATTCCCGGCGGGCAGTGGTGCCATCCGTGCACCGGATCATCATAGCCCGGACCTGTGCAGGCGTAAATTTTGTCACCCTGCTCGGCGGTATCGGTCCAGCTGATGTTGCTCAACTGGATCGCGTCGTTTTCGACCTTTACGACCAGCGTGTTGACGCCAGGGCGCAGCGACTTGGTGATCTCGAATTCAAACGGCGCGAAGAACCCTTCATGCGAGCCATGGTAGTTGCCGTTCAGGAAGACATGGGCCTTGTAGTCCACGCCTTTGAAGCACAGAAACACGGCGCCCGGAGCGGCAAAGTCCGCCGACAACTCAAACTCCCGCCGGTAGTAGGTCACCGCACGGCCCAGCGGACCGCCATAATGCGGGATCGTCACCGTTTCCCACGAGCCCTGACCGCCCAGCACTCTGGAAAAATCCGCCGCGTCCGCATCCGTCCCAATTCGCCAAGAAAAGCTCTCGAGCGGCACGGTTGTGCGCTTCATCGGCAGGGCTGGAGCCAGCCGCTGCATGAAGGGAGCGAAGGTTTTCTTCAACGCATCCAAGTCGGCCCGCACCGCCTCCGGCGTGTCGCGCAAGGGGAGGGGAGTGAAAAAATCCCTTCCCTCGGCAGCCTCCACCGGCAGGGAGGTCGGCGGCAATACGGGTGGCTCAGGCACCACCAGACCGGCTGTGCGGTCGGTGGGCTTCGAGGCGGCAATGAGGGCGAACTGGTCGGCGCCTCCGGTGTTCTTAGCGGGTTTCTCGCTCATTTTCCTTTCTGCACAGCGGCGTCGAGTTTGACCAAGAGGTCGGCCACCTGCGCCCTGAAGTCGGCGAGCATTTGGCCATCCACTTTTTCGTGGAGGCTGGCGCCGGTTCCGTGGAATTGTTTCGGCGCCTCGTTGATCAGCTTGTTGGCCGTCTGCCAAGCCGTGCGTGTGGCTTCATCCAGTTGCCCTTGTTTTTCTGCCAAGGCCTTGACGCGGTTTTCCAGCATCTCGAGATACTTCACATCATCGGCGCCTTCGCGGACCCCTGCCAATTGGCGGGTCGGCACAGGCGCTGTTTCGCCCGGGTAGGCATAACTCTGCTTGCGGTAGCCTTGCGGGTTCTGACCCCAATCATCCCAGCCTTCGCTTTTGTGAACGAGTTGATAAATCCATGACGCTGCCCCCGTGTAGCCGCCATACCAAACGAAGAGGCCAGCGAAGAGGCGATCATAGGTCGGATGTTCCTCGGGGTGGGTATAGAGCCATGCCTCTCCCGGGAGCGGAATCTTGCGGCGCTGGGCGCCGATCACTGCGCTAGCAGCGTCGAGATTCGCTACGGCCAGGATGTCCTTGATCGTTTCCGCCGCAGGCAGCGTGATGGCCGAACAAATCTGAAAGTTCGCCTGAGTCGCCCACTCGCAGATGAGCTTTTGGATTTTCATTTTCTTGCCGGTGGGATCATAGCCCGGCTCATCAAGTCCGTAGACATACGCGTGCTCGAAGCCCAATTCGTTGGCAATCTGGGTGTAGCCTTTGCCGAAGAGTGTCCAATTGTGCTGGAAGACGGGCGATGCGGTCAATTCTTCGTAGGTGCGGCGTTGGAGCGTGTCGATCGGCTTGGTGTGCCAACTGCCCCCGGCAAGCACGGTGCGTCCGGTGAGGCCGTATTTTTTCCGAAGCTCCAAGGCCTTTCGGATGTTTGAGAAGTCATATTCCGTAACCATCCCGTCGGCGGATTGCGTGTGCTCGGCGCCGTCTTGGACAAACACGCTGGTCAAGCCGTATTCCGACATCAACTTCAGATCGGCTTCATACCTTCGGTCCGTCTTCTCGATGACAGCTGGGTCTTTAGTGACCCCGCCCACCATGCCTTTTCCGAGCAGGCCGTAGTAGTAAAAGGTGAAGGTGAACTTGCCCCTCTCCATCGTCAACGGGAGCACCTGCACTTGCAGCGGAACCGTGGCGACCTCCGCACCGTTGGAGGCGATGCGCACCGTTCCCTCGTAGAGGCCCGGGGCTTGGTCCTTCGGCACCTTCACCGTGAGCCAAAATTGGCGGGACTCGAATTGTTCGATCTTCACCGATTGAAGGTCGGCGGTGTCATTGATGCGGTGGATGGTGTTGCGCCCCGCCGCATGGTCGGTGCTGATCATCGAGTCGTCTTTGAGCAGGAGTTCGTTGGCCCAAACGCCTATGCCGCTGGGGTCTTGGAAGCCGCCCTTGCCAGCCTGATACCATCCCTTGAGAACGCGCACATCAAAGGCCGATGCGGGCAAAGTGGCGCCGCCCGGGCCCTTGAGGTCGCCTACCGTGGGGAGGACGGTGCAATTGCCATCCAGCGCAAAAACATTCAGGCAGCCGGACTCGTATTCGTCGCGCATGGCTTGGATTTTCACTGGAGCGCCAATGGCGGAGGGGTCAGGCAGGAATTTGTAATCCACATCGACGAAGGAGGTGACCGGGAAGGTGAGCACGGATTTCATTCCGCCATGCTTTTCGCCGGAAAACCATTTCGTCACGCGCTGTAGGAGCGGCAGGCTGCTCACCGGTTGCTGCAGCGAGTCCGCCGGAAGTTGGCCCATCCATTTGGCGCATTTCACCTCTTGCAGCAGGGTGGCGATTTTTTCGATCTCCGGCTTCTGCTTCTGCTCCGCCAGGCGTGATTCCCAAGTCGGTGCCAAGTCGTGGAACGCGGCGGGAGCTTGAGATGCGGGGAAATCCTTCAGCATCGTGGTGAGTTCGGCGAGTTTGGCCACGGCGGGATCCGTCTCCTTGGCAAGGATGGCCTCGCCCCGGAAGAAAATTGTTCCCGGCTTGTCAAACTCGAGCAACTCGGGCTGCAGGATGATCAACTTCGCCTCAGGCCGCACAAACTTGTGGTTGGGGCCTTTCATTTGGTCCGGGACGACACCGACGGCGCTATACAATTCCTTCTGTGCCGACTGGGCCTTGCCATCCACCGTCGCAAAAAGCCGTGTGCGGTATTTGGCCTCCGGGCCGCTGGCCTCCACGCGCATGTTCACGCCGCCCTCGAGCTCTTCCGTGGAGATTTTGATATCGTTGAAAATAACGCGGTCGGTGAAGAAAAGTTCACCAAACGAATCCGTATCCGCAAACTGGCTCGGCGTGCGCGACCAACTCGAAATCTTCTTCGCATGGGTGCGGTTGCGTCCCACATTTCCCCGCCAGACGGCCCCCGCCGCCGGTGGTTCGGAGTTGAGGGAGGAAAACGGAATCGCCATCTCCACGATCCAGGCATCTTTTTCCCGCGTCGCCTTGCCTTCCCAGGGCACATGGAATCCCTTCGCATCCGCATCCATCGAGGTCTCCTCGAGAGTTCCCAGCGAGTTGATCCGAAAAACCATGAAAGGGCTCACCTTGCCTTTGGTTCCGAGGAAAATTTCCAGCACATCATCTCTCCACACGCCGTTGTCCTTTTCGGTGACATTGGCCTTCACCTTGTCCATCTCCGGCTCCTCAAGCCGCGCGGCGATGTAGAGATTCTGCTTGTCGTAGCCGAAACGCAGCGCCGTCTGTTGCGTGGCCACCTTGGAATTCTTATCCACAAACGGCCCGGCCGACGGCAGGTAACTCCAGCAGGCATCATCCAGCTTGCCATCGATGACCGGCGCGGCTTCGACAGGTTGCACCGGATAACGCGGCGGCTTGGCCAGAGCGGTTGTAGCCGATAGCCCGAGGGCCAGGAGTGAGGTGACGAGGAGGTTTTTGTTCATAAGAAATATGCCTGATTGAAATAATGGGGTCGCAAGTTTCAAGAGCGCCGATCCTCTGCCATGCATTGTTGCATTGCAATTGCGAAAATTAAAAATTCGATTCGGTGTGGTGCGGCAAAATCATTTTTGCACGGGCCGTGCGCATCGTAATTTTGGAGGGTCAACCTCCGGCTTGACCCAAACTTCAGCCGCAAAGCGGCGTCTGTGCTTAAATGGAATGGCGGCTTTGCCGCGCAAATGGGCCAGCAGCGGCCTGCTTTTCTTAGCCTACGCCTCAGAGAGCGCGCCGACCGAACCAGCTCGCTGCAGCGCACGGGGTGTTGGGAGCGTGGCAATGTGGTGGCGGAGCCGTTCAGTCTTGGGTCAAGCCAACCGAGGCCCCTGGCGGGGCTGAGGAAGCACATCGCAGATGGCCCAGAGGGCGCGGCGAGCAGGGCGAGAGCAATGCAAGGGTCTAACCTAAAGGGGGTTGCGCGCCAGTGCGCATCGTAGGGCGGTCGCCGCTCCGCCTCTTAAAACTTAATTCTTAAAAACTTAAAACTTCCTCACCACTCCCACCGACTCGCGGACGATCACTTTTCCCTCGACCTTGACCATCAGCGGCGCGCGCGAGGGGTCTTGAGCCCGTTCCCGCACCAGTCGGACCGCTTCGGTCGCCATGGCGTCGAAATCCTGACGAAACGTCGCAAGCGGTATCGGACAGAACCGGCCGTGATTGTCGTCATCAAATCCCATGATCGAGATGTCGCCCGGCACGGACAGACCACGATTGGCGAGTTGTCGGATCAATTCGCCCGCATAGACATCATAGGTCAGAATCGCCGTGGCGCGATCGCCTGTCAGAATCCGGTCCAAAAACGCTCCAACCGCTTCGATTTCATTTTCGTATTTGAAGGCGATCGGCTCCATCCATGATTGTGGAATTTCTAGGCCGAGTTCCTGCGCGTAGTCCGCATACTCGCGCCAGAACGCCCGGTCTTGCCAGTGGAAAAAAGGTGTGCCAGAGGGCGGTTTCAGGCGGAAATTGGCAATGCGCCGGTGCCCCAGTTCCACCAGACAATCCATCTGGGATCTTGCCGCGCGTTCGATATCCGGAATGACGGAATCCACACTCAGAGCACGGGGATCCGAGTTCAGCACCACCACGGAGGTGTGCTGCGCCAGTTTGGCGATCATCGCCGCGTCGTGGGATTCAATAATGACGCCATGGGCCATGCCTTCCTCAATCGCGTAGAGGGAACCGCTGGAAGTCAGGTTGGAGTGGGCATTTGAGAGAATCATGTGCGTCCCGGTTTTTTGCAGGGCGCGCTCCACCGACCAGAGGATTTGGGAATAGAACGGATCACGCTCGGAGAGTCTTTCCTGGACCGCGTTGTCCACAAGAAAGACCACGCCACTCACCTCGCCACGCAAGGCCTTGAAAAAGCGGTTCAGCGACGCCTTGGGCTTGTATCCATGTAACTCCGCCGCCTTCTTGACGCGCTCCACCGTATCACTCGAAATTGCCGGATGGTCCCGCAACGCGCGGGATACCGTGGAGGCAGAGAGCTTCAATTCCCGGGATAATTGCCCAATCGAAATGCTGGTGGTCTTCTTTTTCAAACGAATCACTATTTTCCTCCTGCATCTTTGCAGTGCAATAAAATTTTGCAGCACTCGCTGCCGCGCGGGAAGGGTAGGGCGCTGGCCTCCGGACGCGCCGGGGTAATGGTTTGGACAGAATTAATAAAATGAACAGGACGGCGAATAGGGGTGACCAATGCTCGGGCTGGCAAATCCGTCACATCATCCATCGCAGCAAGCCAGCTTGCGCGTTCCCATCACGCCGCGCGCCGCCACCTCATCGACATCCTCACGCCGCTGCTCTCCGACCCGTAGGCTCTACGAGCCGGAGGGCGGCTGAAAAATGGGTCATGCGAGGACGATGAACCCAGTGTCACGCCGTAGCCGCGAAGCGCGTAGGCGGATCCCCCCCAAAAAATGATTTTGCTGTCCATGATTGCCAACCCTCCTCCGTGTCTCAGTGCCTCTGTAAGAGCCTCTTTGCCTGCCCCCTCCGCATTTTTACAAAATCGTCACATTCCTCCCGTTGATTCCATTCCTCTCTTTACCGAATCCTGCCGCCATGCCCTCTCGCAAGGCCACGATCCACCAACCCCACGACAAGCTCGTCAAATCAACCTTCTCGGACTCCGACAACGCTCGCGCCTTTCTGAAAGCCAATATCCCGCACAAACTCGCCCGCCGCATCGACTGGAACTCGCTGACCCTTGTGAGCGGCAGTTTCATCGACCCCGAATTCGCCGCCACCTCGAGCGACCTCCTCTTCACAGCGAAAATCGACGGCCAGCCCGCCTTTCTCTACATCCTCTTTGAGCATCAAAACCAGGAAGACCCGCTCATTGGCCTTCGCCTGCTGACCTACATGGTCCGCATTTGGAACGACTATCTCCGCAACAATCCCGGCGCCACGAAACTCCCGCTCATCCTCCCTCTCGTCCTTGCGCAGGACAACAAACCGTGGAAAAGCTCCACCCGCTTCGCTGATCTTATCGACATTCCCGAAGGAGCAGGGGAGGAGATCAAAAAACACATCCCGGACTTCGAATTCCAGCTCGTGGAGTTGTTCCGGATGCCCTTCGAGAAAATCCTCGGCACACCGATGGGCATCCTCACCCTGCGGGCCCTGAAAGCCGAAAAGCTCCAAGCCCTGCTGGACGACACGGTCTGGGACGAATCGTTGCTGATCCAGTTGCCACCTTCCTCCTTCGAGATGCTGATGCGCTACATCCTGGACCGAGACCTTGACAAACCCGCCTTCCGCAGGAGACTAAAAACACTACGCAACCCGAAACTCAGTAAAAACGCCATGTCACTCGCCGAACAATACCGCCAAGAAGGCATCCGCAAAGGTCGTCAACAGGGCCGTCAAGAAGGTCGTCAAGAAGGTCGTCAAGAAGGTCGTCAAGAAGGTCGTCAAGAAGGTCTGATTTTCTCGAAGCAACAAGACATCCTCGAAGCGTTAGAAATCCGCTTCCAGCGAGTCCCCGAGGGCCTGCGTGAGGAAATTGAGTCGATCATCGACACCAAAAAACTCACGCAGCTGCATCGCACCGCCATCACCAGCGCCGACCTCGAATCCTTCGCGGCAGATCTCTAAGCTCCGCGCGGCAGCGCGCAAACCCTTGGAGCAACCTTTGCATTGCTCGCGCCCCTGCTCGCTGCGCCCTTCGGGCCATCTGCGATGTGCTTCCTCCGCCGCGCCCGGGGCTTCGGTTGGCTTGACCCAAGACTGCACCGCTCCGCCACCACGCCGTCTCGCTCCCATCACGCCTGCCGCCTGCACGCCCGAGACGGTCATGCTCCCCTCGGACGCCGCTGCTCTCCGAGCCGTAGGTCTACGAGCCGGAGGGCGGCTGAAAAATGGGTCATATGAGGACGATGAACCCAGTGTCACGCCGTAGCCGCGAAGCGCGTAGGCGGATCCCCCCCCAAAAAATGATTTTGCTGTCCATGATTGCCAACCCTCCTCCGTGTCTCAGTGCCTCTGTGAGAGCCTCTTTGCCTGCCCCCTCCGCATTTTTACAAAATCGTCACATTCCTCCCGTTGACCCTGTGCGCGTGGTTTCCAAAGCTCTCGCCATGCCGTCTCGCAAGGCCACGATCCACCAACCTCACGATAAGCTCTTCCAGGCCGGTTTCCGCATCCCGGCCAACGCCGCAGCCTTCCTGCGGCAGCATCTGCCACCTGCTGTGGCATCTCGTGTCGAGTGGTCGAAGCTCAAGCACCTGCCGGGCAGTTTTGTTGACTCCGGTATGTCAAAAGCCGAGAGCGACCTCCTCTTCAGCGCGCCGATTGATGGCTGCACAGCGTTCTTCTACATCCTCTTCGAGCATCAGCACAACAAAGACCCATGGATCGCGCTGCGCCTGCTTCGCTACATGCTCGAGATCTGGCGCGAGTTTCTCGCCAAGAATCCCGGCGCGCTGAAATTGCCAATCATTCTGCCCGTCGTGCTCGCGCAGAACGCCACGGTATGGGAAATCCCCACACAATTCGCCAGCCTCCTCGACCTGCCCGCCGAAAACCCTGAGGGCTTTCGCGACTTCATCCCCGACTTCGCCTTCCGCCTCATCCAGCTTGCGGAAATGCCCTTCGATCAAATCCAAGGCACGAATGCTGGCATCATGGTCCTTCGCACACTCAAAGCCAGTCAGCTTCGGCTCCTGCTCGGGCCGGAAGTCTGGGACGAGGCGCGCCTGTCGTTGTTACCAGACGACCTCTTCCGGGCGCTACTGCTCTACATCCTCAACGCCGCCGACATTGACAAAGAAACCTTCCGCCATAAGTTGACCGAAATCCAAGCCACCAAACTCAAGGAATCCGCCATGACACTCGCCGAACAACTCCACGAAGAAGGAATGCAGCAGGGTATGCAACAAGGAATGCAGCAGGGAATCCACCGCGGTCAGGTTGCTGCCAAACAACAAGACATCCTCGAAGCGCTGGAAATCCGCTTCGATCGAGTCCCCGAGGGCCTCCGCGAGGAAATCGAGTCGATCGCCGACACGGCCAAGCTACAAGCATTGCTCCGCGCCGCGATTCGCAGCAGCACGCTCGAGGAATTCGCTCAAGCGCTTTAAAATCTCCCGCGACCCAAGCAACTTGGGGTAGTTGCGCGGGAGATTGCCTTTTGGCAGCCCGATAGGGCGAGATGAGCGGGAGCGAACGAGTCAACACGCGAAGCCGCGCGCGGAAAGGGTAGGGCGTCGGCCTCCGGACGCGCCGTGCTTTGAGACATCGCGCCTGTCGTTGTTGCCGGACGACCTCTTCCGTGCGCTCCTGCTCTACATCCTCAACGCCGCCGACATTGACAAAGAAACCTTCCGCCATAAGTTGACAGAAATCCAAGCCACCAAACTCAAGGAATCCACCATGACACTCGCCGAACAACTCCACGAAGAAGGAATGCAGCAGGGAATGCACCGCGGTCAGGTTGCTGCCAAACAACAAGACATCCTCGAAGCGCTGGAAATCCGCTTCCAGCGAGTCCCCGAGGGGCTGCGCGAGGAAATCGAGTCGATCACCGACACGGCCAAGCTGCAAGCATTGCTCCGCGCCGCAATCCGCAGCAGCACGCTCGAGGAATTCGCTCAAGCGCTTTAAAAATCTCCCGCGCGAGAGGGTAGGGCGCCGGCCTCCGGACGCGCCGTTCTGAGAGACATGGCTGCACAACCTTCCGGCGGGTCGAGGACGCCCCGGCCCTACCAAAATCAGTTGCGCCGATAAAATCCGCAACCTGTCACGCCGGAGCCGCGAAGCGCGCAGGCGGATTCCCATTTCGCATTCCGCAATTTTTCTGTCTTCTCCGTGGACACCCGCTGGCTCTCACGCCGACTGCGCCCATGATTCGAATTCAAACACTCCGAAGACTGCGAAATCCATCGTGTTCGCGGTGGCCAAACGATTGATGCCTCGCTCGTGGTAGGTGGCGGCGAGGTAGGTATCCAAAATGCGTTTGCGGCCAAGGCGGAATTTTTCCATCCATGTCCATGCCTGTTCCCACGCGCGCCCGCCGGGATGGCATTGCACGACTTCTGCGGACTCCCACCAAAAGCGGGACCGCTCCAGTGCCTGTTCCATGGTCAGCGGCACTTTGAAGCGACGCGGATCTGTCGCCACATGCACAAATTCCTGCAGCACCTGCGGGGCAAGGGCGAATGGAACATTGCCCGATCGGCTTGCCGTGCGAATGTGCGCGCGGAGGGCTTCGTGACCTGCCGCCTCCTGGATCTCGTGCGTGAGAAGCACTGTCGTGTCGAGTCCGATCATCGCCTGTCGAAAAAATCCTCCAGCAAATCTTCGCGGCCGGTCCAAGGTGTCAAAATCTGCCCCACGCTGGCGGCAGGACATGCCTCGGCGAGGGATGCCTGTTTTTTTACAAATGTCCTTCGGTAAGTTTCCATTGCCTCCCGGATCAACTCAGAGGTTGAGCGCTTTGTCTTGCGCGCCATTTTTTGGAACTCGCGGTAAACCGGATCATCCAAATGTATAGTCACTGCTTTCATATGTTACAACATATGTCTATATGTCATAAAAATCCACCGAAATTTTTTGTAGAGAAAAAATTTACATATTGAGGAACTTTTTAGCAATCAGGGCCTCTCACGGAGCCACAAGGCACGGAGAAAAAAGGGAGCATGCTCGTCTCGAGCGTGAACCAACTCGGAGGGTCAGATTCTATCCTGACCGAAATTTTGGATTGAGCTTGGTCGATTCATGTTTTTCAAAAAATGGTTCAAGCGAAGACGATGCCTCCAAACCACGTCTTGCGCCTACACGACCGAGACGGTCATGCTCCTCTCTTTGCGCTATCGCGCCGATAAAATCCGCAACCTGTCACGCCGGAGCCGCGAAGCGCGCAGGCGGATTCCGCATTTTGCACTCCGCAATTTTTTTTTCTGTCTCCTCCGTGTCTTGTGCCTTCGTGAGAGTTCATTTTTGCTCAAATTCTTTACAAACTTCCTATTGACACTCGCCCTCTTAGAGCACTAATTTACTTTACCCGCCAATACATTACCCCTCTTTCCCCTATGCGTTGCTACTCCCCATTTTGTATCCTGCGCCTCTTTGAGGCTCTTCCAGACTTGTTCTGCGGGCGGGTGGGGGATTTCGCGCGGGGTGGGGGATGCGGGCATTTTCCGTGCGGCGCGTTCGGTTTTCCTGTTTCGGCAATCAACCCTTCATTTCTCCCGGTATGAAAAATTCCATTCCACTTCCTTCTTTTCTGCCCGCCCGTTTCGTGGCTTGCCTTGTGCTTGCGGCGGTTTTTGTGCTGGTCGCGATGCCGACGGCGTCTGCCACCGTATACTACTGGGATGGCAATGGCGCTACCGCCGGCGCCGGCACTGCACCTACTGGCACATGGGGAACCAGCGCGTTCTGGTCCACGAATGCAAGTGGCCTGAATACCACAGCCAACACCGCCACCACGGCTCTTGACCAGGTCCGCTTCTCTGCCGGCACCGATGCCACTGGCACCTACACCGTCTCGCTCAACGGCACGCGAACAGCGAGGCAACTTAGATTGGATTATGGCAATATCACCTTCTCCGGCGGCACGATCAACCTCAGCTCGAATGGCACATCTGGATCGGCTTCGAATGTGACAAACGGGATCTTCCTTGACTCGACCGCAGGCAATGCAACCATCAGTTCCAACCTGACCATCAACGGCGTTCAGATTCTGAATATTGCTGCAGGCAAAACGCTCACGCTAAATACAGGCACCTTCACTCGCAGCACGGGCGCCTCCCTGAATGTCCTCTCCACCGGCACGGTGGCCTCCAGCATGACCGGCCTGAGTTCGCTTACCAATGGCATCCTCGGCCCATGGGCCACTTTTGGCTCTGGCAGCTCGATGCGATACGCCACCATCTCAGGTGGCAACATTGCTGGCCTCACAGGCACCGCAGCCGCCACGGCGGCAAATGTCACGGACACCACCGGCGCCTTCAACTACGATGTGGCAGGGACAAGCGCGGCTTTCGGCGCGGGAGCCTCAGTCAACACCCTGCGCCTCACCGGTGGTGGCGGGACGATGAGTGGCGACATCACGGCCAACGGCCTGCTGCACGCTGGTTCTGGCACCACCACCCTCAGCGGCAACGTCACCATAGGTTCCACTCGTGAGTTGGTCGTCACGCCGGCTAGCAACTCATTCATCTTTTCTGGCGTTCTTAAAGACAACGGCGGCGGCGCCTCCAGTCTTTTGGTGACCCAGCCCACAAACTCCGGCGTCCTCGGGCTTACCCTCAGCAACAACAATACCTACAGCGGTGGCACCACGATCTCCAATGCCAGATTAAGCATAAGTGCCAACAATGCCCTCGGCACTGGCGCGGTCAGCGTTCTCAAGGGCGGTATCGCCACGGTGGGTGATTATGGTGGCCAGTTGGAGGTCAGCAACAACATCACTTGGTCGAACAACATGACCCTCGCCGGCCAAGGCCTCAATGGTTACAACGGCGCGCTGCGCAACCTCAGCGGTAACAACACATCTACTGGCACTATAACGATTGCAGACACCACGACCCGCATTTCGTCTAGCAGTGGCACGCTTACCCTCAATGGCGATATCAACCTCACCACCGCTGCCGCCTATGGCTTCCTCTTCTTTCACAACCAGGGCGACATCCGCATCGGTGGAAACATCACCGGCTCGGCCACATCATTCAGTGTGTTCGGTCACTCCAGTGCTACGAACTTTTTGATCTTTAACCGTGCCAACGCCTTGGCTAGCCCGATGGGAATCGTATTGGGGTCTAACAACTCAACCGGCTATGGTCGTATTGATCTCAATGGCTTCGACCAGACTGTGACGACACTCTCAGCGCTAGGCAATGCCACCACCAATGATTTCTTTAATAACTTAATCACCAACCGCAGCGGCACGCTCGCCACGCTCACTGTCAACAGCAGTTCGAGTTCCACTTTCAACGGCACCTTCTCCGGCAATCTGGCCCTCACGAAGAATGGTAGCGGCACGCTCACTCTCACCTCCAACAACACCTACACCGGCGCGACCGATGTCGCAGGCGGCACGCTCCTGCTCTCCGGCAACGGCACACTCAGTAATAGCGCGGTTAGCATCTCCGGAGGCACGCTCGACATGGGCGGCAAGAGCCTCACCAATACCTTGAGCAGTCTCACCGCCGGCACACTCTCGAATGGCACACTCACGAATAATGGCTCAAACTTCAACCTGCAAAACGGCACCGTGAGTGCCGTCCTCGCTGGAACCAACGGCGTGAATAAAACCACCTCCGGCACGGTCACGCTCAGTGGGGCGAATACCTACACCGGCACCACCACGATTAGCAACGGAGCCTTGGTTTTCCAACGCACAGCTGCCAAAAGTGCCAGCAGCACCGTGACCGTTGACGCCGCAGGCACCTTGGGCCTTGGTGTGGGAAATGCCTCCATCGATTACAGTAATGATGTGGTGGCTGTTTTTAATACTGGAACGCTCACTGGCTTTACGATCGACGCCGCCTCCGGCATCGCCCTCGATACGACAAATGGGAATTTCAACTTATCCAGCGCTCTTACGGCCGCTCGCGCGCTGACCAAGCTCGGATCAAACACTCTCACACTTTCCGGCGCATCTGCCAATACCTACAATGGCACCACGACGGTAAGCAACGGCACCCTCACGCTGAATAAAGACACCAATGTCGTTGCGGTCGGAGGCGATCTCGTTCTCAATGGTTCCTCGAAGCTCATCTATGGCGCATCGAAGAGCGAGCAAATCGCCAACACGGCGTCTATCACCATCAACGGCACGCAGAGCGTTTTCAACGGGTCGATTTGGGCTGACAACGCTACTCCTCAAGCCAACATTAACGAAACCATAGCCAGCCTTACCGTCAGAGATGGCCAGTTCAACACTGGAACAACATCAAACTGGACCGTCACGGGAGCGGGTGTTTTCGATGGCAGCAGTGGCGATTCTCGCTTCGCGGCATTCTCCGGCTCAAGTATCAGTTTCAATAGCCTGAGCCTTACCGCGATGAATGGAACAGAGATCCTTACCCACGCAGACAGCTTTGTCCTCGGAGGAAATCAACCCACTGTCACCACGCTTACCGTGGGAAGTGGCGGCCTAACCCTCAACGGAAGCACACTAAGTATGAACCTGGGATCAGTTGCTTCTGGGAATGGCAGCCGTCTTATCTTGAATGGCAATATCACGACAACCGGCTCCAGCGCCTCATTTATAGGAAGCTATAATGGAACAAACGGCACCACCAATATCCAGTTGAGCAGCACGGTTGGAAGTGTCGACCGCACCATCACCACCGGCAGCGGAGCGAATCTCACGATTGGCGTAGCGATCACCAACGGAAATGCCACCACCGCCGGCATCATCAAAGACGGCCTGGGAACACTCACGCTCAGCAGCAATAATACCTACAACGGCGTCACAACGGTGAGCGCCGGCACTCTCAATTTATCAACCGCCCTCGCGCTGCAGAATAGCACCATCGATACTTCCGGTGCGGGAGTCATCACCTTAAGCAGCGTCACCGCGCCAACTTTCGGCGGTCTCATTGGCGGCGGCAACCTTTCCTCAGTCATCACAACTGGCTACAGCAGCGTAACGGGCATCACCCTCAATCCAGGCTCAGGCACCAGCAATACCTACTCTGGAGTGATTTCGGATGGCGCGGCAGGAATGACGCTCATCAAAACCGGCGCCGGCACACAGGTGCTCTCTGGGAACAACACCTACACAGGCGCCACGACAGTCAGCGCCGGAACCCTGCAAGTCGATGGTCAGCTCGGCGGCGGCAGTTACTCTGGAAACGTTTCCAACTCAGGCGCATTTATCTACAACGGCAGCAATAGCCAGATACTCTCGGGCGTCATCTCCGGCGCCGGTGCGCTCACAAAAAACAACACCGGCACGCTCACCCTCTCCGGCAACAACACCTTCACCGGGCAGTTAACAGTTGCCGAAGGAACACTCAGCGTCGCCACACTGAATAACTCAGGCGCTTCCGGCGTTTTAGGCAATAGCACCAACTCGGTCATCCTCGGCAGCAGCGGCAAAAATGGCATACTGAGCTACACCGGTAACACTACTTCAACTGTAACCAAGACTTTCACGATGGCCGAAGGCGGCACGGGCGTTTTCGATGTTGTTGGGAGTAGCGGTATCTTGACGGTGGGTCTGATCAGCGGATCCGGTGCTTTGAGCAAAACGGGTGATGGAACTTTGGTTTTGGGTAGTGCCAACACCTACAGCGGAGGCACCACACTCGCAGGAAGCGGCTTGGTGGCTGTCAATGTCGATTCAGTAGGCTCGGCCGGTTCACCTACCAGCGGCGCGTTTGGCACGGGCACGGTGAACTTGGCCGGAGCTCAGTTGCGTGCGGGCATAACCGTCAACCGCACCGTCGCCAATGCCGTCACCATTTCTGCCGACACAACCTTCGCCACCACTAGCACTGAAAAATCATTAATCTTCACTGGCCCCGTGACCTTGAGCGGTGCGACACGCACGCTGAATGTGGCCATCGGTTCTACGGTTGCCTCTTCAAACCTCACCTTCTCCGGAGCCATCGGCGATGGCGGCAACGGATATGGCATTACAAAGACAGGCACCGGCACGCTCGTTCTCTCGGGCAACAACACTTATACCGGCAATACCACCATCAGCGCCGGTGTCCTGAATATCCAGCATGCCAACGCACTCGGCGGAACCGGCAATGGCACGACCGTGGCCTCTGGTGCTGCCTTGCAACTCCAAGGCGGCATCACTGTAAGTGGTGAGGCACTCACGATTGCAGGAGCAGGAAGGAATTCCACCACCGCCCCCGGCGCGCTTCGAAACATTTCCGGCACCAACACCTATGCAGGCGCCATAAACTTGTCCGCTGCTTCTTACATTGGCGCGGCTGCTGGCACGCTCAACCTCACCGGCGGCATTACTAGCACAAATCTAAATCTCGAACTAACCGGTGCGGGCGACATCAATGTCACCAACAACGCCATCAACCTCGGAGCTGGAACCCTTACTGTATACGGCCAATCAGCCACATCCAACGCAAGCATTGGCGTCGCTGGCAACACGGTCGGGACGGTCAGAGTTTATTACGGTGGAAGATTGAGGACGGATGTAGCCGATGCCTTTTCTCCTACAGCAGCTCTGACAATGGGTTCAACAGATAATTCAACCGGCAGGCTTGATCTCAATGGAAACAACCAGACTTTCAGTAGCTTGGCAACCAGTGGCACCGGTTCGCAGGTTATTACCAGTGCGAGTGCCGCCACGCTCACGGTGAATGGAAGCAGCAGCACCACATTTGGCGGTGTTGGGGGAGCGATCACCGGTAACATTTCCCTTGTCAAAGCAGGTTCCAGTCGGCTCACGCTTAGTGGCAACAACACCTACACTGGTGCTACGACCATCAACGCTGGAACAATCGCCCTCACCGGCAACATCAGTAACAGCGCCACGACGATCAACAGCGGCGGCACACTCATTGGAACAGGAACCGCCGGAGCAGTCACCGTGAACAGCGGAGGTATCATAGGAGCAGGTAACGCCACCGGTGCCGTCGGCACACTCACCACTAGCTCGCTCACCATCAATGCTGGAAGTGGATACACCCTCACCATCGGTAATGTGAACTCCTCCGTAGCCGGAACAGACTACGACCAGATTTCCTCCGCCGGCGACCTGGCGTTCAATAATACCCTCGCCAACCCCTTCACCATCTACCTCGACGGAACGCCCACCGGTTGGAGCAATTCCGGCAACTACACCTGGAATATCATCTCCGCCGCCAGCCAAACCGGGTTCGACTCCGGAAACTTCGCCCTCGATTTTGCCAACTTTGGAATCGCCTCCGGCAACCGCACGGGATTGTGGAATTTCACCAACCCAAGCGCCGGCACGATCGCTCTCACCTACACAGCCAGCACAGGCGACGCCATATGGTCGGGAGGAGCCGGAAACTGGTCTACGGGCTTCAGCCCAAACGCCACCACGGATAAAAACATCACCTTCAGTGGCGCTGGTGGCACGGCCACCAACGATATCACCAGCGGCACGCTCTCATCGGTAAACTTCATTACCTTCAACTCCACAGCTGGAGCCTACACGCTGGCAGCCAACGCGGGCTCCGCCGGCAACGGCTCTGCGCTCACGGTGAAGGGCGACATCCTAAACAACTCCGCAAGCACGCAATTGATCAATATGGACTTGGCCCTCTTGACCTCGTCCACAGGTATCGTAAACACCGCCACGGGCAATATCGCGATCGGTGGAGTCATCTCCGGGGCAGGCGATCTCACAAAAACCGGCAACGGCACGCTCACCCTCAATGGCAGTAACACCTACACCGGAGCCACGACAGTGAGCGCGGGTGCATTAAACATCCAGAATAACAATGCGCTCGGAACGACCGCTGGCGGCACGACAGTCGCGTCCGGAGCTGCCCTGCAGCTCCAAGGCGACATCACGGTGGGCGCTGAAGCCCTCTCGCTCACCGGCACTGGTGTGAGCTCTGGAGGTGCCCTGCGCAACATCTCTGGCAACAATACCTTCGGTGGCCCCATCACTATCGCAGGCAACACCCAAATCAACTCGAATTCCGGACTCCTCACTCTCTCGGGAGGCATCATTACTACTTCGGGCACAGTTACATTTGGAGGTGCTGCAAGCCACCTCGTGAGTGGTAATGTGAGTGGTAGTGCCCATATAAGAGCTAGTAACTCTACTGTAAGTTTGACGCTCACCGGCACCAATACATTCGCCGGCAATCTTATAGTCGAAGCAGGCACGGTCACAATATCATCGATCGGTAATGCAGGCGAAGCAAGCGCAGCCGGCGCCGGATCCACGATCAGTATAGGCTTACCTCAAGGAACAGGAACACTTGTTTACACAGGCTCGGCAGCGACATCCAACAAGACTATCGCCCTGTCGGGAGGGCCTAATCGATCCATGACAATCAATCAAAACGGCACCGGCTTGCTGAAATTCACCAGCAATGTGACCTCCACAGGCCTTGGTTTCAGAACACTGGTCCTCGGTGGAAACGGCTCGGGGGAAATGGCCGGCGCCATTGTCGATTCCGCTTCAGGAACTACAATGACCACTGCCACTGCCGCCAGCGGCAGCCTCCAGCTCACCCTTGCGTCGGTGGACGGTATATCGGTCGGTTCTTCGATAACCGGAGCTACTATCGCGAATGGCACGACCATCACCGCACTGAATGGAAATATTGCCACTCTCAGCAATGCCACGACTGGCAATGTGACTGCATTTACCACCATCCTCACCATCCCAGGGGTTACGAACCCCACCGGAGTTACCAAGAGCGGCACCGGCAACTGGACGCTCTCTGGCGCCAATACCTACAGCGGCAACACAACGATCAGCGCAGGTGCTTTAAACATCCAGCACGCCAATGCCCTCGGAACCACTGCTCGCGGCACGACAGTCGCCTCCGGAGCCGCCCTGCAACTCCAAGGCAACATCACCGTGGGCGCCGAAGCCCTCTCGCTCACAGGCACTGGTGTGAGCACTACCGGCGCCCTGCGCAGCATCTCCGGCAACAACACCTACGGCGGAGCCATCACCCTCGCCGGAGCCACACGCATCAACTCGGATGCCGACCTTCTCACCCTCTCCGGCGGCATCAGTGGCACACAGAACCTCACCATCGGGGGTGCTGGCAACACAACCATTAACAGCGCCATCGCCACCAGCACCGGCACGCTCACCAAAGACGGCGATGGCACGCTGATTCTCTCTGGTGCCAACACCTATACCGGAGCCACCACCATCAACGCCGGCAACCTCACCATCTCCAGCGGATCGGCGATCTCGGACAGCGGAGTTGTTACGCTTGGCAACGCCACTGGTGCCATTCTCCATGTTGCCGCCAGCGAAACAATCGGCACCCTCAGCGGTGGAGGCTCAAATGGCGGCGATATAAGCATCGCCGCCTCTCAGGCTCTCACGGTTAACCAAACAGCAACCGGCACATTCGCAGGCATAATCTCAGGTAGTGGCGCCCTAACCAAAAACGGCTCCAGCACGCTCACCCTCACTGGCAGCAATAGTTACGACGGCGTCACCACCATCAACGCCGGCACTCTAACAATCAGCAACGACACCGCCCTCGGTAGCACAGTCGGCGGGACCACGATTTCGACAAGCGCATCCCTGAATTTGCAGGGCAACATTACAGTCGGCGCAGAGGCTCTCGCTTTCAATGGCGGAACCTCCGGCTACCTCCGCAATGTCAGCGGCAACAACACTTGGAATGGAGATATCACGGTTGGAACAATCAACAGCCGGATTCGCAGTGACGCCGATCTATTGACCATCGGGGGCAACATCACATTGAATAACAATGGAGTTTTCGAGGGCGCAAGCAACACGACCGTCACCGGCGTGATCAGCGGGGGAAGCGGCCTTACCTTGGGAGCAAATATGGGACCGAATGCGGTGGTTACATTTGCTGGCAATAATACTTACACTGGCGCAACTGCAATCAGTGCCGGCACCCTGCAAATCGGTGCGGGAGGGACAAGCGGTAGCCTTTCCGCCTCCACTTCCATCACCAACAACGCCAATCTCGTCTTCAACCGCTCCGACAGCCTCACTGTTTCCAATGCCATATCTGGAACTGGCAATATGACCCAAGCAGGCGCAGGCACACTTGTTCTCACAGGAAATAATGCCTATAATGGCACCACCACAATCAACGCCGGCACCCTGCAAATCGGTGCAGGCGGCACAAGCGGAAACCTCTCCATCAGCAGCAGCATTACGAACAACGGCACGCTGGCCTTTAACCGCTCCGGAACAATCACTCAAGGAACAAACTTCGCCAACAGCATCAGCGGCACGGGAAATCTCACCCAAGCAGGCAGCGGCACGCTCGTTCTTGGCGGCACCAACTCCTACACTGGTCTTACAACCATCAGCGCCGGCAACCTCTCCATCAGCACCGTCGCCGCCGTCGCCAACACCTCCGGCATCAACCTCGCCAACGCCACCTCGCTCACTTACACAGGTGGCTCCGCTGCCACGCTCGACCGCGCCATCTCCGTCACCGGCACAACCGGCAGCACCGGCACGATCCGCAACGAAAGCGCCGGACTCCTCACCCTTTCGGGAACGCTCAGCAAAAACGGCACCACGCTCGCCCTCCAAGGCGGCAACGGCGGCATCACGGTCAGCGGTTCGATTGTCGGCTCCAACGCCAACTCCGACCTCATCATCGACGGCGGTAGCGTAACCCTGGCTGCAGCGAACACCTACAACGGACCAACAACTATCAAAAATGGGGCCACTCTGAACGCCAATATCTCAGGCGCCCTCCCGATCGCCAATGGTCGTTCCGATGTCTTGATTGACCCCATTGGAAGCGCCGGATCCACGCTTGTGCTCGGAGCCAGCCAATCCATCGCCTCGCTCTCCGGCGCCGCCAGCTCGAATGTCACCCTCGGTTCCAATACCATCACGATTGGCACCACGAGCGGCAACACCACCTACGCCGGCCGCATCACCGGGGGCAGCAGCTCCGCCCTCGTCAAAGACGGCGCCAGCACCCAAGTCCTCACCGGCAACAACACCGGCTTCACCGGCACCACCACGGTCAACGGCACCGGCACCCTCACCGCAGCCGCTGCCGGAGCTCTCGGAGGCACCACAAACATCGATGTCAACGGCGGTTCCCTCCTCGTCGCAGTCGCCAATGCTGTGAACAGCAATGCAAACATCAACCTCGGTGGCGGCACACTCGCTGTGAGTGGAAATTTCAACCAAAATGTCGGTCTCCTCACCCTCAGCGCCGACTCCGTCATCGACTTCTCTAGCTTCTCCGGCACGCTGCGCTTCAGCGGCCTCTCCTGGGCCAGCACCTCCCCCAATGCCAAACTGGCCATCTGGAACTGGAGCGGAACCACCGAGTGGGGAACAAAAGTCAACAATTGGCAAAATCCCAGCAATTTGGTCTTTTCCGACTCCACAAATCTCACGGCTAATAATCTCGCGAAAATCAGCTTCTACAGCGATTCCGGCGACAGCTTCGTAGGAAAAGGATTCATCGACAGTGATTTCGCTGGCCCTGGCGCCCTCATCATAGCCGTCCCTGAACCCGAAACCTACATCACCGGCGTCCTCCTCCTCCTCGGCTTCACCATCTACCAACTCCGCCTCGCCCGCCAAGGACAAGGCCTCCTCTCCCGCCTCACCTTCCTCCGCCAAGCGAAACGGCAACCCTTGGAGGGTCAACCTCCGGCTTGACCCAAATTTCAAGCACGGAAGGCGTGGAGTCACAGTCAGACACCTCCCCGCGAAAGCGACCAAAGCAACGCCCGCAGAAACGCCGCCATCGCAACCTCATCGAAATCCTCACGCCGCTTTGCGGCTGAAAAATGGGTCATGCGAGGACGATGACCCCTCCCAATTTGCACGAAGCGCGCTGCCGCGCGGTCCCTTGTAGCGGCGTCTCTATGAGCGCCGCAAGCGTTGCGCGGAGCACCACCTGCCGTAGGTAGTAGAGATGCCGTAGTCTGTAGGCTATGACATCTACAGCATCGTTATTATCCAGATGGGAAATCCTCACGCCATTCAAACTGGGGGTCAGGGTTCATTTTCTTTCAATTTTTAAAATGCATGCGTTTCTCGGGGGCTGTGGAGACGCCGCTTCGCGGCTGAAATTTGGGTCATGCGAGGACGATGGACCCAGTGTCACGCCGTAGCCGCGAAGCGCGTAGGCGGATCCCTTCAAATGAGTTTGTCACGAAGCGCGCTGCCGTGAATCCAAGGTAGGGTCGGCGCGCCGTCGCTGACCCATTTGCGCGGCAACGCCGCCATTGCATCCAGCAGAAACGCCGCTTCGCGGCTGAAGTTTGGGACGCCAAGGGCCTGGCGGTCCCTACCTTGGGTTACGAAGACGCCGCTTCGCGGCTGAAGTTTGGGTCATGCGAGGACGATGAACCCTCCCAAGATACGAATCGCGCTGCCGCGCGGAGGGGTTAGAAAAGTGCAAGTTGGGCAGCGTTGGGGTCGGGGACGAGGCGTTTGCGGGTGGTTTTGGCTATGGTGGGTTGGCCGGCGGTGTTGAGTTCGGATTTTTCGAGGTTTTCGAGGATTTCCTTGGCTCGGGTGATGATCGAATCGGGGAGGCCTGCAAGGCGGGCGACTTGGATGCCGTAGCTTTGGTCTGCGCGGCCGGGGAGGATTTTTCGGAGGAAGATGATTTGGTCGTTCCACTCGCGGACGGCGACATTGAGGTTCTGCACGCCGCTGCGGGTGCGCTCGAGGTCGGTGAGTTCGTGGTAGTGGGTGGCGAAGAGTGCGCGGCAGCTGATTTTGTCGTGGAGGTATTCGGCAACACTCCAGGCTATCGAGAGGCCGTCGAATGTGGATGTGCCACGGCCGATTTCATCCAGGATGACGAGGCTGCGGTCTGTGGCGTTGTTGA
>JBIJAV010000063.1:0-7904 GCA_044345595.1 Terrimicrobiaceae bacterium
CTTCCACCACTCGGGAGATTGGTCCTTCATCTCCCACGAGGCGATAAACTCCACGCCCTCGACCGCGCAGCGGGCGATGACCGAATCAGCGGCCTCGTTTTTCTGTTCAGTCGTCACGGTCCCGCCCAGGTTCGTAGCACCCCAATAGCCGGGATCGCGTTTGAAGGACCAGCGCAAGAAATCGGTGATCAAGACACTGGGCACACCCGAGGCCTGCGCTCCCGCAGACTCAACGCGAAAGTGCTCGGGCGAAATGGTTCCATCGATCAGGGCAAACGGCCCCACCTTGGCGCAGATATCGTTGTATTGCTCACCCGGATACCACCAATCGGCATAACCGTGGTAAACAGGGCAGAAGCGATTCTGATCGTGTGCCATCCAACTCAGTGACCTCTCCGGCGTGCTGTTCTTGCGCACGATTCCCGCAAGGCGGCGAGCCAGATCACGCACGCCAAGAATCCGGTAATCAAAGACTGTGCGCCCAAACTGATCGACCTGCAGGTGCGCCGGGTTCACCTTGTTCAGATCCGTCGTCCAGGCCGGATCGACATGGCTGGAGAGGTCTGTGTAAAGGCTGGTCGGCCCAACCTGGCGCTGGAGTTCCTCCGCGGACCAGCAGAGGTAGTCGGCATACGAGGGAGTGCCTGGGTTGACCCGTGTTAGGTTGTGTGTAACCAGGGTCTTGATGAGTTCGTCGCCGACATAAGGGTTGGCACGCTTTCCATCTTTCTCGTAGCTCGGGAAATTCCGGGAGTAGTTGAACGGGCCGAAGACATAGCCGCCCGGAGCGTGCCAAAGCGGCTTGAAAAAATCATAGACCGGGTTGTTGTCACCCGTGCCGTTGATCGAGCCGTAGGGAAAGCAGGAAATTCCTTTTGCCAAATGGTCATCGAGGAATTTCTTGAGCTTGGGGGCATCCATCGGCACCCACATTCCCACGCGTTGCGCATAGCCCGGGAGGTAAATGTAATCGCTGACTTCTGGTTGGTGGGCGGTCTCGCCCCAGCGGTGCGAGAAACGATCCTCACGCAGGGGCTTGACCGGCGTGGCTTGGAATCCCAGCGAGTAGGTGACAGGTCCGGTGAGCGTGGTGGGTTTGTCGATGAGGCGCAGTGTGATGCCTGCCTCGGCTCCGGCATCCACCACGATCGGTGCGCGATCGCCGCTGTTCACCCAGTTGGCATCGGAATCGGCGAACCACACAAAACCCTCGTCCAAGTTGTTAAGCCAGAGATAAGGCATGAAACGCTTCAACTCGACCCGCTGGCCATCGAGACGCATGGGCCTGCTCGCTGAGCTTCCGTGAGCCTGGAATTTGAGCGGATGCTCGCCCATCGCGCCGAAGAGATATTTCGTCATGTCCGGACGCAGCGGAATCGAAAGACTCAGCGCATCGAGTTGCACGGTTTTCCGAGTTGGCGTGAGCGTGACCATGGTGTGGGTGACACCATCGTATTCGGTCCATGAGGTCCACGAGACCTTGAGATCTTTGATCCCCGGGAATGTGGCATCGCCTTTGAACTCGGCGCGAACAGGAGTCTCCACCACCGTGGCGCGATCGGTTTCGGTGAGTCGCGCCTGTTGCTTGCCAGCCTGAGCCTCAAGTGTAATCGGCGCACGGAGCATTTCGCGGCCTTGATTGAGGATGCTTTTCGGAAACGGGCCGTCAAAGAGATAGCGACGCCCCCAGCACTCGACAGAACGCCCATCGGTGGTTGCCAATGGCGTCCAAGGCTTCATCACCTCAGTCGGCGCCTTGCCTTTGCCGATCCATGGCGTCGGAGGTTTGATCACCGGACGCGAAGCCGTAAGCACGCTGCTCCCCCCCTCAAGGCTCAGGTTCACCTCGTGGCTGCCGTCGGACCATTTGTAAGGCATCCAGTAGGTCGCTGTCTTGGGATCAAAAGTGAAACGGGCCTCCTTCTTCGCACTCCCGCTCTCTTTGGGCGCTTGCACGGTCACGGTGAGCGCCGCCTTGCCCTTTGTGACAGCCTTTTCGAGTTCCATTCGTGGCTTGTTGGAAAGTTGGGGCTTGGCTCGGATACCCAGACGATCCCCAGTCACATCCGGCACCACCTCGAAGATCAAAGGCGCCACGGTGATGCCTGGCTGCTCGCAGGCCAGCGAGACGATTTCCGATGCGTCCAGCGCGCTATTGAAAAGACGCAGGTCGCGGATCTCCCCCTTCATGTCCCAAGTGTTGGCCTGTCGAGCGTCGCCCCAGAGCCGTCCGATGCGCAGGGGTTCTCCTCCCTCCTCCGGATCCAAGTGCATTTCTTTCGACCCCACTTGAATGCCATTGAGGTAGATTTCGACCCGTCCCTTGGCGGCAGCAAGCGGATCGGTGTTCGGCCTGTAAATTGCGGCCACATGAGCCAACTCTCCCTCCTTCACGAGCTTCGCCGCCGACTTGGTGTCGCAGGCCCAATCGCCTTTTTCAGCCTTGATGTTGAAGTAGAGGCGACCATCCGAGTTGAAGCCGAAAAGCCATTCACCCACTTTGCCGGCGATGATGTGATTTTTGATAGAATCGAGTTTGATCGTGGCCGCCACGGTGAGACCCTTGGAGAGTGAAAACTCCTTTCCGGAGGGCCTCTCGATATAGTCGCCGTTCCCGTCGAGAAACACGGCTCCGTCCTGGATTCGTGCATCGCCATTCAGCGATTCCTTCACCACTTCATCGCTCAAGGAAAAGACTGGCGACGGCTCTGGTTTGGCAGGCGGCGGGGTAGCTGACACAGCTTGAGGTTCGGATGGCTTGCAGCCGGTGAAAACCATGGAAGCACATGTTAAAAGAGTGCTGAAAACGAAAAGGTGACGATTCCAACGCGGATTCATGGTGCAGATCCATTGAGCAAAGGCCGAGATGTTTCGTGGGTTCTTCATGGTGTGGATTTGAATGTTTCGAATTGCGGGATGGTTGCCCCCTCTACTTGAAGCCGAGCGCCACCTTGGCCGCGTGGCGGCCGGCGGCTTCTCCGGTGGCTACGGCATTGCCAGTGACCCGGTAACTGGCGTGGGCGAGGAAATCGCCGCTGATGCAGCGCCCGGCGAGCAGCAGGCAGTCAACATCGCGGGCGATCAGGGCGCGGAGCGGAATCTGGTAGGGCTTGGTCTTGATGCCTGCGTTGTGCAGGCCCTTGTCCTTCTTCGGGTCGACAGAGTGAATGTCGACGCAGAAGGTGACATCGGCCGCCGAGTCCTCGTGTTGGGTGCCATTGCGAAGATCGTCGGCAGTCACCGTGTAGCGACCATGGATGCGGCGACCCTCGCGCACACCGATCTGGGCGCCAGTCGAAACAAGCCGCAGATTCGCCCAGCAACCGCCGAGTGAGCGCAGTCCATCCACAATGCGGCGGACCTCGGCGCGGGCTTCCAGCGTGGCGCGACTGAGATCATCGGCGTTGGTTCCTTTCACCAGATACTGGTGATTGGCCATGAGGGTGAAGAGATTGTTGTGAATGCGAAAGAGCGTGGGCTTCGAGTAGGATGGCTCCACACTGGCACGGTTCATTTCCTGGCGCAGCGCCTCCATGGGCACGCCCCATGGCAAACCTTCGTCGGAGATGAAGCCGCGCACTTCGTTCGCATCCAGTCCGGCAAGAATCGCCAATAGGCTCATCGGCTGGGTGTGGCCATCCTCCTCGCGCCCCATGTCGAAGCCGCATCCGGCGGCTGCGGCGAGGTCACCATCGCCCGTGGCATCGACAAACATGCCCGCCGACCACGCTTCGCGGCCGGATTTGGACTCGGTGATCACATGGGTGAGACGCTTGGTTTCATCGACCCCGGCAGCGACGACCCGCGTGTGCAGGCGGATGCGGATGCCCGCCTCCATGCACATCTCCTCGAGCACGCTTTTCATGCCCTCGACATCGTAGCCATTGGTCCATGTGCCATCGGCCAGGCGCGCGCGAAAACCCCCAGATTGAAGGCGCTCGAGGATTTCTTTCATCACGCCGGCCTTGTTTTCGTGATCGATAATCCAAGTCAGCGCGCCAGCAGTCCATACCCCGCCAAGGCATCCATGCACCTCGATAAGCGTCGTCTTTGCCCCTTCTCGGGCGGCGGCGATGGCCGCTGCAACTCCCGCTGGACCGCCACCGCAGATCAACACATCGGAGTGATTCACGATGGGAGTTGAGCGGGATGCTTCGGAAAAGGTGGCGAGAGTTTGGTTGGCGTCAGGTTTCATGGAGCTCGTAGGGGTTAGATTTTAAAGATGCCGTGGGAGATGCCCTTCATTTCGAATTTCACTCCGGTCACGGTGCGTTTGCTGGTGGCGCCCTTCGAGAGCAGTTCGGTCGGCAGGGAGCGCAGGCCTTTGAGGGGAATGTCCACGGTGACTGGTTTGGCGGAAGGATTCACGGTGACGATGATCGTCTCCGCGCCGAGTTTGCGGCGATAGATGAACGGGTATTTGTTTTTCTCGGCGTAGAGTGGCTCGAAATCCCCATCGCCGCCGAGTGCGGGATGCTCGCGGCGCAGTGTCGCAAGTTGGCGGACATGGTTGAGCAAGGAGTCCGAATCTTTTTCCTGCGCTTCGACGGTCGGGTGGTCCTTGGCGGGATCGATCGGTAGGTAGAGATCCTTGGCCTTGCCTGTCGAGAATCCGGCGTTCTTGGCGGAGTTCCACTGCATCGGTGTGCGTGAGCCAGTGCGGTTGTAGCCGCCTTCCTTGGAAACGAGCCCGCTGACATAGCGCATGCCGATTTCATCGCCGCTGTAAAGATATGGCACGCCCGGCATGGTCATGAGGAAGGTGAAGGCGACCTTGAGTTCTTCCATCGTGCGACCCTCGGCGAGCCTCATGATGTCGTGGTTGCCGCTGGGGATCGAGATGTGGCCGGCACCGCGCGTCTTGCGGTAGTGCTTCATGTAATAATCGAGAAACACTCGGATATCACCCTTGCCCTTTTGATCGAAAAAGCTCGGCGGAATGTCCGGGAAAAAACCGAAAAGATCGCGCGATGCCTCGCTGCGGAAGAGCGAGGAGTAGGCCGGGTCGTTGAAGTGAATGAGGAAATCGATGTGGAACCCGGCCTGGATGGCGCAGATGGGATCCGACCACTCGGCGATGAGGACGGCATCGGGATACTCGGTTTCATACATGTCGCGCATCTCGGCCCAGAGTTTCATCGTTTCCTTGAAATCCGTGTCGCCCTTAACCAGCGAGGATGCCATGTCGACGCGGAAACCATCGGCACCGGCATCGAGCCAGTAGCGCATGATCTTTTTCATCTCCTCACGCGTGGCAAGGCAGTCCGGGTGATCCACCGGTAGTTGCCACGGTTGCTTTGGATCGGGCTTGGCGAAGCCGTAGTTGAGCGCCGGTTGGAAGTGGAAGAAGTTGGTCACATAATTTCCATCGCGCTCGGAAAATCCCGAGATGGCCGGAACCCCGGCCCCTTTCCAGACGCTGTCGGTCCAAACATAGCGGTTCGTGAACTCGTTCTTGGCGGCCTTGGCGGAGGCCTTGAACCACGGGTGCTCGGTGGAGGTGTGCCCTGCCACGAGGTCGAGACAGACTCGCATACCTCGCTTGTGGGCTTCTTTGAAGAGTCGCTTCAAATCGGCATTGGTGCCGTAGCGCGGCGCGACCTTGTAGAAATCGCTGATGTCATAACCGGCATCGCCGAAGGGCGACTCGAAGCACGGGTTCAGCCAGATCGCATCGCATCCGAGCGAGCGGATGTAATCGAGCTTGGCAATGATGCCCGGCAGATCGCCGATGCCGTCGCCGTTGGTGTCGAGGAAGCTCTGCGGATAGACTTCATAAAAGAAGGCGTTGGCGAGCCAAGAGGGTGTGTGTCGTTTCATATTAGTGGTAGGCGCGAATTTCCACGACTCGGGCGTGATCGATGCCGTTGGAGGCGAGCACTTCGATACGGATCCGTGTGGTTGCGATAGATGAGAAGCTGTGGATTCGCTGACGCAGGAAATTGCTTCTCACTTCAGCGAGAGTAACCGGTCCTGCGGGAGTCTCGGCGATGAGGTTGTAATCGCGAATGCTCTCGGGCTGCGGCCCCCAGATGTTGCGGGCGTGCACACCGTCGCTTTGCGTGAGCGAGAACCAGCGGTGCAAGCCGGTGTCGAAGGTGAGTTGCAGGCGGGAAAGCGTGACGGGGTTGTCCCACTCCAGTTCCAACCATGCGGGAAGTTTTTCAGACATCCATCGGTGCGTTCCCTCGGGCATCGCTCCGGGGCGGGTGCCGTGAGGGCCGGTGGTGATGCGGGTAAAGCCATCGATCACATTCTGCGGAGCACCATCCTGTCGATGGTCGGATGCCGAGACCTTCGCGCTGCGTGCGAGATCGAGAGGATCGGCATTCGGCACGCCGATCAGGAATCCATCCTGTCGCAGAATCTCCTGTTGGATTTGCTGAATCAATTCGGGCGATGTGCACGCTTCGGAGGTGCCTTTGCCCTGTGCCGCTGCCTTGGCTGCGGCGATGCCTGTGCCTTGGCCCATGGCGAAACAGGTGGCCATCACGCGCGTTGACGCGAAGGCGACATGGGTGGCGGAAATGTTGCGTCCGGCAAACCAGAGATTCTCCAGCGTTCCACTGGCACAGCAGGAGAGGGGAAGCGGATACAGGTGCGGCACTTCGATCTGTGTGCAGGGTTCCTCCAGAGGAGCATCGACGCCCTTGGGCGGATGCAGGTCCATTGGCCACCCCCCGTAGGCGATGGCATCCGGCGCATCGGGGGCATTCAGGACATCCTGCTCGGTCAGCGTCTTCCGGCCGATGAGACGCCGCGACTCGCGCTTGCCGGGCAGCATTCCGACCCAAGTGAGCACCCAGTTTTCGGCCCCGTGTTTGCCCCCATTTTTCAAGTGATCCCAGATTCCGTAGGCGATGGAGAGGAGTTCGTGGCGGATGTGGTCGTTGTCCGCAATCGTGTCGAGGTGCCCGCCCCACTCGAGCCACCAGAAGCCGTATTCAAAGCCGCATTCCTCGCCTCCGGCTGTTTGGCCAAGGCTGTGCGGACGGTTTGCCAAATCCTCTTCGGTGAATTTCCTCGCCCATGATGGTGCGGTGAAGGGAACCGGGTGGTCCATTTTCACCGCTTGGAAAAGCACTGTCGATCCGAGGCACCAGTTGTCGGCCTTCTCCAAGGCATACTGCTCGCCGAACTCAGCGCGCGATTCCCGGCCCCGGCGGAAGGGATTGCCTGCCGCGACGGCCATGCCCGAATCGCCACTGGCATCGATGAATTGCGACGCGGTGATTTCAAAAGCCTCCTCGTGCGCTGGGCGCTCGGCGCGGATGGAAATGATTCGCTTGCCCTCGACCCGAGCCGCAGAGACTTGCGTGTCGAGCAGCAGGGTGATGTTCGGCTCGCTGCGCACCATGTCGTAAAGGACGAGATCGATCCCATGCGGCGACCGCGCTGGGTTCTCGCAGGCTTGGCGGAGGCGGAGTTCCTCGACGAGGCCCGACTCGCGCGCTTCGGTCTGCATCGGATATTTATTGCGGAAGCCATTGGCATCCGCGCCGACGATGTGCATGCGGATTTCGCTGGAGGCGTTGCCTCCGAGCACGGAACGGTTTTGGCAGAGAATGACCTTGGCTCCAGCGCGCGCTGCTGCAATCGCGGCCGAGACGCCTCCAGCCCCGCCGCCGCAGACAAGAATATCGGTGTTGAGGGAATGTGTTTTCACAGAGTCGCGACCTTATCTTGCGAGGGGATTATTTCACTAGCCTGAGTGTGTTAATCGTCGCATTGAAGTTACTGAGGGCTTGCGAGTTCTTACTGATTAACTGCCGCATTGAGGTGTGCGCCGGGGAAGCCGGCAGCCACGTGGGTGAAAGTCCCACCGGTCGAATTAGACGGTTCACGACCGAAAGAGATGTCCGGGAAGAGGCCGCGAGGCTGAACCTGCAAGCGGGGCATCTACT
>JBIJAV010000041.1:0-22582 GCA_044345595.1 Terrimicrobiaceae bacterium
TGGGCTACGGGATTTCGTGGGTAGCCATCGCGCCCGGCTCGGCGTGGTGATCAATAACGACACCGCGCCTCGCCTCTACGATGAAAACATCATCGGCTTGCCTTTTACGCAGCTTTAACCCGATAGCGGATTTTATTTCTGCGCGGCGGTCTATGACTGCTGAGGGGAATGACAAAATCATGGATGACAGAATCATTTTTGGGAGTGTGCCGGATCGATTTTTTTTCAATTATTGGCAAAATCATTGACAGCAAAATCATGGGGTGAAGAACTGGAGTCAGATGGCGTGCAGTCGTGCGGAAGACGACCCCACGGCGCTCATAGAGGCGCCGCTACAGGGCAAACCGCTACAGAAAATTTGAAAAAATTCAGTAGCTTGACATCCGTAAAACAATTCATACATTTCACACATGCCTGCAACCGCAACTTTAAGTATCAGAGTTCCCGTGGAAACGCGTCGTTGGTTGGAGAGGTTTGCCAAACGGCGAGGGAGTCCAGGAATGGTAGCGACTCGCATCTTGGAGGAGGCGCGCCGCCGGGAGGATTTTCCAGCCGTAGAATTTCGGGATACGCGCTTGGGGCGAGTCGCATTTGTCCAAGGAACGCGCGTTCAAGTGGGCTTTGTTTACGGGCAAACGATCGTGGATTCCACGATAAGCGCAGAAAAGTTGGCTGAATCCTTTGCTTGGCCTCGCTGGAAAGCGGCGGGCGTGCTGGCCTACATGCGGGAATTTGCTGAGGAATGCCGTCAAGAGTGGGAGGACTTCAGCTCGTGCGATGCTCAGGCGCTCAAGCGGAGTTTGCCTGATATGGAGTTTCGGGAAGTCGCCTCGCTTTGAATCTTCTTCTGGACGAGCATATTTGGCCTGGGGTGGCCGCGATCGTTAGGGATTTGCTCCCACAAGTGCAGGTCGAGAGCATCCACGATTTTCGTGGCAGTCGGCTCATGAATTGCGAGGATGGCATCATCTTGAGGGAATGCTTGAATGGGAATTGGATACTTGTAACTTTCGATGTCAACACGATTCCTGCGATATTGGGTGAAATGGCAGTAAACCAAGAGGACCATGCGGGTGTGGTCTTTATTTCCAGCAAGTCCTTTGCCCAAAACGACCATTCCGCTTTAGCGAAGGCTCTTGTGGAGCTTGCGCGTGGTGAGTTTGATGCAGACTGGACAAACCGTGTGCTGTTTTTGAGCAAGTTGTGAGTTTTGTTATATGGGAGAGCGGAAATCTCGGTAAAAATATGGCATTACGAAAATTATATTGCAAACTGTAGCCGGAGGGAAAATGAATCCCAGATTACGGGATTTACTGGTTTTTCAATTATGGGCAAAATTATTGATAGCAAAATCATGGGGAAGGAAAACGGCGCTCATAGAAGCGCCGCTACAAACCCGGCAGTCATAGACAACCGCTACAGCCACTCAGAAAATGATTCTGCCATCCATGATTCTGTCCAAATCCTCGGCTCTGGCATAAACAACGCTCAAAATCTTTTTTAAATTTCCGGCTTTCTTTCGAACGAAATTCGACTAACAAAGATTCCCTTTTTCCCATGCGATTTCTTCTCACCCATCCCAACTTTCCCTCCCAACTGCGCTCCGTGGCTCAGGTGCTGGCGGCGAATCCCAACAATGAGGTCCGTTTCCTGACCAATACCGACAACGGGGAGATCGCGGGAGTGAAGAAGATCATCTACAAACCAAAGCGGGATCCAGCGCCTCAGACGCATCATTATTTGAGGGGATATGAGCAGGCGATTTTGCATGGACAGGCGGCTTACATGGCTTGTATGGAAGCCAAAAACCAAGGCTTCGTGCCGGATTTGATTTTTGGCCACGCGGGGTGGGGGCCTACCTTGTTTCTAAAGGATGCTTTTCCGCGCACGCCGATGGGGTTGAATTTCGAATGGTTCTACCATGCTCACGGGACGGACTGTGATTTTGATCCGGCGGACCCCATCAATGCGGATGACGAGGCGCGGATTCGCACGAAGAATGCGACTCTGCTGGCGGACTTGGCGGCGTGTGATGGCGGGGTCTGTGCGACGCGTTTCCAGTATGAGCAATTCCCGGTGCATTTGCGTTCGAATCTCGTGATTGGGCACGAGGGCATCGATACGAATTTCTTCAAGCCGAATCCGGGAGGAAAATTGGTTCTGGCGAATGGCAAGCTCGATCTTTCAGGCGTGGATGAAATCGTGACCTACGCCACGCGTGGCATGGAGCCGTATCGAGGCTTCCCGCAGTTCATCGAGGCGGCACATCTACTTCAGAAAGCCAGGCCGAATGCCCATGTGGTGATCGCCGGTGACAACCGCGTTGCTTACGGAAAGCAGGCTCCGAATGGAAAGACATGGAAGGATCTCTATATCGAAAAATTCCCACTCGATCCGGCGCGCACGCATTTTGTCGGGTCGCTGCCTTACGGTGAGTATGTGAAGCTCCTCCAATGCACGAAGGCGCACATCTACCTGACTAGGCCCTTTGTGCTTTCCTGGTCGATGCTGGAGGCGATGTCCTGCGGCGCTCTCGTGGTTGGCTCAAATACCCCGCCGGTGCAGGAGGTGATCACGGATGGCATCAACGGTCTCATGGTCGACTTCTTCAAGCCAGACCAACTCGCAGCCGCACTCGACCGCGTGCTGGCGAAACCGCGCGAGTTTGACCAGATGCGGGAAAAAGCCCGTCAGACTGTTGTTGCAAAATACGACATGACTTCGTGCCTGCGGCAAAAACTGGCCTGGCTCTCGGGTCTGATGAATGCCCGCAAGCAAAATTAACCACAGAGCGCACAGAGGCCACAGAGTTTTGAAGACCAGAGATGAAAATTTTTGAAACAGTGTGGCTCTGTTTTCCCTCTGAGTCCTCCGTGCTCTCCGTGGTAAAAATAACATGAAAGTCCTCGTCACCATTCCGCATTTTCACAATCCGAAGGGTGGGGGGGCTTATGGTTCCACCGGCTCGGAGAGCGGGCGGCGGGCGGATGCGCTTTCGCGGAGTATCTCCGGGCTGCATGAGAGTCTCGGGCCGCGTCAGGCTTTTCTGTATTGCCTGCATGAACCCGTGCCGGGTCGCGGGAATGGACGGCTTTTAAAGGTGAACAGCCAGGCGGCGGATGCGCTGGACATCGCCGTTTGCACGGTGGGTGACTCGCATTTGATCAATAGCCTCTCGTTGCCGCGCGGCATGTTTCATCATCAACCGGTGAAGTCTGATCCCATGATGATCGGTTTTGCGTGTCAGCAGGTGCTCAAGGCGCATATGGGGAAATACGATTTCTACTGCTACCTCGAGGATGACCTGTTGATTCAGGATTCGTTTTTTTTGAGGAAGCTGGAGTGGTTCACCCGCTCGTTTGGCGAGGAGGTTTTGTTGCTGCCGCACCGCTACGAAATCTCGTCAAAGGAAGCCCTACACAAACTCTACATCGACGGACCTGTGCGGCCAGATTTCACCGCGCGTTGGCAGGATGTGAATGACCGGCGGATGCTGGCGGCCGAATTTCTCGGGCAGGAAATTTCCTTCGAGCGGTGGTCGAATCCGCACTCGGGCTGTTTTTTTCTGAGCGCTGCGCAAATGGCCCGCTGGGCGGAGTCGCCGACCTTCGGCGATGGCGACTGCAGCTTTGCCGGTCCGCTTGAGAGTTCCGCCTCGCTGGGTGTTATGAAAAATTTCCGTATTCACAAACCCGCCGCGCTGCATGCCGGTTTCTTCGAACTCCAGCATCTGCACAACCGGTATCTCGGAGAAGCATTGAAGACCCCTTGAACAAGGCGTAGTGTGCTCACCTTATTTTGAAAGAAGACATGGACAGAACGGATGGAAAAACGATCGATGCTGCGGAGCTTGGCTCCTACAGACTCTGGAAGGCCCTCCTGCGGGCGCGCCTGCTGGACGAGGCGAGTGCAGGATTCGCTCCTGAGGCCGACGAGGTGGAGTCCGCTTGGCAGGGATTTTGCAAAAAATTCCAACTCGATCCAGGGACCTCGCTCCCGGTGCCTTCGGATTATATGGGATGTCCGCCGGAGCGCTTGAAATCGGCCATCGAGCGCGAGTGCCGGATTTCGCTCTGGAAAAAAAATCTGTTTGAGCAGCAGGCCGAGGAACACTTCGAGCGCCGCAAGCCTGCGTTGGATCGCGTCGTTTATTCCCTGCTGCGTGTCAAGGAGGCCGGGTTGGCCCGCGAGTTGTGGTTCCGCATCAAAGAGGGCGAGGCCACCTTTGCCGATCTCGCGCCCGCCTATGCGAGCGGGAATGAAATTTACACGGCCGGCATTGTTGGTCCCGTCGCCTTTGGAGCGATGCATCCCGCGTTGGCAGGCGTGCTGAAGCCCGCGCGCGCCGGTGAGTTGCTGAAACCCTTCGCCGTCGCGGAGTGGTTTCTTGTCGCAAGGGTGGACCACCATTTGCCTGTGGAATTTGACGAATCAATGAAATCCCAAATGATCGAGGAACTCTGCCATCAATGGCTGGAGGAACGCACCCATGGCCGACCAACCGCTTGATACCACAGCTGGGCAAGTAGCCGACCGCATTGCCGCAGGCGAGGGCCCCCTCTCCAAGGCGCCCCGCGAGTGGCTCGCGCGCTTGGTTACGGCAGGCAGACTCGCACGCGCCACGCTCGGACAGGTGCTCATCACTCCCGCAAAACTCAGCGGGCATGTATTTATTGTGCTGGACGGACGCGTCCGCTTGCTCGGCGTTCGGGCGGGAGACCCTCATCCCGAGTTGCTCCAAACGCTCGGGCCTGGTGGGATTGCCGGACTGGCCACCTTCAACTCGGGTGCCGCTGTTGAGGCCGCCACGGCAGCGGTGGACTGCGTGTGCTTGATGGTCGAGACCGCCCGATTCCGCGAACTCCTCAGCGAGGCGCCCGAACTTCAAAAGAGCGTGGAATCGACTGTCACCCCAGCCGAGTTGTTCAACCTTCTCTCGATGGATTTTATGCGCTGTGCCTTGGATATTTCCAAGGTTCCGGATCTTGTTCGTGCGGCTCTGCCAGAGGCTGTGCTGGAGATTGGAAACGCGGATGTCCGCGACGGCTTCACCTTTTGGATAGCGGAGGGTGCTGGACGCGGAACGCGGTGGATGCCTGCCGATGGGCCGCTTCGCCGTATCGGGATTCCCACCGAGGTTCTTGAACGCAGCGAGATTCCAGATGTTCCCAAGGAGGCTGGCATTCCCGCGCCGCCTGCCTTGCCGCCGGCCGAGTCTTTGCTGGATCCGCTGATCGATTATCCTGTCCTCACCACGCAGAACGGGCCGCTGGAGGAGGTCATCGCGTGCTTCGGGATGTTGGCGAAATTTTTTGAAAAGGAATTTCCAAAGGAGGCCGCGCGGCGGGTTCTATCGAACGAGGTTCCTGCAGACCGCAACCCTTCGCTGCACACCTGCGGAAATATCGCCACCATGTCGGGCTTCGCCGCGCAACTCGTGAAACTCCCAGCTGCGAATCTGGGCCGCGTGGAGACTCCTGCACTGCTCATGCTCGATGGCATGGTCTATGTGCTTTTTCAAACCGGTGCCAAAGGTGTTGTTCTTGCTGATCCTCGGACCGGCTTGGAGCGTGTGTCGGTGGATCATTTCCTATCGCGTCTTCCGGCGGAGGTCGAGTTGCTCTTGCTGCGGCCGCTTCCAAAGGAGGAGAAGGGAAAATTCGGCTTCAAATGGTTCCTGCCTGCCATTCGCAAGCACAAGCGGGTGCTGATCGAGGTTTTCATCGTTTCATTTTTTATCCAGTTGCTCGGATTGGCGAATCCGTTGCTCACCCAAGTCATCATCGACAAGGTTCTGGTTCAAAATTCCATCGATACCCTGAATGTCCTCGGCGTGCTTTTTGTTTTGATAGCCATTGCCACGGTCGCACTCACAGCGATTCGGACCTACCTGTTTGTGGATACCTCGAACCGGATCGACCTTGCTGTCGGTTCGCGGATCATGGACCACCTTTACAAACTCACTCTCGGCTATTTTCAACGCCGTCCCGTGGGCGAGGTGTCGTCCCGTCTGCATGAACTCGAGAATATTCGCGAATTCCTAACCGGCACCGCGCTGACCGTCGGCCTCGATGCTATTTTTTCCGTGGTCTACATGTGCATCATGTTTTTCTACGATGTGAAGCTGGCGATTGTGGCTTTGCTGGTGGTGCCATTTATGACTGGCGTGACGCTTCTGGGAGCCCCGATTTTGCAGGCACAAATCCGCCGCCGTTCCGAAGAAGGTGCCAAAACTCAATCCCACCTCATCGAAACAATCACCGGCGTTCAGACTCTCAAAGCCGGAAACATCGAGCAACCCTCCCGCTGGGAGTGGCAAAAACGCTACGCCGGCTTTGTCAGCGCGGGCTTTCATGCCGTCCTCACCGCCACTGCGATGAACTCAGCGACCACATTGCTTAACCGCTTAGGCGACCTTGCCGTGCTCTGGTATGGAGCCGTGCTTGTCATCAAGGGTGATCTCACGTTAGGCCAGCTTATCGCCTTCCGTATCATCGCAGGCTATGTCACCTCGCCGATCATGCGCCTCGCGCAGAGTTGGCAGAGCTTTCAAGAGGTCGCCCTCTCGGTCGAACGACTCGGCGATGTCATCGACAGTCCGCAGGAGCAGAAATCCGAAGAGGCAAACAATATCCCCATGCCGGCCATCACTGGCAAAGTGGAATTCGACAGCATCACCTTCGCTTACATTCCAGGCCAACAACCTCAGTTGCGGAATGTTTCCTTCGAGATTCCCGCCGGTTCATTCGTCGGCGTTGTCGGTAAGAGCGGATCGGGAAAATCCACCGTCCTCAAACTCATCCCGCGCCTCTACAATCCCGACGCCGGCCGAATACTGGTGGACGACTACGAGATCGCCAAGGTCGAGCTTTACTCCCTGCGGCGTCAGATCGGAACTGTGCTTCAGGACAGCCTGCTCTTCAATTCCTCGGTTTTCTCAAACATCGCCATCGGTGACCCTGACGCCTCGCCGGATGATATCATGCGCGCCGCTCGGGTCGCTGGAGCGCACGATTTCATTATGAGTCTCCCTCAAGGCTACAACACCCAGGTCGGCGAGCAGGGGCGCGCCCTCTCGGGCGGTCAGCGCCAGCGCATCGCCATCGCCCGCGCCGTGCTTCAGCGTCCCCGCCTTCTCATTCTCGACGAGGCCACCAGTGCGCTGGACTCCGTTTCGGAAAACCTCGTCTGCCGCAATCTCGCAAAGGAATTCCAAGGCAAGACCGTCTTTTTTGTCACCCACCGTGTGCGCTCGGTGCAGCATGCTGACATCATTCTTGTTTTCGATCGCGGCATTCTCATCGAACGCGGCCGTCATGACGATTTGATGAAACTCAAAGGCCACTACCAGTCGCTCTACACAGGAGGTCGGACGGACGAATGAAATCAAAACCAAACAAATTCCTGGAAAAGGGCGGGAAGCTCTTTGAGCACCTGATCAAGGCTGTTCCCGCATTGCGCCATGTGCTGCGCCCCGACTCCGACACCATGGTTTTGCGGCAAACGCATTTCTGGTCACGGTCTATCATGTGGACCATCATTGGCACATTTGTTGCAGCCGTGCTCTGGGCCTGTCTCGCTCCGATCGACGAGGTTGTTCACGCAACCGGCAAACTCGAGCCACGTGGCTCGGTGCGCGATGTGCAGTCGCCCGTTGGCGGCGTCGTCGAGGAATCGATGGTCCGCGAAGGTGACTCGGTGAAGGCGGGACAGACCCTTGTTCTCCTTGATTCCAAGGTCGCTGCCGCCGAGGTGAAGTCCCTCGAAGAGCGTTTGGCCTCGATGCAAATGGAACGGGAGTTTTATGAGAGCCTCTTCAACGAATCTGTGGCTTCGGAGTCCGCTCCCGAGAGCGTTCCGAGAGAAATCGCCGACCTCGCCAAGAACCGCACCGCGCTCCAGGCCCAGAATAAACTCCTGCGCCGCCTGCGCGATGAGACCGGCAAGCTCCACGCCGCTATCCTCGCCTCCGATTTTGCTCCCGCCAAAGCCGGAGCGGCCGATCCCGTAGCCTCGCAACTCGCCGCGATGAAGGGACTCGTCGAAGGCGAATTCGCCCGCGAACTCACTCTGGAGGCCGATCTCGACAACCTCAAGTTTTTTGGCAACGAGCTGACAAGCCTCTCCGAGCAATACCTCCGCTCCAGCGAGCAGCTCGCGGAGTTGCGGAAAATCGAGCAGAATAAAAAACTCGCGTTCGAGGCCTTCACCAAGCTGAACCTTGAGGGCAACCTCTCTCGCGTCGATTATCTCGCCCGCCAGTCCGAGTGGCTTAATGCCACCGCGCAGGTCAAAAACCTCGAGGCCCAGACCCAGAACATACCGACGGTTTTCAAGACCGAGACGAACAATCGCATTCAAGAAAACGGCAAGCGCATCGCTGAAATCGATGCCAACCTCACCAAAGTCCGTCTCGAAAACATGCAGCGCATTTCCCAAGCCGAAAGCCAGCTCGCCGCCGCGCGCGAAACACTCACCCGCCACGAGATCAAGTCTCTCTCGGATGGCATCGTTTTTGAAATGGTCGCCACCAAGCCCGGCACAGTGGTCGCCGCCAAAGACCCCGTGCTGCGCATCGTGCCCAACGGCGAACTGATCGCAAAGGTGGACATCACAAACCGCGACATCGGCTTCATTCGCGTCGGCATGCCCTGCGAGGTCGAGGTGGATACCTTCCCCAAGCGCGAGTTCGGTTACATCGTTGGCGAGGTCTACTATGTCGGCTCCGATGTTCTCCCTCCCAACGAGGTCAAAAATTTCTACAGCTTCCCGGCCAAAATCTCCCTCTCCAAGCAATCCCTCGTCGTCCGCAACAAGGAAATCCCCCTCCAATCCGGCATGTCCGTGGGCGTAAACATCAAGATACGCAAGCGCCATGTCATCAATATATTCTTGGACAGCCTCCTGGGCCCAATCGACAAAATGAAGGAAGTCCGCTGAGCGCTTTAAATTCATCCATCGCCAATTTCCTTTTGACTTTCTAAGCCATATTTCACTAACAATCAAACAACCCTGTCATGAAAAAAACCTCCACACTTGCCCCTCTGCTTATAGTTTGCCTCACAGCGATGCTCCACCTCACTTCCGCTCCTGAAGCCCGCGCTTTTGGAGGCGCTCCAGGCGGACCTTTCAGCAACGGCAGCTATTTTCCCAATGACGGCACTTTTTCTGCCGTCGTGCGCGGGGAGAATCTAAGCGGCACTGTTCAATTCAGCACAAGTTCAGGATCAGGCGAAACAGGTGCCGGCTCCACAGGCGTTTCCACGATCTATTATGATGGCGATACCTATCTCGGCAATTCACAAGGATCCTACAACCCCCAAGCTTCGACCATGGAGGTAAATTTTCAGGCTGATGTCGAAGGGCAGGGGCAAAATCAAATCATTGTTTCTAAGCCGATTACTACCTTGGGGACTTCGACCTCCAACGGGGTTGTTACAAATACCTCAACCACCACATTTCAGCCATATCGTGAATACCTCTTTTTCGATTCCCTCTACCTCAGCGGCTACGCCAACTGCAAAACTTCTAACGCCTTCCCGAATCAAAAATTCAGCGGTTCGGGAGCGGCGGAGTTCCAGCAACTGGTTTTCGTCGGAAACACCCCCTTCCTCGATGCAGTTAGTCTACCTATCTCAGTCAGTGGGGTGCGGTTGTCCAATGCCTCCAGCACATTTGCCACGGCGCAGGTCAGGCCCCCGTCTCAAAATGAATTTTCAATCTTGATTGAAGACTAATTAATCTTTCAAGAATACCAGTAACTTCTCCTATGCACCGCGCCGCACGCGCCTTCACCCTATTGGAGATGCTGGCGGCTGTAAGCATCGTTCTCATACTTGTTGCGACGATTTATCCTGCGTTGGAAAAAATCAGTCCAAAAGCAGAGATGGTTGTCTGCATGAACAATCTGAAAAACCTCCGCGCTGCCTTCGCAGGTTATGCTGCCGAGGGTTGGCCGCAAATACCCAAAGGAATCGCACTCGGCTCCAACGAAGAGCAACGCTGGTGGCTTGAGTTCACAAAAAGAGACCTCGGACTCCCGGAGAAAACATGGCGATGTCCTACCATCACTCGACTCTTTCGATCTTCCTCCGAAGCTGACCGACCGCTCATTCACTATCTCCCAACTCCCTTTTCAGCTCAACCCGGCAAGGCCAATAAAAACGCACAGATGCCATGGTTTATCGAAATAGGCAACGCCCACGGCAGCGGCAACCTACTTGTCCGCCAAAATGGCACCGTCGAACCTGCCCCCCAGTGAGCACTCACAAATCGCCCCCCCCTGTAGCGGCGGTCTATGACCGCCGAACGAAAAATGAACCGGCGCTCACTGAGACGCCGCCGGACAAACCAGTCCGTTGTAGCGGCGGTCTGCGACTGCCGGAGGGAAACGAATTCGCTCTCCTTGTAGCGGCGGTCTATGACCGCCGAAGGAAAAACGAGCCCGGCGCTCACAGAGCGCCGCTACAGGTTGTAGCGGCGCTCTGTGAGCGCCGAGCGTCCCCAGCGCTCACAGAGCGTCGCCACAGGAAAGCCAACCCACATTGCTTCCCCAAAATCATTTGCCTCCTCCTCTTCCTTTTCCCGCTCTTCCTTTCCGCAGCACCAAAAAAAGACGACATTCCGCCCGTCGATCCCACTGTTGTCTATGCCACCACCGTGAAAGTTCTTCGCGGAGGAACCTGCGAAGTGCCGCTCCGCGCGATCTCCCCGCAGGGCTACGATGTAGAGTTTAAAATCATCTCCCAGCCGCGTTCCGGCTCGCTCTCCGGTCCGCAGCGAAATTCCAAATCCTCCGTTTCCTACTTCTACATCCACGATGGGAAAAAAAACTCCTCTCAGGATTCCTTCCGCATCAAAGCTAAGTCCGGGCCGCAAAAAGCTTGGGGATATGCCAAGGTCACCATCCTCGTCGAAGAGCCTCCAGCGCGCTTCGCCGCCGATGTCTCCGCTCTCGATTTTGGCTCTGTTTTCCTCGGTGAATCCCGCACACTGCCTGTCCGCATCAAGAACGCCGGAGGCGGTCGCTTGCAAGGCCGCTTGAAGGTCAGCGCACCCTGGAGCTTCGCTGGTCCAGCCGACCTCACGCTTGCAGAAGGCGAGACAAAAAAAATCCTCATCACCTTCGAACCGGTCTCCATCGACACCCAAAGAGGCAGCCTCGTCTTCGAATCCGGCACCAAACCTTTTCCTGAAATTGCCCTCCAAGGGGTGGGGGAGAGCCGTTTCGAGGTGCCCGAAAAAGCCGCCTTCGAGCAACGGGTCGGCGCCGACGAACTCCGCATTCCCGTCAAGAACCGAACCGCCGAGCCTCTTTCCATCAGCATTCATTGCCCGCCGCCGCTTGAAGCTCCCGACTCCATCACGCTCCCGCCTGAGTCCTCCGGCGAGCTGGCGCTTAAGCTCCCCGCCCGTCCCTTTGCCGAAAAGAGTGTCTTGGTTACAGTCAGTGACGAAGCTGCCAACCACGACATCCGTGTCGATTTGCCTCCACCGCCATCGCGTCTCGAGTGGGAGATCGTTGGGAAAAACCAACTCGGTATCACGACCCCCGGTCGCACGGTTTCAATGGCTGCAAATCTCCGCAACACCGGCAGCGGCCCAGCCAGAGCCGTTATCCGGACCGCTGGCGATGGCGAGCTTTCACTCGCTCAAGGTCAACCCGCCACTCTTGCCATTGCTCCGGGTGATAGCGTGACGGTCAACGCCACTTGGAAATTCCCCGACACGCCAGGCCTAGCCGAAGCCGTCCTAGTCGCAGAGACCACTGGCCTGCCCCCTCTTCGAGCCTCATGGCAAGCCGATGTCCAGTTGCCACCTGCCGCACCTACACCCTCGCCATCCCCCACGCCCAATCCCGGCGCCTCGCCATCCCCAACGCCTCCAGATATTATTTCTAAAGATGAACTCCACAAGCGCACGCCGAGTTCCCCCTCCTACCGTCTCGAACCGGAACTTCATTGGACGGCATTTTTCCCAACCCGTCGCACCGCCGCTGCCATCGTTTCCTGGAACTACAAAGGCCCAGAACCCGTCGAATTCATCATCCAACGTGAAGTGCAGCAGAGAAAGGGCTTCTTCGACCAGCGCGTTCAAGTCCCCGAAAATCTACCTGAAAAATCCTCCGAGTGGAGTTGGATTACTTTGCCTCCTTCGACCACCCGTATCGAAAAGCTTCCCGATGGACGCTGGCAAGCCCGCATCCCTGCTCTCTCCCCCGGCTACCACAAAATTCGCATTGCCAAACAGTCTAACTCCCCCCGTATGGATGGTCTGCAACTCAGCCTCCTAGTCGGCGACATCCCGCTCCCACAGCCTCTCCCGTGGACGCTCCCGAGTCTCCTCGCCCTCTGCGGTGCCTACCTCCTAAGAAAAAAAATTCGCTCCCTCTTCGGATAAAATCATCCGACTGGCTCCTGTAGCGGCGTGTCTATGACCGCCGGGAGTTGGTGGGAACCTCTCGACAATGGTCTCTCGACCCTCGACTTTTTTTTGACAGAATCATGGATGACAGAATCATTTTTCGGGATGGGGGGCGTGCTGCTGCGCGGGTTCTGTAGAGGCTGTCTATGACTGCCGTCGTAGCGCCTGCCATTGTAGCGGCTATCAATGACTGCCGATCTGGTAGAAAAAACATGGGCAGCAAAATCATTGCATAAAATGTTTCAATGCCAGTCTCTTATAGGTTGGGTATTTTAGGGGTAATGATATCATTCTTGAGTTGTTCGCCCCCGTGAGCGCCGTTCGTATCATGACAACTTGACAAGTTTCCCGTCAGAGGCTTTGGTTACGGACATGGAAACTCTTCAACTTCCTGTGGGGGAATTTAAATCACGCTTTTCGGAAGCTTTGGAGGTTGTCGCTCGTGGCGGTTCAGTTTGCATCACCTACGGGCGAAGCAGAAAGCCGGTTGCTTTGTTTTCTCCTCCTCCGCGTCCAGCCGGGAAGCGGAAACTCGGCACGCTTGCCGGCAAAGTAAAATTCCACATCTCCAAGGATTGGAGCCTCTCAGTGGAGGAGTTTGTCGATCCATGAGATTGCTCTTGGACACCTGCTCGCTGCTGTGGGCGCTCCAAACTCCTGAGAAGCTCGGAGCCAGGGCAAGGCGCGCTTTGCAAAGCGAGGAAAACTCGATTCATGTCTCACCCGTTTCTTTCTGGGAAATCAGTTTGAAGTTCGCGCTGGGAAAACTCCAGATCGAAGGAGCCACGCCTGAGGATATGCCGGACTTCGTGGCTCGCGAAGGTTGGCATTTGCTCGATTTCCAAGCTTCCACCGTCGCATCCTTCCATGGCCTTCCCATTGTTCCTGGCCACAAAGACCCTTTTGATAGACTGCTCATATGGACCGCAATCAGAGAAAATCTCACCTTTGTGAGCAAGGACGGGGCTCTGCCTGAATACGAAGCGCTGGGATTGAAAATCTGCAAGTGACTCTGGTGCGGCAGCGAATCACAAATCTCAACCACGTAAGCGTTCTTGGACAGAATTTACAGAATTTGGGAAATTTATAGGAATTAGAAAATTACCCTCTGCCGTTCTGCCTGAGGAGTGGCGCGTATGACGCTTTATGCCTAAAAATGGAATACGTAAGACGTGGAATCACTTTCAGAGACTTCCCCCGCCAAAACCATCCGCCCCACCCAAACCACCTGCTCTCCAAAAAAATGATTTTGCTGTCAATGATTTTGCCAAACCTTTCCACCTCTTCGGCGCTCACAGAGACGCCGCTACAGGAACCAGTGCGCTTGGCACAAGGACTGCTCTGAAGCACCGGTTTGACTCATTTTGTCACCTATCATTTTACCAAAAAAATCCCATTTCCTCCTTTCCTTTTTGAACATTTTTCCGATACAAGAATCTAACGCATCATGTCCGCACCCGAATTCCCCAAGGGTATTGTCCCTTCCACACTGAAAAGTCTCCTGAAGCCCCTCTCCCAGTGGGCCTCCAGCCCAGCGGCAGAAGCCGATTTGGAGAGCATCTTTGGCCCTCGCTTGGACTGGGCGGCCGCCTTCAAACACCTCGCCGCCTTCCGTCGGGCCGACTTTTCCGTCCTTCCTGCTATCCGCACACTTCCCGCCACCGACATGCCCGGCCTCTGGGGCGGTTACAGCCGCGACACGCGCGAGATTTACCTCTCCGCCGACTGCCCGCGGGAACTCCTCTCCGCCGTCCTCATCGAAGAGATTGGCCACTTCCTCGATCAAGAACTCTGCTCCGAAGAAACTCCTGGCGAAGAGGGTGCCCGCTTCGCAGTCGCTGTCCTCGGCCTCCCGCTGGATGACGCTTCGAGTGATGACTCGCTCGCCCCGCTTTTCCTCCAAGGCCGCCAAGTCCTTGTCGAGGCTGCTCGCAAGGCGCGAGGTTCCTTTAAAAGCAAGTCAGGCGGAATATCCAAAGGCAAAAAACGCGGAAGCAGCAAAGGCGGTGGTTCTAAGCAAAATGGCGGCAGCGGCTATGCAGAGATAGGCAGCAAGAGCAGTAATCCTAAACTCCAGCAAAACATTATCTACGCCACCGAAGATGGCGCCAGAATTCCGCAGAAGGCTCCTGGCGACCGCCTCATCGGTTCCCGTGGAAATGATACTTTCGTCGTCATTAGTCAAGATGTGCGCATCGAAGATCCAAACGATGGCACCGACACCGTTGAATCTTCCGTTACATTCTCTCTAGCGCCCCACTCGACAATTGAGAACCTCCTCCTTGCAGGTGGCACCAACATCTACGGCACTGGCAATCTCAAGGCCAACTTGATCTCGGGTAATTCCGGTAACAACCTTCTCGATGGTGGAATTGACTCGGCTGTGGATACTCTCGTGGGTGGTGCCGGTAATGATACCTATTTGTTTCGCGATAACCTTGATCGAGTGGTCGAGTTGGCCAATGGAGGAGCCGATCTTATTGCAAGCGAGTTAACAACTTTTGACATGGCACGCCATGATAATGTCGAAGGTCTATATTATTCGGGAAACCTTTCAAGTGGGGTTTCTTTGTCTGGCAATGCACTGGACAATTCTCTGTTCGGCAGCGCAGGAAATGACTCACTTGATGGTCGTCTCGGCATGGACAGCATGGTGGGCGGCGCAGGAAATGATACCTATTTAGTTGATAATTCCGGCGATAAGATTTTTGAGGCTGCGAATAATGGAACGGACTTGGTTATTTCTACGGCTTCCTCCTTCACGCTTGGAAACAACATTGAGAATCTCACCCTCCAGGGCACCGATCCTATTAGTGGAACGGGTAATGAGGCTAAAAATTCTCTTAGAGGAAACAATGCCAACAATATACTGAGTGGTCTTGGTGGAGATGATTACATTGTGGGAGATGACCAGTTGCCGACTATTTCATTAACAGGCAGGACAGTCACAGATGCAGCCGCAGATTACCTTATCAAAGGCACAAATGCGCTCGTCAACAATCTTGGCACACCATCCAGCATCACAAATGCCGGATCCTTCGGTGAACGCGTTGTGACTCGCGGGGATGACAACTCCTCTTCTGCGATTGATATCACACCAATCTTTGGATCCAATGGCCTGAATCTCTATGGGAATCAGGTTAAAAACATCTTTATCAATACAAATGGAAATATCACATTTGGAAGTGCTTTAAGCACATTCAATCCCCAATCCATAGATGCAGGGCTGGGGCGCTCAATTATCGCCCCATTCTGGGCCGATGTGGACACGCGTAGCGGGCGTTCCAATGTAAGCACTGGCGGCAACTCAGCCGGAACAAACCTCATTTACTGGGATGTTGATGACGAAAATCGCGTTCTCACCATCACATGGGACGATGTGCGATATTTTGGTCAGCAAACGAGCGGAACAAATGCGGATACTAAAGTTAACGCATTTCAGGTTCAGTTGATAGATACTGGCGAAGGCAATGCATTCATCGTCTTTCGTTACGAAAATATAGACTGGACAACAGGGTCTGACAGCGGGGGAACAAATGGTCTTGGAGGCCAAGCAGCTCGGGCCGGATTCAATTCAGGAACGGGAAGATTTATTGAACTGCCGCAGTCCGGCGATGATCTTAGCATGTTGGCCTTGGATCAAAGTCTTCCACAATCTGGTTTTAATACAGGACAATCAGGTGTTTATATTTTTGAAATTCGTAACGGTGCATTCGTCGACAATTTTGGAGGTGATGACTCCCTACTAGGCGGCGCTGGCAACGATATTCTGCTCGGCAACGGTGGCAACGACACCCTTCTTGGCGAGGCCGATAATGATTCATTGCACGGCGGCTTGGGAGCCGACTCGATGGTTGGCGGTTCCGGTAATGATACTTTTATCGTAGACAATGCCAGCGACATCATTTCCGAGGCGACTGGAGAAGGCGTTGACACCGTTTTAACGGCTGTTTCCTATGACTTGGCGGCTGGTGCGGAGATTGAAATCGGTCAACTTACAGGCCAGAGAAATTCCACTCTTGGAGGCAGTGACTCGGCAAATACTCTGATTGGAAATTCTGGAAACAACAAACTTAATGGGAAGGGTGGAAACGACTCTTTGAATGGAGGGGAGGGAGTTGATACTCTTGATGGTGGATCTGGGAACGACACATTACAAAACGGTGATGGTGTAACCGCCGATCTTTTAAGAGGCGGTGAAGGTAATGATCTTTACATTGTCAGTTCCGTTTTGGATGCGATTGATGACTTCTCTGGCTCCGATGCTGTTCAAAGTTCTGTTAGCTATGATCTTGCCTCATCATTGGTTTCCGGGGTGGAAAATTTGTCACTCACTGGTGGGAGCGCGCTGAATGGAAGCGGAAACAATCTCTCAAATACTATAGTCGGCAACGAGGGAAACAATTCCCTCGATGGTCGTGCGGGAGCGGATACGCTTCTCGGCGGCGCTGGATCCGATACTTTAAGCGGTGAGGCTGATGGAAGCGTCGACTCTCTTGTGGGTGGAGCGGATGATGATCTCTACATTATTGCGGAAACCTTGGATCTAATCAACGATGAGAGCGGAGACGATACGGTTCTGACAACTGTGTCGTTGACGCTCTTGGATAACTCAGGAGTTGAAAACCTTGTCTTAAGCAGTCTCTCTGGTGCTACTGCAAATATCAGCGGCACGGGCAACTCGCTCTCCAACAATATAACCGGAAATGCCGGAAACAACTCCCTTTATGGCGGCAATGATGGGGAGGTCGATATCCTCGTAGGAAATGGGGGCAACGATACTTTTATTGGAAGCACGAGCATACTTGCTGGTGATTATTTGCAAGGCGGTTCGGGTGACGATGTTTACATAGTATCAACGGCTCTCGATAAAATCAGCGATTTGGGGGGGACGGAAATTGTTCGTAGCTCGGTAAGCTATAACCTGGGCTCTTCCCTTGTTTCAGGCTTGGAACACCTTCTTTATACGGGTTCGGCCGCAGCTACTCTCACAGGTAGCGACCTTGATAATAGTTTGACTTCGGAGAGTTCTACCGCCGATACACTGGTAGGTGGGAAAGGTAGCGACACACTTCGCGGCGGGGGCGGAGCAGATAGCATGGTGGGTGGGCTGGGTAATGACTTTTATGTTATCTCCTCTGGTTTCGAGATTCTTCAAGAAAATCCAGGAGAAGGCGATCGCGACACTGCATTGGTCGATATTTCCGGTCCTTCCGTGTTTTACACTTTGACTTCGGCCTCGGCAGTAGAGAATATCACTTACACTGGCATAGGTTATGCCACCTTGGGTGGCAGCGACTTCGCAAACACAATCATCGGTGGTAATGCTAGCAATTCTCTCGCTGGTAATGGCGGTGACGATTCTCTCGTGGGCGGAGGAACCCAAGATACTTTAGCCGGTGGTCAAGGCAACGATACTTTGCTTGGTAAAGCAGGAGCCGACTCTTTGGATGGCGGTGCCGATAACGACTACTATATTCTGGATTCCCAGACGGATGATGATATCTCCGATGCCGATGGCACCGACACCATCGAGTCCTCGGTTGATTTCTCCTTGAGCTTCGGATCGGGCTTTCTTGCTATCGAAAATCTTGTTCTCACGGGCTCTGCAATAACAGGAACTGGAAACTCCCGGGACAATATTCTGTCTGGAAACATACTCGCCAATACGCTCTCGGGTCAAAATGGAAATGATACTCTATACGGCAAAGAGGGCTCCGATGTTTTGGGTGGAGGAGAAAACAATGACCTGCTCTTTGGCGGCACCAATATCCTCTTCGGCGCAAGCGATTCCGATGCATCCGCCGACCAGCTCAGCGGCGGCACTGGAGATGATTCTTTGGATGGTGGCGGCGGAGCCGACATTCTTTACGGCGGAGCTGGTGCGGATACCTTGTTTGGAGGCACGGAGAACGACCTTCTTTTAGGTGATACGAACTTGTCTACCGGTGCGGCTGTGTCTCCTGCTGAGCAAGCCTCAGATTCTCTTTCCGGCGGCGATGGAGACGACACGCTGGATGGCGGAGGTGGTATCGATACACTCTTGGGCGGCAAGGGTAATGATTTGGTTTATATTCGCTCCGCCCAGGATGTTGTTTGTGAAAATATCGGCGAGGGTTACGATACTCTCATCGCTAATATTGATATCAACCTGCTATCCGTCGCTTACGCCAATTTCGAGGCCGTGGCACTTTATGGAACCGCCAATAACACAATTGGTGGAAGTAACTCGGCAAATATTCTGTATGGAAATGTCGGCGACAACACCCTCGTCGGTCTGATTGGCAACGACAGCCTCTATGGTGGTGCCGGTCGTGATAGCTTGGATGCTGGTGAGGGAAATGATTATTTGGAAGGAGGTATCTCCACTGTCTTGGATCAGGGCGATACGATGAATGGCGATGCGGGCAACGATACCTATGTCGTCTACAATCGCTATGACTGGATTATTGAAAATACTGACACGCTCTCATCGGGTGCTTATAAGTATAAAGACGACATCGATACCGTCTACACCTATGTCAATTTTGATCCTCTGGCCAATGAGGATACGAACAATGTGACTCGCTCCAGGTCCTTCGCGAGTAGCGATACCCTGTCGTTTGCCCAATTGGATCGTTTCGTGTTCATGGGCGATGTGATACGCGGTGTGGGCAATGCAAAGCATAATAGCTTCACTGGTAACTATGAAAACAATGTCATCCTTGGACTCGATGGCGATGACACCATCATCGGCGGAGCCGGAAATGATTCCATTTACGGCGATCGAGATAGAGACTTTTTAAAAGGATATGCCACACTTCCTGGTGGCGAAGGCTATGACTCGATATCGGCTACTTACCCCTTCCTTTCAGGCGATTACGATGCTTCAGGATTAGGAAACTCATCCCTGTTTGCCGCCAGTGGCACTTCAGGCGAAGGAATGGACTACCTTGTGGGCGGAGATGGCAATGACTTGCTTTCCGGCAATTCTAAAAACGACATTCTGATCGGCGATTCCGGCAATGATGTCCTCTATGGAGGCACCGATATCGACTCCATGGTTGGAGGGGATGGAAATGATACCTTTTACAAGGATTCCGAAGACGACATTATGGTCGAAGCTGTAGGAGCAGGCAATGATTGGGTCTACAGCACGGTTAATATTCATCAACTTCAGGATAATATTGAAAATATTGTTATTTACGGACCTCTAACTGGGTCAAACTCTTTTGCGGTAGGTAATAGTGTTGATAATGAGATATATGTTGCGCAATTAACGGCCCATGCTCAATCCGTGACTCTATCTGGAGGCATCGGTAATGATAGTTTGTATGGTTATTTTCCAACATTATCTGGAGAACAAATATACGGATATGCTGAAATAGAATCTGAACTAGAGCAGTTGCCTGACCGCGTGGCTTTCGACTATCTTGTTGGAGGTGATGGTAATGACTACATCGATGGCGGTTTTGGCGTCGACTCTCTTGAAGGCGGCTTTGGAAATGACACGATTGTGGTTAATTACACCTTTGATGCTCCGTCTGCCGGCGGAAGCTGGGATAGAATTTTAGAATTCGGTTATGAAGGCGACCCAGCTAATGGAGGACAAGATTGGGTCATTAGCAGTGTGGATATTGATTTGAAAGATATTAATACAGATGAGGGGCTATTTACCGGCACGACTGCTCAACTCGATTATGTCGCAAACGGCATGTTTATCGAAAACCTGACAACATCGTCGACTGGTGATCGTAAACTATACGGCAACTGGCTTAACAACAGTATTATAGGCGGGAATGGCAATGATACGATACGAGGAGAAGCCGGTAATGACTCCCTCTTTGGCGGCGAAAAAGGTAACGACTCGCTTGATGGAGGAGATGGAAAAGACTTCCTCCGAGCAGGAAGCTTTATCAATGGAGATAATAAGGCGAATTCAGAAATCGATACATTAACAGGTGGTGCTCAAGAAAATACATTTTCTTTTGTTGATGACTTGGGTAATGCCTTTTACCTCAATGCTTCAACTAACTACGGTCTCGGTAGTTATGCATTGGTTGCAGATTCAGGAACTCTTCAGTTGGCAACTATTCTGCCTGAATTAAATGGAAATGATTCATTCTTAACCACCTATTCCGTCAAAGATGCTTCACTTATACCAGCCTTAAACCTCCCAGGGGTTACCGCAGCTAACAGTTGGGGAATATTCCGATCGGATGGAGTTGGTAGGTTGGGAGCAGCTCTTAATGCCAACTTGGATGATCTGCTCATTGTAGGCTATGCGACTAAAAGCGCTGCCCAGTCTGCATTAGATGAAGCAAAGTTCATTTAAATTACTAATAAAAACTTATCAAATAGCCTTGCATATAATTCTAAATGGCGCTTAAAATTTCGATTTCAAACTTTTAATTTTTATCACCCTCACGAATATTTAATTCGATTTTTTCCCTTATGAATTTGTTTTCCCTTCAAAAATGGAGCCGCCAACCGCAGGCTATTAATGAACTGATAGCGCTTTTTGGTCCCAGAGCGGACAAAAATCTTGCTCTGAGTTGGTTGAGAGCCTTCGCTGATGGTGATTTTTCCGGGTTGCCGCCTGTGATCACCCTGCCAAGCGAGTGCATGCCGGGTCTCTGGGGCGGTTACAGCCGTGAAAAAAATAGAATCTACCTCTCGGGTGAGTGTCCTCCTGAACTTGTGGACGCGGTGCTTATCGAAGAGATTGGGCATTTTTTAGACCGCGAGTTGTGTGCGCATGAGACTCCTGGCGAGGAGGGGGCTCGCTTTGCGGCCTTGGTATTGGGATTACAGCCAACTGAGGCAGAACTTAAAAATTGGCAAACGGACGAGAGTTGGAGCTGGGTCTTTGAGGAATCAGAACCCGTTCTGGTAGAGGGCTCCAAGAAGGGTAAAAAAAAGTCCAGCAGAACCAGCGGGGGGGCAAAAAAGAGCAATAAAAGATCTCGTTCCAGTGCTCCCGCACCTGCCGCGAATCAACCTCCTCCGCCACAAATCAATGTCCCTTCTATTTCCGCATGGGAAGACAAAGTCACAACTCAAACATTTGCCGGGCAAACGCTCTATGGCAATGCCGGGAATGATACATTCGTGGTCACCAACAGTAATGTCTATATCACAGACGCATTAGGTGGAGTTAATAGTATCAAAACAAGTGTCGATGGTCTCAACCTTCAGAATTTCCCTGTTACACACCTGGAACTTACTGGTGCTGGGAATGTGGGTGCTCGTGGCAATATTCGCGCAAATAGCTTGCTCGGTAATTCTGGCAACAACACTTTCAATGGAGCGGGCGGTGCTGATACTATCGATGGGCGAGAAGGCAACGATTCATTGGATGGGGGCGAAGAGTCCGATTTCATCAGTGGAGGAGCAGGTAATGACACTATCTTGGGAGACGAATCCGATAAAGCGCTGGATGGTGGAGATGGCAATGACTTGCTGAAGATTGGTGCGAATTTTAACGATTCCAGCAACGCTCAGATTGTTGGCATCGAGAATGTGGAAGTGACTGCGGGTGGATTAACGGTGAACCTAGGAGATCAGAGCGAGGCTTTTACTGTGGCCGGTTTTGCAACTGGAGCGACGACATTTGTGGGCGGCTCTGGAGCGGATTTTTTTACAGGTGGAATCGGAGCGGATTCCATCTCTGGCGGGACAGGCGCGGACACGCTTGTGGGCGGATCTGGAAACGACACGCTTTTTGGCAATGGAAGCTCCAGCCTTGTCGGCGGAGCGGACAACGACACCTATGTTGTGGGCAGCACGACGGACACGATTGTGGAGCTCCTTGGCGGAGGCACTGACGAAGTCCGTAGTTCGGTGAGCTACGCTTTGGGGAGCGATATCGAGAGCCTGACCTACACAGGCACGGCAGCAGCGACATTCGCAGGCAATACCGGCGCCAACACGCTCGACGCATCCTCGGCAACAAGTGGAGTATCGCTTGATGGCGGAAGCGGAGGCGACAGCCTTGTTGGTGGAAGCGGCAACGACACCTTTGTGGTGGATAGCGCATCCGAGACAGTGAGCGGCGGTTTGGGCACGGATTTGGTTCGCACAGCATTGAGCAGCTATACCTTGGGCAGCGACATCGAGCGCCTGACCTACACAGGCACGGCAGCAGCGACATTCGCAGGCAACACCGGTGCCAACACGC
>JBIJAV010000022.1:0-55825 GCA_044345595.1 Terrimicrobiaceae bacterium
ATCGAGCGCCTGACCTACACAGGCACGGCAGCAGCGACATTCGCAGGCAACACCGGCGCCAACACGCTCGACGCATCCTCGGCAACAAGCGGAGTATCGCTTGATGGCGGAAGCGGAGGAGACAGCCTTGTTGGCGGAAGCGGCAACGACACCTTTGTGGTGGATAGCGCATCCGACTCAGTGAGCGGCGGTTCGGGCACGGATTTGGTTCTCACGGCATCGAGCAGCTATGCCTTGGGCAGCGACATCGAGCGCCTGACCTACACAGGCACGGCAGCTGCAACATTTGCAGGCAATACCGGCGCCAACACGCTCGACGCATCCTCGGCAACAAGCGGAGTATCGCTTGATGGGGGAAGCGGAGCCGACAGCCTTGTTGGCGGAAGCGGCCACGACACCTTTGTGGTGGATAGCGCATCCGACACAGTGAGCGGCGGTTCGGGCACGGATTTGGTTCGCACAGCATTGAGCAGCTATACCTTGGGCAGCGATATCGAGCGCCTGACCTACACAGGCACGGCAGCAGCGACATTCGCAGGCAACACCGGCGCCAACACGCTCGACGCATCCTCGGCAACAAGCGGAGTATCGCTTGATGGCGGAAGCGGAGGAGACAGCCTTGTTGGCGGAAGCGGCAACGATACCTTTGTGGTGGATAGCGCATCCGACACAGTAAGCGGCGGTTTGGGCACGGATTTGGTTCGCACAGCATTGAGCAGCTATACCTTGGGCAACGACATCGAAAACCTTACATACACTGATGCCGGAGATGCCACATTCACCGGCAACGACGGCAACAATCGCATCGACGCCCGCTTAGCAGACACCAACAGCAGCCTCTCTGGTGGAGGAGGCAACGACACGCTCATAGTCGATGCCAATCGTATCGGCACCTTGGATGGTGGTGATGGCAACGATACACTGCTGTTTGTTTCGGATGGAGTAATGAATATGGTCGATTCGGAATTTGAAGGCTTTTCCAATATCGAGTCCTACGATTTCAGCCAGGTTGCGGGCGATGTTAACATAACTATTGGTTCTTCTGCTCAAGGTCTTGGAATCGCGACGCTTTCAGGCGGAACTGCGAATTCCACACTCACGGCCGAATCGACATTTGGAACCAATCCAGATAATACAATTTCGGCGGTTTACTTTACTGGAGGCTCTGGAAACGACAGCCTTTCTGGAAATAGTGGCAATGACACGCTGCTGGGCGGCATTGGCAACGACAGTCTGATTGGCGGTTCAGGAAACGATTCCCTCGATGGTGGGGCGGGTAATGATAGCATGGTTGGTGGCTTGGGTAATGACACCTACATGGTCGATTCTGATGATGATGATGTGGTGGAAGTTGCCGATCAGGGCATAGATGTTGCCTTGTCCTCGATGCCTGACTACACCCTCTCCGGCAATGTAGAATCCTTGATTCTCACGGGATCCGTAAATCTGCATGGCTCTGGAAATTCGCTCAATAACTCCCTTGCTGGGAACAGCGGGGCCAATTCTTTGAACGGGGATAGCGGCGATGATTTCTTGGATGGTCAAGCAGGTGCTGATACTTTGATTGGAGGCACAGGTAATGATAGTCTGATCGGTGGCGTTGGCATGGATACCCTCATCGGAGACTCCGGTGACGACTCCCTCATCGGCGGCGATGGTGTCGACTCCCTCGTTGGAGGCACAGGTAATGACACCTATGTGATCAATGTGATCAATATGATCAGTGAGGACTATATCTCCGAAACCTCTCAATCCTCTGGAGGCACCGCAGACCAGATTCAAGTCAAAGGCTCCTTCTCGATCGCCGATCCAGCACCGCTCCCAATCGGTGTGCCAGCTCCAGGCGTGTATGCAGGTATTGAAGGGCTCGTGTATTCAGACACATCCAGCGTCACGCTTACAGGCAATAAACTGGCAAACACAATCACCTCAGGAAGTGGTGCCGATTACCTCGATGGTGGAGCAGGCGCAGACACTCTCATCGGTGGAGCCGGAAACGATACCTACATTTATAAAGATCAAGACTACATTGTAGAAGAATCCGTAGGGGGCGGCACGGATGAGGTTCGTTCTGCGGATGATATCGATCTCAGCTCCATTCAAAACATCGAGAACATTCGTCTCACAGGTTCGCTTGGCGTCGGTGCGACAGGAAACTCCATCGACAATAGTATTGTCGGCAACACAGGCAGCAACGAGCTATACGGCAAAGACGGGGATGACACCCTTCTGGGCGAGGATGATCACGACCTCTTATCTGGTGGAGCTGGCATAAACTCCCTCATCGGTGGCGCTGGTGATGATACCTATGTCCTTGAAGCAAAGGAGAATTCAGACGGATCTGTAACGATTCAAGATACTCTTGTCGAGACTGTAGGCGGCGGCACCGACGAGATTTGGGTCGCGGCAGATGTGGATCTTTCGCAACTTCCAAACTTTGAAAATGTCCGCCTCACAGGCGCTGGCAACTTCGATGTCATCGGCAGCTCTGGGAGTAATACCATCGCCGGCAATGATGGCGACAACATTCTTGACGGAGGCTTGGGGGTCGATGACCTCAGAGGCGGAATTGGTAACGATACCTATTATGTTGATAACGAGCTTGATCTTGTAAGCGAAAATGCCGGCCAAGGCACCGCTGATATGATCATTTCCTCCGGTCAATCCTGGACATTGAGTGGCAATATCGAAAATCTCAAACTCATTGGCGGCAACGGTAGTTCAGGATTCGGAAATATTGATCCCAACTTGATCATTGGTAGCGCCTCTCGCAATTCTCTGTTTGGCGACCAAGGAGACGACACTATTTTGGGCGAACTTGGAGATGATTATTTGGACGGCGGTAGGAATGCCGACTCAATGGTCGGGGGTCTCGGCAACGACACCTATGTCATTGAAAGAGGCGATGACATTATTGTAGAAACATCCACGACGGATATTGATACAGTAATCGTGCGTCCGCGTGTGAGCGCTAATGTCATGAATAATGGTCAATACATCTCCGATCCTTATGTGCGATCAATCACTTTTGATGTGCCTACAGGCACCCTCCAAGGCGGTGGAGCCGAACTCTTTCTTGACTTCAAAACGCTGAAGAGCGGGGAATTGAATTTCCAAAATTACGCCCCATTGCCACTTGTTGGGGGTAATGTGAGTAAAAATCCCAACTATTTTTATGTGTTGGCAGAGAAGATTGAAAAGCTAACAATAGAGAACATATTTGTCCCGATTAATGGACTTATCTATCATATCGTTTCAAACAACCAGCCAGATTATGTCTATGGTAACTCTTTAGCTAACTACATTGCGGTTTCAGGAGAAGGATTGCTGAGCAATGGGGGGGTATTAGCCTTCGACAACTACATCGACGGACAAGCTGGCGCAGACACTATGGCAGGCGGTTTGGGAAGCGACTTCTACATCGCTGATAACGCTGGCGATTTCGTCCTCGAATCCAGCGGCCAAGGCACCGACTCTGTTCGTTCTTCGGTTACCTATACCCTCTCAGGCAATGTCGAAGTCCTCCAGCTCGCCGATGTCACAGAATCCATTGTCGACGGTCGTCCCGTGATCGATAGTTTGTCTGGAGATGATCTTAATTTCGACGGATATGGGAATGCTGGCAACAACTCCCTCTTCGGCAACGATGGCAATAACAGCCTCTTTGGCCTCGACGGAAATGACTATTTTATTGGAGGCAATGGTGGGGACACGATGGTGGGAGGCAAGGGGCATGACACATTCTATGTCGCTGATGCCTCGGATTGGGTTGTTGAAAATGAAGCAACTGGTGGTGGGCTCAACTTCATCTATGTCGAGGACGATGTGACCTCTTTCAACAACACTCGTACTGGCGGTGATGCAATCCTCAAAGTTATCCTCCAAGGAGAATCCTATGGAACGGACTCCGCCGACACTTTAATTGGCAACCCTCTCCGCGATACCATCTACGGCTTCGGCGGCGATGATTTCATTTCGGGTCTCGCAGGCAACGACAGCCTCCTCGGAGGAAATGGCAACGACTATATCTCAGGCGGCGACGGCGTTGATACCTTGATTGGCGAGGGCGGCAACGACACCCTCCTCGGTGATGCCGGAAATAACAGCCTCTACGGAGGGGGCGGCAATGACAGCTTGGTCTCCTCTGGAGCTGGCCGTGATACGCTCATCGGCGGCGCTGATAACGACACGCTCGTGGTAGGCACATCCATGAATTGGTCTATCGACGGTGGGGCAAATACCGATCTCTTGAGCTTTGTCGGGGCATCCGTCAGCCTGAACGACGAAGTGCTCACGAATATTGAGGCCGTGAGCTTCAGGCAACTCACTGGAAATGCCGCAATCACCCTCGGTGGAAATTCGATTGCTTTGACCACAATCACCGGCGGCGCAGGATCCGATTCGATATCCGCCTCCGCTGGGGGTGGAGGGTTTAATGTCAGAGCGATCACCCTCGATGGTGGCGCTGGTGGAGATCGATTTGCGTTCGCCTTGATGGATCAGATGAAAGCCGCCAGCATTATTGGCGGTTCAGGCAACGATACCTTGGCATTTTTGGCTGGCAACCCGAATCTTCAAGACAACGACTTATTGACCATTCAAAATTCCTCGCTTGAAGTCATCGAACTTGGCGGTTTCGGAAACCGCGCCACATTTGCAGGCCATGCGCAATCTGCCGGCATCACAACCATCGTAGGCGGCACCAATGATGATTGGATCGATGCCAGCGCCTACACAATAGTCGGCATCACTATCGATGTGAGCCGAATGACACAGGCCGACAGTATTGCAGGCAATAACTACACGGTCACAGGAGGCTCCTCGGATGACCGCATTATCTTCTCAAACCATAATGTCGTTGGATATAGTTCCATCGATGGTGGAAATGGAAATGACACACTCTCGTTCAGTGAGAATGGCATTTCCATCACGGACGAGAGATTTGTTAACGCGAATTTTCAAAACATTGAAGCCATTCAAACCAACAATGGCACCAACTATGTTCAAATCGGTGCCCAAGCTTCTAACACATCCCTCGCCTCTCTCATAGGTGGATCCGAATCAGATACATTCGATGCTTCAGCTTATAATGATAATATCAATATTCAAGCAGGTTATGGAGCCGACCTTGTTTTATTTAATGCTGCACGCCTCGATTCTCTTACTTTGGATGGAGGGGGAGGGATAGGCTATCAAGGTGAAAGAGACGTGCTTTGCTTGTCAAATAACGCCACCTTGAATAATAATCTATCAGATAGCCAACTTGCTAATATTAAAGGCATTGAGACTATTTCGGTTCTCTACAATGTTCCTTGGTTGTTGACTCTTGGCTCCAATGCCTTGTCAGCAGGCGTAAATCGATTAATTAGTTCAGGCGGCAATGACACTATAGTTGCAAGCGCATTCGAAGGCAGTATCGATCTTGTTGGCGGGGCGGGAAATGATACATTTGTCGTTGCAACAGGAGATAGGTTGCTCGATATTGGTCATACAGGTGTAGGAATATCGGGGGGAACAGGACTTGACGAGCTGCAATTTTCCGTAGACGCACTTGCGATCACAGATGGCGACTTCTCGGCATTAACCAGCGTTGAGGCCGTCCGTGTCTCTAGAGGAAACAACTATGTCAATCTGGGAGCAGGAGCTACCAGAGCCGGTATTTCAACAATATTTGGCGGAAGTGGATTTGACACATTCAGTGCCCTGAATATGACGAGTGGCATCAATTTTGTAATGAATGCAACAAAGCTTGGCATCGCAGCTGGCTTCGCTTCTCTCGATGGCGGCTCTGGATCGGATACGCTTTCGGTGAATAGTATTGAAAATATTGTTGGGGAGGACTTTGCAGATTTCAGATTCGCTCGCGTCGGTTCCGCAAACTGGCTCGGCGATCTCGGTGCCATCGAGAATTTTGAAACTGAAGATGGCCGTGCGCTTACCTATGAGTTTGGAACAAATGCTTACGCCGCCGGAATTCAAACTATTTATGCTCATCCTGGAGATGTTTTAGATGCAGAGACATTTGATGACCCAGACCCCGACATCACAAACGATCGCGCGCTCAATTTTGTCTTCGACACAGCTGCCGGATTGGCAAGCGCAAATATCACAGGCACCGGATCAACACTCAACGACACTCTGAGTCTAACGAACAACAGCCAAACAGTGGATAATGGCACCATGGCCAATAAATCGTTCGTTGAGACCCTGGTCCTTGCAAATGGCACCAATAATGTCACCCTTGAAGGAAACGCCAGCACAGCTGGGCTCAGAGTGGTTATTTCTGGCACGGGTAATGATCAATTTACGAAAAACAACGCGACCGTAATGACGCTGGTTGGCGGCTCTGGAAATGATATCTTCAATTACACCACAAAAGCCAATTTTAGGTTGGACTCGTTGGATGGTGGCGCTGGCAGCAACAGAGTTGTCTTCTCAACAGATGCGCAAACATTTATCGATACCGATTTCAGTCGCATCGCCGCTTCCACTATCCAGTCCATCACACTCGCAGGTGGTGACAATAGCCTTACGCTGAGCACTAATGCCGCTGCTGCTGGAATTGCGCGTGTCGTTACGGGTTCAGGAAATGATACGCTCAGATTCAACAGCACATTACAATCCACCCTCGCATTCGTTGGCGGTGGTCAGACCACTTTCGATTCCGCTATTATTTCCAACGATGGAGCTACTCTCGCGGATAGCTATTTTTCAGGTTGGTCTTCTGTCGAAAGACTCACAACCGCGAATGGAGCAAATAGCATTACCTTGGCTACCAACGCCGTCACGGCAGGCATTGCCACTGTGACTGGTGGCACGGGCAACGACACCTTAAATGCCTCCTCCTACACAATTTCCGTCAGCCTCAGCGGTGGCAGTGGCAATGATTCGCTGCTCAGCGGCAATGGAAATGACTCACTCAATGGCGGTGCAGGAACCGATTCCCTCGTTGGCGGCGATGGCAACGATTACTACATCGTTGACGCCACGACCGATGTGGTCAACGACAGTGCAGGAACGGATTCCGTCCTTGCCCAAGTCACCGGATACACCCTGGGCACGGGTGTGGATTGGCTGATTCTGGATACGACATTCGCCTCTGGAACCGGCAACTCGCTTGCCAACACGCTTCTTGGCAACTCGGTTAATAACTCGCTCGACGGCGGCGATGGCAATGACAGCCTGGAAGGCGCGGCAGGCAACGACACGCTCTTGGGCGGACTCGGCAACGACACGCTCTCTGGCGGCGATGGCAATGACAGCCTCGTTGGCGGCAATGGCAACGATTCCATGCTCGGCGGAGCAGGCAACGATTACTACATCGTTGACGCCACGACCGATGTGGTCAACGACAGTGCAGGAACGGATTCCGTCCTTGCCCAAGTCACCGGATACACCCTGGGCTCGGGCGTGGATTGGCTGATTCTGGATTCGACGCTCGCCTCTGGAACCGGCAACTCGCTTGCCAACACGCTTCTTGGCAACTCTGTCGCCAATACCTTTGATGGCGGCGTAGGCGCGGACAGCATCGCCGGCGGCGAAGGCAACGACAGCCTCCTGGGCGGCGCAGACGCCGATACGCTCTTGGGTGGCGCGGATGCCGACACGCTCAATGGTGGAGCGGGAACCGACTCCCTCGTTGGCGGCGATGGCAACGATTACTACATCGTTGACGCCACGACCGATGTGGTCAACGACAGTGCAGGAACGGATTCCGTCCTTGCCCAAATCACCGGATACACCCTGGGCACGGGTGTGGATTGGCTGATTCTGGATTCGACGATTGCCTCTGGAACCGGCAACTCGCTTGCCAACACGCTTCTTGGCAACTCGGTTAATAACTCGCTCACCGGCGGGGATGGAAATGATTTGCTGCAAGGCACCTCCGCAATATCAGCTGGTGCCAACCAGATAGATACGCTCACGGGCGGCTTGGGTGCTGACACCTTCATCCTCGGCGATGCAAGCAATCGTTATTACAGCACGGCAGCAAATGGTGCCGACTATGCCTTGATTACGGACTTTGTTGTAGGCACTGATAAATTCCAGCTCACTTCGGGAAACTATGTCTTGGGAACAACCGCGCTTTACGGTGCGGTAGGTGGTGCGAACTTCTATCTCTACCACGACGCCAACAACAACTCGACAGCTGATTCTGGAGAAAACCTCATTGCAGCCTTTATAGCTACAGGAGGAACTCCTTCACTAGTAAGTGATAGAATCACGCCATGATAACACACCATTGCCCTGTAGCGGCGGTCTATGCCCGCCGAGGCACCGGCTTCCTGTTCTATCCTCCTTTCCGCTTGTTGAAATAAAACTAAAGACTATGTCGCTGTTGGTTATCGTTTTTTCTGCATGAGTTGCTGTATCGTCTTAGCAACCGATCAAAACTTTGTGCGCCAGGCCTGCGTGACCATGGCTTCTTACGCGCTCAGGAGCCTCCGCATCCGGCACGAACCTCATCGACAATATCCAGATTCAAGCCAATTAACAGTAGCGGCGGTCTATGACCGCCGAATTTTAGTTTTGTGAGTCTATCGCCGTGTTTCTCTTTTTGGTAATCAGAATTTTGTCTAAATCTATGTTAAAGGAGCAAAATTTTTGATTTTTGTGTCGCTTTGCATCTGAGGCCAATTCAAAGTATAAACAATGAAAGTTGTCATTCTATGCGGTGGTAAGGGCACGCGTCTTCGTGAGGAGACGGAGTATCGTCCGAAGCCGATGGTTCCCATAGGAAATCGCCCGGTTGTTTGGCATATTATGAAAACCTATGCGCATTACGGCCATCGGGATTTCATTCTTTGCCTCGGTTACAAGGGGGAGATGATTAAAGACTATTTTCGCAACTACCTTTGGAATACTTGCGATACCACGCTTTCGCTGGGGCGCAATGCTTCGGTCGACTTCCATACTTCCCACGACGAAGAGGATTGGAATGTGACGCTGGCCGACACCGGTGAGGAATCCATGACAGCTTATCGTGTCAAGCAAATTCAAAAATACATTCCCCAAGGCGAAAGCTTCCTCCTCACCTATGGCGATGGACTTTCCACAATCGACATCAACGCCTCCATAGAAGCTCACCGAGTGGCTAAAAAAACCTGCTCAATTTCAGCTGTTCATCCAGCTGGGCGGTTCGGAGCACTCCGCATTGAAGATGATGGAAAAATCCACGCCTTCAGCGAAAAGCCTCAATTTGAGGATGCCTTTGTCAATGGGGGTTACATGGTCTGCAATTATGGACTTTTTGATTACCTTCCGAATGATCCAAACATGATGCTGGAGCGCCAACCGATGGATGATCTGGTTCGCGACAGCCAGCTTCACGCTTACAGGCACGAGGGCTTCTGGCAGCCGATGGACACTTACCAAGAAAGCCAATATCTCAATCAACTCTGGGCTGAGGGCAAGGCGCCGTGGAAAGTCTGGTGACCTCTATGTTTGAGAAAAACTTCGCTGGCAAAACTGTCTGGCTCACGGGCGGCACAGGATTCAAGGGATCTTGGCTTGCGAAGTGGCTTTGCCTAATGGGCGCGAAGGTTCGCATCTTTTCTCTTCCGCCGCCCACAGAGCCTGCGCTGTTCCACCAACTCGGATTGGCGTCGCGCGTGGATTGGCATGAAGGCGACATCCGGGATGCTGCTGCCGTTGGTAAGTCCCTGCTCGACTGCCAGCCGGATTTTGTTTTTCACCTCGCCGCGCAGCCACTGGTGCGGCTCTCCTATGCTGAGCCAGTTGAAACATACCAGACAAATGTGCTCGGAACGATCCATGTTTTGGAAGCCCTGCGGCAGTTGGAAAAGCCTTGTGCGGCTGTTATGGTCACCACGGATAAATGCTACGAGAACCGCGAGTGGTTGCATGGATATCGTGAGGAGGATCCGCTGGGCGGTCACGATCCCTACAGTTCCAGCAAGGCTGCATGCGAGATTGCAATTTCATCCTGGCGTCGCTCTTTCTTTCAAAATCATCCTGTCAAAATTGCGAGCGCCCGAGCTGGCAATGTCATCGGCGGTGGCGACTGGGCCAAGGATCGCATTGTGCCCGACTGCATCCGCTCCCTGAAAAACTCCACGGCCATTCCTGTTCGGAATAAAACGGCAACACGACCTTGGCAGCATGTGTTGGAACCGCTCTCCGGTTACCTCTTGCTGGCTGCAAAACTGGCCGCCGACAAGTTTGCGGCTGGCACTCTGGATTCCGCTTTCAACTTCGGCCCGCCTCTCAGCGCCAATCGCACAGTGGCGGATGTAGTCTCGGAGTCCCTCAAACACTGGCCCGGCGAATGGATCGACCAATCCGATCCGAACGCACCGCATGAAGCTGGCAAGCTGAATCTCACCACCGAAAAGGCCTTTCACCTTCTCGGTTGGCAACCGCGATGGGACTTTGAAACCGCCGTCCAAAAAACAGTGGAATGGTATCGTGCCATTCACGAAGGTGCCGACCCTGCGGAATTGACGCAGCGTCAAATCAAGGAATATTTAAGAAAAACATAATTTTTAAAACTATGACTGCAATACAAGCTACGCTCGATCATGGAAATCTTTTACTGGAATCGCCTTTGCCGAAATTCGCAGGCCGAGTGCCAGCGCTTATCGTTATTTCCGATGAAGAGCAGACAACGCATGCTTTGCCTGCCCAGAAACTTGGAGAACATTCTTTTAATGCCGAAGAGGAGTTCGAGGCCATCGGTCTTAGGGATTTCTTTGGAGATCCTGTAGATGAAAAAATAAACTGGGATAAATACTTTAGCACTAAAGAATAAATTTTATGCAAATCTTCAGTTCCGGTGAAATCGTTCTGCTTGATTTTCCCTTTAGCAATAAACAAGGCTCGAAATACCGGCCTGGTCTTATACTCGCAAAGGCGGACTATAATGAGGATTATGTCGTAGCATATATCACGAGCAATGCGGATTTATCCCTTTCTTTTCCTCATTGCATCTCTTTTGATAATGAAGATCTCCTTCTTGGATCAATGGCGTCGGATTCCGCCGTGCGGGTTGATAAAGTTATTACCGTAGCATCAAAAACCATTGGAAAGGGACCGGTCGCAAAGTTAAGCCCCAATAAACTCGCGGAAGTTCTTAAAAAATGGAACGAACTAACTACTCGCACCTACTCCCGCACATTTCACACCGCCAACCGCCCTGGCGATGACCCACAGCGCCCGGCTTTTATTCCTGGGCAAAATCTCGTTCCTTACGCTGGTCGCGTTTTCACCGAAGACGAAGTGCAGGCCGCCGTCTCGTCTACCCTGGATTTCTGGCTCACACTTGGCCCCGAGGGTGAGGCTTTTGAAAAAGAACTCGCCGCGCTCCTCGGCGTCCGCCACTCGCTGCTCGTCAACTCAGGCTCTTCGGCCAATCTCGTCGCCTTCGCCGCACTCACCACCCACAAGCTGCCGCCTCATAAACGCATCCAGCCCGGCGACGAAGTCATAACGGTTGCCGCAGGGTTTCCGACCACGGTTGCGCCGATCATCCAATCTGGAGCCGTTGCCGTGTTTGTCGATAACGACCCCACCACGGGAAACATCCGCGGCGAGCAGCTGGAGGCCGCTTATTCGCCTGGCAAAACCAAGGCCGTCATGATCGCCCACGCCCTGGGCAATCCATTCCCGATCGCCGCCGTCCTCAAGTTCTGCCGTCAGCATGATCTCTGGCTCATCGAAGACAACTGCGACGCCCTTGGCTGCACCTACTCCGTGCCCGTCGAGTTGGCGCGCGAACTCGCCCTCGACCACCTTCTCAAAATCGCCGAAGCCGGCACCCACCCGCTCATTCGTTTTGAGAGTGATCCCTCTCGACCCTCGACTCTCGACCCTCGACTTCTGACAGCACCCACCGGCGTCTGGGGCGACATCTCCACCCAATCCTTCTACCCGCCGCATCATCTCACAATGGGCGAGGGAGGCGCGGTGAATATCATCAAGCATCCACCGCTCAAAACCTATGCCGAGAGCTTCCGCGACTGGGGTCGCGACTGCTGGTGCGCATCTGGCAAAGACGACACCTGTGGCAAGCGCTTCGGCTGGCAACTCGGCGAGCTACCGAAGGGCTACGATCACAAATACATCTACAGCCACCTCGGCTACAACCTCAAGCCGCTCGACCCTCAAGCCGCCATCGGCCGTCAACAGCTGAAAAAACTCCCCGCCTTCATCGAAGCCCGCAAACGGAACTGGGAAATCCTCCGCGCTGGTCTTGCAGACTTGGAAGATGTCTTCGAATTCAGCCTGCCCACACACGCCACAGCATGGAATAAGCCCTCGACTCTCGACTCTCGACTCTCGACTTATGAGTGGGACTCCACCGGCTGCCGCACCGATTGCTCATGGTTCGGCTTCATGATCCGCGTCAAGCCCTCCGCTCCCTTCACCCATAGTGCGTTGGCACACCACTTGGATGCCAAAAAGATCGGCAACCGCATGTTCTTCGGCGGCAATCTGCTTAGGCAACCCGTCTTCGTGCAGATGCGCAGAGACCGCCCTGAATCCATCCGCTTGGTTGGTTCCCACGGCGCAACCCTTCCAGAAATCAACGACTCCAGCATCGCCGCCGCATTCCCTGGCGCCGATGCCATCATGAACACCGCGATCTTCCTCGGCACCTACCCCGGCCTCACTCAAGAAATGCTCGACTACGAGATTCAAGTCATCCGTGAGTTTGTGAAGAAGAGCGCATAGCACGCAAAGATTAGCCCTCCAAATGACTGCCCCAAAGACCCAACATCCCGATCAGAGGGCTTTGCTCTCTCGATTGATGGCAGATGTGTCCGGCGGTGAATCCGTTACTTTGGAGTTCAAAAAATCCACCGCTGAAAAAGATAAAGCTTGTCGCACGCTTTGTGCGTTTGCCAACGGGCAAGGTGGAGAGCTGATTTTTGGTGTGACACCTTCAGGCAAGCTTGTCGGCCAAAAAGTCAATGATCGGACATTGGAAGAATTGGCTCAGGAATTTCAAGGTTTCGAGCCTGGCTTGAATCCCCATACTCAGCGCATTCCTGTTTCGGACGCAGGCGAACATGAGCTTGAGGCGCTGTTAATTCGAGTCGAGCACTCGGCCAACACTCCGGTTTCGTTTCGAGGAGTGCCCTATGAGCGTGTGCTCAATACCACGCGCGTCATGACCCGAAGTGACTATCAGCGCCAACTCCTGGAAGCCATGCATTCCAGCGACCGCTGGGAAATCCAACCTGCGAAAGGTTGCAACATCGATGATCTTGATCTGAATGAACTGGTGCTCACCATCGAGGAAGCGATCCGTCGCGGTCGTCTCGTAGATCCAGGCACGCGAGATCCTCTTTTATTGCTTCAAGGTCTCGGGCTCTTACTGCACGGCGACCTACTCAGCTGCGCCGCAGTGGCCCTTTTTTGCAAAGACGATCAAGCGTTGCCAGCGTTCCCCCAATTCCAGCTTCGACTCGCCCGCTTCAAAGGCAAAACGCGCGCAGAGTTTCTGGACAATCGCCAATACAGCGGCAACGCATTCGATCTTCTTCGACGCGCGGAGCGGTTCTTGCTCGACTGGTTGCCCATTTCCAGCAAGATCGTGCCCGGCCAATTGGCTCGCACGGATACGCCAGCGCTCCCTCTGGAGGCCGTTCGCGAGGCCTTGGCAAATGCCTTTGCGCATCGCGACTACAGCAGTCCATCTGGAGCAGTTTCTGTTGCCTTGTATGACGACCGATTGGAAATCATCTCACCCGGAGAGTTGCACTTTGGGCTCACACCCGAAAAACTTTACCAACCCCACGAATCCAAGCCTTGGAATCCATGGATCGCTAAAGTGTTCTACCGTCGCGGCCTGATTGAAACATGGGGTCGCGGCACCCTGCAAATCGTTAAATTAATGCAAGACGCAGGCCTTACTGCGCCTCAACTTCAAGCGGGCGCCGACACTGTCAGCATCACATTTGCTCTACCCAGCGTGCCCATGCAGGAGAAAAGTTCGGAGAAAAGTTCGGAGAAAAGTTCGGAGAAAAGTTCGGAGAAAATACTCGAATTCCTCAAACGAGAACCCAGCTTATCCGCCAAAGCGCTTGCAGAAAAAATGCACATGACCTCCAGAGCCGTGGAAAAACAAATTGGTCTCCTCAAAAAAACCGGTAAACTCCGCCGCATCGGCCCTTCAAAAGGCGGATACTGGGAGGTTGAGAATTGAACAAGAATTTTAACTTCCATGATAACCCTTGCTTCCACCATCAAATCCAGCATTCAACCTTCAAAATTTTGACCTCCAGCCTCTCGGCACATATCCTGGCCTGACCCAAGAAATGCTCGACTATGAGATTCAAGTGCTCCGTGAGTTTGTGGAAGAAAAGTCTCTGTAATGCCTCAACCCGTAAAACCACTTCCGCCCGAAGATCTCGCACATGTGCTGGAGCACACGCGAGATTTATGGTCCGAAGCCAGCGGGAAATCGTTTTTTATCACCGGAGGCACGGGTTTTTTCGGTATGTGGCTGCTGGAAAGTTTTGCTTACATTAACGACCAACTTGCGCTTGGCATGAGTGCTACAGTTCTGACGCGCGATCCCGCCGCTTTTGCCCGCAAAGCTCCGCATTTGGCTGCTCGCGCCGACCTTCGATTTATCCAAGGCGATATCCGCTCATTCCCATTTCCAGAAGGGCAATTTGATTACATCATCCATGCAGCCACTGAAGCCAGCGCAAAGCTCAACGAAGAAGCGCCTCACGAAATGCTCGATGCGATTGTTGCCGGCACCCGACGCGTGCTGGATTTTGCCGCCCAATGCGGGGTAAAAAAACTCCTCCTGACCAGCTCTGGTGCAGTTTATGGCAAGCAACCTTCCGACATGAGTCATATTTCTGAAGATTACCTTGGCGCCCCGGATCCATTGCTTCCAGGTTCGGCGTATGGGGAAGGCAAGCGCCTCGCCGAGCACATGTGCTGCGTTCACGCCCGCCAGCATAGCTACGAAGCCAAAATCGCGCGCGGCTTTGCCTTTGTCGGCCCTCACTTGCCACTTGATGCCCATTTCGCTATTGGAAACTTCATTCGTGACGCCATGCGCGGCACGCCGATCCAAATCAATGGCGATGGGACGCCCATGCGCAGCTACCTCTACGCCTCAGACTTAGCGGTATGGCTTTGGACAATTCTTTTTAAAGCACCTCATGCGCGCGCTTACAATGTAGGTTCGGATGAGGATATTAGTATTAAAAATCTTGCGGATATTGTGGTTATGGCGCATGGCGGGGGCTTGCCTCTCAAACTTGCTCTGTCGCCGCAATCTGGATGCTGTCTTTTGCGTTACGTGCCTTCTATAAAAAGAGCTTCGGAAGAATTAGGTTTGCGAGTTCGTATCAACTTGCTTGAAGGAATAAATAAAACATTTATTTGGAATGAAGAGATATAATTTTGCGTTTTATTTGTATTGATTTTTGAAACCAAATTTCCATGAATAAAACGCGTGTTGCAATTCTTGGCACAGGTAACATCGGCACAGATCTTCTGCTGAAGATACTTCGTTCCCCTGTGCTGGAATGCCGCTTGTTTTCTGGACGCAATCTGGCATCGCTGGGCATGACTAAGGCGAGTATGTTAAATGTTCCAGTTTCTGCGAAAGGATTGGAAAGTATTCTTGATCTTAAGAATGAAATTTCCCTTGTTTTTGATGCGACCAGTGCCGAAGACCATATCAAGCACGCCCCACTCTTCGAAAAGGCAGGCATCGTTGCTGTGGATCTCACACCGGCAAAAGTAGGGAAGATGTGTGTGCCTGCCGTGAATTTAGAGGAATGCCTCAATTTGCCGAATGTAAATATGGTGACCTGCGGCGGTCAGGCTTCTATTCCTTTAGCTTATGCGATCTCTCAAGCGAATGACCAAGTTCATTATATTGAGACCATATCGAGTATAGCTTCCCGTAGCGCAGGTCCGGCTACGAGAATCAATCTCGACGAATATCTTTATACGACGGAAAACGGATTGGCTTCATTTGCTGCTTGCCAACATACAAAAGCTATTCTCAATCTAAATCCTGCACAGCCCTGTGTGCATATGCAAACGACGGTAATGGCCAAGATAACCGAACCCAATATTGATAGGACTCAAAAAAAAGTATCAGAAATGGTTGCTTTAATTAAAAAATATGTTCCAGGCTATCACTTGCTTATTGATCCAGTTGTGGAAAGTGGACGATTAATTACTATGGTTCGTGTTGATGGTTTGGGAGACTATCTCCCGAAATATGCTGGAAATCTTGATATTATAAATTGTGCTGCCATAGCTTTTGCCGAAGCCTATGCTCGCCGCGCAGTAGCTTGATCTCCTCCAAATCATGAAGCCATCTCCTCCAATTATCATTTGTGACGCGACATTGCGTGATGGTTCGCATGCCTACAGCCATCAAATCAATTTGGATCAAGTCAAGTCCTACGCTGCTGCTGCTGAGGTTGCAGGATTTTCCTACCTGGAAGTAGGTCATGGGAACGGACTGGGAGCCTCATCATTGCAAGTTGGGGAAAGTTTGGTGCCTGAACGCGAAATGCTTTATGCCGCGAAGGGGTGCCTAAAAAATACCAAGTTAAGTGTTCATGTCATACCTGGTTTTGCCACGATCAAGCGTGAGATAGTGAATGCACTTGAAGTGGGGGTGGATCTTTTTCGCATCGGTTGCCACTGCACAGAAGCGGATATTTCTCAGCGCCATATTAGCTATGTGCGTGCTGCTGGCCGAGAAGTGTGGGGGGTTCTCATGATGAGTCATATGGCATCTGCGAATCTCCTTCTTGAAGAGGCAAAAAAAATGCAATCTTATGGTGCACAAGGTATCGTGTTAATGGATTCCGCTGGGGCCTATTTTCCAAAAGATGTTACTGAAAAAATTGGTTTGCTTGCCAACAGGCTTGAAGTTCCAGTTGGCTTTCACGCACACAACAATCTTGGGCTTAGTATTGCCAACTCCCTTGCGGCACTTGAGTCAGGCGCGCGTATCTTAGATGGAACGGCCAAGGGATTTGGTGCCGGAGCCGGTAATGCGCCGCTCGAAATGTTGGCTGCCGTTTTGATGAATCAAGGTTACAATACCTCGGTCGATCTTTACAAAGCTTTAGATGCTTCAGAACTCGCTGCGCGGCTTTTTGCCGGCTCATTGCCCGACTCTAATGGCATTACAATCGTCAGCGGCTTGTCGGGAGTTTTCTCTGGTTTTGCCAAGCCTGTGCAGCGAGCCTCCCTGCAAATGGGGGTAGATCCCCGAGATGTCTTTTTTGAGCTGGGAAAGCGCCGTGTTGTAGGCGGACAAGAAGATATAATTATAGAAGTCGCATCTGAACTGGCTCGCCAAAAATCTAACTCTGCCAAATAAATTGATGAATCCCGCTTTAGCTCTCGTTCGCGCCGATGTCGAAGCCGTCCTGAATGGTCGGTTCCAACGCTTGGATTCTTTACGCGGGCAACATGTTTTTATTTCAGGGGGAACTGGTTTTCTGGGCACTTGGCTGTTGGAATTTGTGAAAGTGCTTAATGAGCGCCATGGATTTTCCATGCGTGTGACTGTTTATAGTCGGCAAGCTAAATCATTTGCTTCCCGCTTTCCGCACTTGGGACAGATCGAGGGCGTGCATTTTGAAGACGGCGATATTCGCTATTTTTCCGAATTCGCTCGCGATGTGCGCTACATTATTCATGCGGCTGCACTCACTGATCGGCGCCTGCTCGCCTCCCAGCCCAGCGCAGTGGCAGAGGTTAACAGCTCAGGCACTCATCGACTTTTGCGGGCAGCTAATCTCCTCGAAGATGTGCAGAAGTTTGTCTTGCTCAGCTCAGGTTTGGTTTATGGCAACCAGCCTTGGGACTTACCTCGCGTGGATGAAAACTTCGCCGGTTCGATGCGATGCAACGATGTCAACGCTGTTTACGCCGAGTCGAAACGCTTTGCAGAAGTCATCGCCCACAGTGCCATCAGCGAGACAAAGCTGCCGGTTGTAATCCTGAGGCCTTTTGCTTTCCTTGGCCCCTATCAATCTCTTCAACTCCCTTGGGCTGTCACCGACTTTATCCGCGATAGTTTTACTGGAGGTCCCATCCGTATCATGGGCGATGGCTCGACTGTGCGCAGTCTCATGTATGCCAGCGATTATGCCTTCTGGGTTCTGGCCGCACTGGCGAATGGGCGCCCGCGTGAGACTTACAACATCGGCAGTCCGGAGCCTGTTGATCTCTCCACCTTGGCTCAGATGATTACGCAGTCATTTACACCCATTCCAGAGATTCACACTCGTGTAGGCCAGACAGGTCACGAGCGCAATAGGCTTGTGCCTGATATTAGCCGCGCCCAACGCGATCTTGGCCTTGAAGTTACTGTGTCGCTATCCGAGGCAATCAAGCGCACGATATCCTGGCACCGCTATATCCGTTCCTTATGAAAACAAAAGTCAGCGATCTTATTGTTCGTTTTTTTGAGCAGAAAGGCGTCAAGCATGCCTTCGGTATTATTGGCTCCGCAAACGCCCATATTTTTGATTCGGTTTTTCACAACTCGGACATTGAGCTTATATGTAATCACCATGAACAGGCTTGCACGATGGCTGTTCAGACCTACTGGAAAATTACTGGGGTTCCGACTTTTGCCCTCGTTACCGCAGGTGCTGGCTCAAGTAATGCGATTACGGGTGTGCTTTCTGCATGGGCGGATTCTATCCCGTGCATAGTCATTTCTGGTCAGGAAAACTCGCGCTATATCACGCCCGATCATGATCTACGGATGTATGGCATTCAGGGCTATGATAGTCCTTTTGCGGTCAGCAAAATGACCAAGTATACGGCTCGAATCATGGAACCCGAGCAGGTTCTGTATGAATTGGAGAAAGCTTGGCACTTTGCAACCACTGGCCGACCTGGCCCCTGTTGGTTAGATTTTCCCATGATCGTGCAATCAGCCATGGTCGAGGAAGAGGCGCTACCGCATTACATTCCAGACACGGATTTGCCATTCTTGGGCTCACCAAAAATTGAAGGAGAGGCGCTTGCAAAAGCCGTTTATAAGACTTTAGACCTAATACGCTCAGGAAAGCGTCCACTGCTTTGGCTTGGCGTCGGAATCCGCATGGCTGGAGCGGATAAGCAAATTGTTCACCTTTTAGATGCACTCGGTGTGCCTGCCTTGTTAACATGGTCTGCCATTGATTTGCTGCCTTCAAGCCATCCACTGGTTATGGGAAGTGCTGGAGTTTATGGCCAACGGGCAGCGAATTTGATCCTGCAAAGTTGTGATTGTCTTGTTGCTATTGGAACACGCTTAGCAATACTTCAAGTCGGATATGATATTACAGAACTTTCTCGTGCAGCTAAAGATATAACAGTAGTTGATATTGACACCACAGAACTCAAAAAATATCCAGATCGTTTCAATCATCCCATATGCGCCGATGCAGGTGATTTCATTGCGGAAATGCTGGATCAGTTAGAAACAACAACAAGGCCGCCTAAATCTGATTGGATCGAATGGTGCCATAAAGTGAAGCAAAAATTTCCTTGGATAGGACCGGAACATGAAGAAAAAGATGGATTTATCAATTCATACCGTTTCATGAATAAGTTGGCCGATGTCATGAAACCCGACCAGGTCGTCGTAACTGATATGGGGACGGCGCTTCTTAGTGGACACCAAGCTCTGCCCATCAAACCGCCTCAACGCCTCCTGACATCTCAAGGACTTGGCGAGATGGGATTTGGACTGCCAGGAGCCATAGGTGCATCCATTGCTCGTAACCGAGGCGAGGTCCTCTGCCTTAACTGTGATGGGGGCATGATGATGAACTTACAGGAATTGCAAACAATAGTTCACTATCAGTTGCCAATTAAATTGATAATCTTTAATAACGATGGTTATTTGATGATCAAGCACACTCAGAAAGCCGTGCTCAAAGGCCGTTATGCTGGCACCGACAAAAAAACTGGAGTTTCTTGTCCTGATTTTAGTAAGTTAGCAAAAGCTTTTGATATTCCCTCCTACCAAATTCGAACATGGGAGGATTTTGATCGTGAAATGCCTAAAGTGCAGGCTGCCGCGGGGCCAGTTATCTGCGAGGTATTTATGCACCCAGAGCAATTTTTTCATCCCAAATTGGCAGTGCATGTTCAGGCTGATGGAACTCTTATCTCTCCACCACTTGAGGACCTTGCTCCATTTTTGCCGCGAAAAGACTTGGCCGATAACTTAAAAGTTCCGATTCACTTGAAATCAGAAAAAATTTCAGCTTGAAATTATCTCATGTGAAACAACAAGCCTGAAAATTAAAATCTTTATTAAAACGCGCTAATAATGAAAATTCAAGTTCTTACAAATTACTCATCAAATGTAAAAGAATGGAATAATATTACATCTTTGAACAAGTTGGCATACTGCAATAAATGGGGGTATTCATTTCTAAATTATTATTTGGATTATGGTGATGATTCAATCCAGATACAGAAAAGCCAATTGAATCTACTCGAAGTTTTGAAGAGCGGATTGCAAGCCCATGACGCAGTCATGATGATGGGCGGGGATACAATCTTTACAAATTTTGCCCGAAAAATCGAAGACATTATTAAAGATGATCCTCGTGTTGTAGTTGCCAAAGAGCATTTTGGAATGGACTGCGTAAACAATGATGTCATGATTTTCCCCAGAGGAAAACAATCGAATGAATTCATAGAGTTTATAATCGACAAAAAAGATGAGTGGAAAGATTTGCGATTTTTCTGGCAGACACTTATTTCCAATAAGCTAAAGGAGGGGGCGCTCGGAGACTTGCTACGAGTGGTTGGAGCCAGAGTTATGAACAGTTGCGCTCAAACAAACAGCAAATTATCCATTTGGCAAAAAGGCGACTGGGTTTTTCATGCCATGGGATGGGAAAAGGAGATTCGTTTAAAACTTCTGACGCGCGCTAGGCAGTTAGCCGTGGATGATCCGTCTCTTCTGCAAGATTTTATCGACTGATAGTTTTTGAAGCTGAAAAATGAGACTAAAGATTAGTCCAGAATTAAGGGCAGTTTGAAAAATGTTGAATTCTAATTTTTGGCATCAGCAAAAACGCTCATTTTAAAAATTCGGTGATTTTATACTGGCGGATTCATGGAATCGACTGGTTGAAAATAGGAAAATGGGTTTGGAATGTTTTTTCTTGTTGTTTATGCGCGTTGAACTCGATTCAAACGAATGAGTTGAACGTATCGGCAAATGTTATAGGTCAGGTTAGCTAGTCCGATCTGACATGTTGCCCGCTTAATTCCTATACACCGGATGAAGATGCCGTTCATTGAGTTCTCCGTGAATCCGAACACATGCTCCACCAGTGTAAGCGTTGCGCCAAGCACCCCGTTGTTTTTTGAAAGGGTGGTGTAAGTGTCGTAGGCGAATGCCACGACCCTTACAGCATCTACGCCGCCTTTTTCAGCGAGAGTTTCTTATGCGCCCACTTTTCCGGGGTGAGTTCTGCGACCTGCCAGCTTGTGGTCTCGGTGATGCGGGTGAGCACGTCGCGCAGATACTCATGGGGATCGATGCCGTGTCTTCGGCAGCTTTCGATGATGGTGTAGATCACGGCGCTGCGCTTTCCCGCGTCGGCGTCTCCAAAAAACAGCCAGTTCTTCTTGCCGATGGCCGTGGGTCGAATCGCATTTTCCACCCCGTTGTTGTCGATTTCGATGCGGCCGTTGGCGATATACTTGGTGAGAAGATCCCAGTGCGAGAGGGCGTAGCTGATGGCTTTTCCAAATGTGCTCGATGGGAGATGCCTCTTGGAGGCCTCCATTTTTTCGAGCGCCCGCTTCAGGCGGTTCAATATCATCGCGCTTTGACTGGCTCTCACGGCCGCTCTCAATGCAGGCCCAGCCTTGCTTTCGCGCAAGCGTGCTTCGATGCGGTAGAGGTTTTGGATTTGATACAGGACCCAGTTGGCGCGCAGTGGCACATGTTCGCGGGCCTCGTGGAAGTGGCGCCGGGCGTGGGCCCAGCATCCGGCCAGTTCGATGCCTTCGCGTGTGCTGGCGAAAGCAGGATAGGCTGCATAGGCATCGCACTGCAGCACGCCACGGAAGTTCACAGGAACGATGTTTTCCAAGCAGACCGCGCCTCGTCCGGTCTCCCAGTGGAAGACCACATCGAGTCCAGGCGCGTGCGCTGTCCACAAGTAGCCTTGCTTGGTTTTTCCATTCCCTGGCGCAAGATAGGACACGGGCGTTTCATCGATCTGGACATACTTGTTGTCCATGACTGTGGTGCGAATGATTTCGTAAATCGGCTGCAACCAAAAGGCGATGAGTTCCATCCATCTCGCCAGCGTCGATCGCGGCAACGATACGCCGTGGCGGGTTTTGAAAATCATCTCCTGCCGGTAAAGCGGAAGGTGGTCGCAGTATTTGGAGACGGCCACGGTGGCAAGCAGGCCGGGAGCAGCAATGCCTCGCTCCTGCAGGCACTCGGGCAGAGACGCAATCACGGGCGCCGCCTCTTTGTCCTCAATGAGCACATACTTCGGACGCACCAGAAGACGGCGAAAAAAACGCCCCGGCTCGAAGTCGAGTCGCTCGCTGATTTCTTCACCAATGCGGCGCCATTTTTCTGGATCGGCCATCACCTCCGGTGGGTCGATCACAACCTCCTCCGCAGGCAGGTTCTCAGGAATGCGCTCGCGTCTTGGGGATTTGATTTTTGGTTTGGTGGGAATCATGGCTTTCGCGAGCAGGGAGGCATCAGGCTCCGGCGCTTGCGTCTCGGGAAGAACGGCAAACAAATCCAGCTGATTGGAGTTGAGCGCCTCGCTCGAACTCCCAAACACTTTCTTCATCAACCAATCGATCTTCTCATTCAGGAGCTTCACCTCCTGACGAAGCCGCTCGTTTTCGGCAAACAGGCGCGCATTTTCCTTTCGGAGTCTTTCGTTCTCCTGAGCCAGGTTGTTTTTGCCGGCTTTCTTCACTCGGAAAATACATAGCATGTTCCATGCCAACTGCATAAGCAAAGCATTCAGGCTTCGCGCTGATACCATGGCCGCATCCGCCCGCCCCGTAAATCAACCCCGTCGGTGAGCATGGCCAACGCCTCGGGGCGCAGAGCCAGTTTGGTTTTCCCATCCGTATCCTTGGGCCAGGAAAAAGTCCCCTTCTCCAGACGCTTGGCCATCAACCACAGGCCCGAGCCGTCCCAGTAAATGATTTTGAGCCGCGTGTGGCTGCGATTGCTGAACACAAAGAGCGCCCCGCTCTGCAAATCCTCGTTGAGCTTGGTTGCAACCATGCCAGAGAGCCCATCAAATCCTTTGCGCATATCGCAGGGCTCCAATGCCACGAACACCCGCAACGATCCCGTGAAACTCAGCATACCCCGCCTCCCATCGCGCGCAGCACCACGGCCGCCAACTCCGCATCACGCTCATCCCGGATCCTCAGCCTCGCTCCACCCCCAAGGAGTTCAAGTTCCATCCCGTCGCCAGCGGAGGGATGCTTCGCCCCGCAGGCAATTTCCGCTTCGATCCATTGCACCTGCGGCTTCGCCGCCTCGCCCGTCAAGGCCGAGTTCTGTCCCTGCTTTTGATTGCGCTCCTGAACCCAACTACAAAATGTGGAGTAGTTCATACCAACCATGGCGGCAAACCTCGCCGCACTCATGCCCGCCCCATCAAAGGCCGCCAGTATTTCCTGCCGCTTAGCAAGCGGCGTGCGCACTCGCCCCAGACTGTCCTGCTTGAGAATTTCCCCTGCTGATAATAACGATGCTGTAGATGTCATAGCCTCCAGACTACGACATCTCCACTACCTACGGCAGGTGGGGCTCCGCGCAACGCTTACGTTCGTAAAATGCTCATTTTTCTAAGACCAGAAGCAGTCCGTTGTTGGAAAAATGCTTTTTCCCTGGATGCCTCGCCTGAAGGGCGTTTTGGATATGTGCTGGAATCTTGGAGGTAAATGTGAGCTGGCACTTCTCAATGTTAAACGGGCTGTTCTTAAGGTATTCAATGTAGTCTTCCGTGAAAAGCCTATTAATGTGTTGATTGTGGTAAATATTGTAGACCATGGTTGCAGCCGTGCGGTGATCGGTCTTGGTGCGGATATGCTTTTCCATTTGAGCTGGGCTAAAGAGCAAGTGTCCCCAAGGAGGAATCGGTGAATGCGCGTAAGACCATTCATTGCCATTGATGTCCTGCATGATGGGTAGGTGATGTCCATCGTGTGCTGACCAGATTGGAGAGAACATAGTAAAAAGCTTTCCGCCCGGTGCGAGCGCCGCATGCATTTTTTCTAAAGCCAATCCCAGTGTGTGCACATGTTCAAAACAGGCTATGGAAAAAATCCGATCGAATGCTCCCTCCATACACTTTGGAAGATCTTCGACGAGACCTTCAAGAACAGTGTATTGCGCGATTTCTGATAGGCTGCGGACTTCATGGATTTGCGTGGATAAATCCGCAACAGGGCGTGTCCCCCCCCCCAGACTCGCCTAATTCCTCCCAGTAGCGTAGTGCCTCCAGAGCGACCCACTGTGTGGCTCCCAGCGTATCAATAACGAGTTCGCGAGGTAGACTGCCTCCCACTTCTAAAACTCTCATCCCACTCAATCCAACAATCTCTTGGCCTTGTATTAAATAGGGTAAATGATATCCTAAACCAAAGCGGGCTTGCAGGGCGGGCACTTGATCCTGTGTGAGCGGCATAAAGTGGGAAGGTTCTTCAGCTTTTGATCTTTGCTTTTAAAAGGGCAATTGACTGCTCGCAGGATAACCCCAAGTTGGATACATGCTCGGAGGGAAGTTGGGCACGCTTGAGAAGTTCGGGATTTCGGAAGAAAATCGAAGTGCAATTTCTGTAGGCGTAGGAGGGAATTAAGCCCCAAAAATCAATGCGGAAAAAGCCGGCATCCAACAGGCATTGAATTCCTTCGTTATAGGAATGCCGATCTGAGTTGTCAAAAACAACAATGCCTTCATCGGAAATGGCATCTAAACACATTGAAACACACTGATTGCGGTGTTCGCCGTCGATAACAACGAGGTCGAAAACCGATTCGGATTTTTGTTTGATGGCTTGCGTGTAAGAATCCTGATCTTCCGCCAAAATCACTTTGGCATTTTGGGGTAAACTTCTGCTCACTTCAGCGTGCCAAGCGGGATTGCTCTCGACAGCCATTACAAGGGCGCATTTCTTAGCCCACCATTTAGTTGAATTACCAGATCCCCATTCAAAAATACTCCAACTAGGATCGATGATTGATTCCAAAAAGTCGATGGCAGGGTAAGTGAACCATGGAATTGGGTTGTCATTTGCGTCGACAGGGCGCCCCTTCAGCACGGAATTCAGCCATCCAGTGGTTTGGAATGAGTTTGTTCCAGATGGTAGAAGAGCAGATATCTCGCGCCATGGTATTGAGGCGAACAAAACATTTGCGCAGAAAACATGTCGACCTTGAAAATCCATCTTTTGCCTAACGCCAAGCTGGACGAGGCGTGCAGCCTCATTAAAATTACCCTCTTTGAGAGCGGTATCGATTTGAGCAAAATTTACATTGTTTGCCATTTATAAAGTTTCTCAGGTTGATATTTTCAAAACAAGGATGATTTTGCGTGCAGAGGGATGAAATGTTGTTAAAGATTGTGATATTTCGCTAGTCTGGTATGCGTCAAAGATCGAATCGAATTTTTTAAGTAAAAAATGTGACTAAAAAGCATTCCCGTCAGATTTTGTTTTGCACACAGAACTCTGTGACCTATATGGACCCGCCTTGTTTGGCCAACAAGCAAATAATTTGCGGACCATTCATAAAAAACGATTCGATAGCTGGCAAGGTATTGGAATTAGCAACGCCTCGTGGCGACTATGATATCTGTGATGTTTTAAAGCGTATTCCACAGAGCCAGCGCCCCGACCTCATCGTAGTAAAAGCGGATGCTGCACGAAATAATTTCCCTCGGAATTTCAGTGCCTGTGGCATTCCTGCTGTTTTGATTCTGGGCGATACGATGCACATGAAGGAGCCTCTGCAAGTGATGCTCCGCTATGCGGCTTCTGAGCCTTATTCTATGTATGTGACGGATCACAAACGCCACCACTTGCACTGGTTTCAAAATCTCGGCGTAGGGCCAGTTGCTTGGACTCCCGGTCTATTCGTCAAGGATTTTGGTATACCATTTAAAAACAAACGCGATGTGCCTCTCAGCTTTGTGGGCCAAGCTGGAAAATTTCACCCATGGCGTGCGTTAATGCTCGCGGAGTTAGAGAAAAGGGGCATTAATATAACAAAAGGAAGTGCCCCGCAGAAGGACGCGGCTGCAATCTATGCTCGCTCAGAGGCAACTTTAAATTTTAGTCTAAATGCCGATCTGAACCTGCGAGTCTTTGAGGTCCTGGCAGCAGGAGGGTGCCTTGTTACCGACCGACTGTCTTCACAGGCTGGTCTTGATATTCTTTTCACTCCTGGTCAGGAGTTTTTTGGGTATGATGGGCTGGAGGACCTGGTATCGCTCTTGGATAGTCTAAACAAAAATCCAAGGAGATGCTTGGAAGTTGCTTTGGCAGGACAAAAGAAATTTCAAGAGAGGCATAGCCCTGACATTAAGCGAAGAGATTTTCTTGAAACAGTCTTTGCAGGCGAGGGGCGGGGGACATTTGATCTTCCGCTTGATTCGCGTGGGAATGTGTGTGGAATGCGGGACGAAAAGAGTTTTTTTGCCCGTGTAAAGCAATATGAGTGGTTTCAGGAGAGACATCGGTGTGGCGAAAGTCTGAGAATAAGATTCATGCCAGGGGCTGAAATGGCACTGGCATGTGATCTGGTGGATCTGCCGAGACATAAGGTTTATTGTCAGGACAATTCACTGCCGCTTTTTGCAAGCGCGGGTGTTGTTGGTCAAATCCATGAGTCTAATTCATCAATGGACTTTGATGTCCTCATAGTTGGATCTAGTGAAGACATCTCGCAGGGGGAGGCACCTGTTTTGATCAGCGATTTCTCTTTCCTTACAGAAAATGACAAACAAGCCGTCCACAATCGCATGATGAACTCTGGATTTGAAGAGAACGAGGAGTTGCCGGGCTATTTTATCAGGTCAAAGCCAATCGCTACCGAGGTCTCTTCTTTCAGTCCTGCAAATGCTGCCACAATAGATAATGCGCAAACGGCGTTCAATGAAGGCCGACTTTCTGATGCCGAGGACATCTGCCGCGAGATTCTTGGCAAGGATGAGCGGTGTGCGGGAGCCTGGAATCTAATGGGTAAGATGGCCGCATTGCAGGGGGATTTGGAGACGGCTGGTGAGTTTGCGTCCGTGGCTTGCGAGTTGGATCCGCAGAATGCGGAGTTTGTTAGCGAGTTGGCGGAGGTTTTTTTGAGGAAGAAGGAATTGGAGCCAGCGGAGCAGCAAATGCGGCGGGCTTTGGAGATGGCGCCGGATTCGCCAGAGGGGCTTGTTTTGCTCGGGCGGATATTGGCGGAGAAGGATGATAAGTCGGCTTCGCTCGAGGCTTTTCAGGATGCTTTGCGGTTGCGCAAGGATTATGCGGAGGGATTTTCGCACTATGCCACGGCTTTGCAGAAATTCGGGCGAGGCAAGGATGCAATTTCGCAGATTCGCAAGGCCTGCGCGTTGGAGACTGACTCTGTGGAGTTCCAGACGAATCTCGCGATTTTGCTGGAGCAAAATGCCCGGTATGTGGATGCGCTGGCGGCTTATGGCAAGGCGGCGCGTATGAACCCGAATGTGGGCTTCGTGTGGTTCCGCCAAGGCAAGCTGCTCAATGGCCTCAAGCGTTACGCCGAGGCGATTCCTATTCTGGAGAAAGCAATTTCGCTGCCGGGGCAGTTGGGCGACTACCACTACGAATATGGTCTTGCCCTGCACATGAGCAAACGCTTCCAAGAAGCACTCGTGCATTATGAAAAAGCCTTGTCGATGGGCTACAACACGGCGGCGTTGCAGTGCAATCGCGGCGTGATTTACAAGGATCTGCGCAAAGGAGGCGATGCGATCATGGCCTTCCATGCGGCGGTGACGATGGATCCCTCGAATGTTTCCTATCTGAACAATCTCGGCGCGGCCGCTCTGGAGCTTGGTTTGAACTCCGAGGCGCTCGACTGCTTCGAACAGGCGGTGGAAAAAAATCCCAAGTTGCCGACCGCACGAAACAACATCGGCAATCTGCTTAAGGATCGCGCCCGTGGCATGGATGCCTTGCCTCAATACCGGAAGTCGATGGAGCTGAATCCCGACGACCGCGACGCGCCGAGCAACTATCTGCTCTGCCACATGTATATCCCCGATATGGATCCGAAGCTGGTCTTCGAGGAACACAAAAAATGGGGTATCTCGACGACTAAAAAATTCCCGTCGGCCTTCAAGTTCAAGCCGCGCGAGGCAGGAGCGAAGGTTCGCGTGGGATTCCTGTCGGCTGATCTGTGCCATCATCCCGTGGCGCATTTCATCGAGCCGATCTTCCGAGGCTATGACCGCGAGCGTTTTGAGTTTGTGGCCTATGGCGACCAGCGGAAATCCGACGAATTCTCGGCACGCTTTGCCAAGCAAGTGGACCTGTGGCGAGAGACCTCAAGTTATGATGACCGCGCCTTGGCGAAGCTCATCCATGAAGATCGCGTGGACATTCTTTTCGAGTTGGCGGGTCACACGGCCTATAACCGCCTTGGTGTGTTTGCCCTCAAGCCTGCGCCGGTGCAGGTGAGCTATCTCGGATACCCTGGCACAACAGGCCTGCCGACGATTGATTTTCGAATCACCGATGCTTTTGCCGATCCGCAGGGAACAACCGAGCATCTGCACACCGAAAAACTTATCCGCGTGCCCGAGTGCGCCTGGTGCTTTGAGCCAGATGCCTCCGCGCCAGAGGTCGAGCCGTTGCCTGCTTTGAAAAACGGCTTTGTGACCTTCGGCTGCTTCAACAACATGGCAAAGCTGAACCCTGCTCTCTTCGAGACATGGGCGGAAATCCTGCTCCGCGTCCCGGGTTCGCATCTACGCTTGAAAGCCCGCACGCTTACGGACGACGGCGTGCGCAATGAACTGAAATCCTATTTCACCGAGCGCGGTATCGAAGAGGGGCGGCTCGATTTCTTTGGCCACACCAAAAAAATCGCTGATCACTTGAACCACTACCACTCGGTGGATATCGCCCTCGACAGCTTCCCGTATCACGGCACCACGACGACCTGCGAGGCGATGTGGATGGGATGTCCAGTCGTCACGCGAGCGGGTAAAACCCATGTCTCCCGCGTCGGCGTGAGTCTGCTGAGCGCCGTCGGCTTGCAGGAATTCATCACCGATACGCGTGAAGCCTACATCGAAAAAGCCGTCGCGCTGGCGGCTCAAATCGACCGTCTTCAGGAACTCCGCGCCGGAATGCGCGAACGCATGCGCCAGTCCGTTCTTATGGATGAAAAACGCTTCGTCGAAGGTTTCGAAAAAGCCCTTATGGAAATGGCAACCCTTGGAGGTTTGATGCGTTCGTAGATGTGTTTTTAGACAAAATTAACAGAATTTACAGGAATGGATGAATGCGCCTATGAAAACCAAAGTTTTTCCCCTCGCTTGTTTTGTCGCCGTCCTCGGATTTTTGTCGCTGGTGATGCCTCTTGCCGCAGCGTTGCCGGAGGTTGGGCAGGTTCGGATTCACGATGCCAGGGGCACCCCGGCGGAGATCATTATGCCGGATGGTTCCAAGCCGGTTGTGAGGATCAATGATGCGATTCCACAAGGTGCGGTCTTGAAGACGCCGAGGAATTCTTTTTTGTCCCTCCTTTTTGCCAATGGCTCACTGCTCGATATGAAGCCGCTTACGGAACTGCGTGTGGCCAGCTTCACAAGCGCTGCGCCGATTGAGTTTGAAAAAGCCGATGCCAACAGGGTTGGCGGCGAGACCTGCCGTTCATCCACGCGACTGGAGTTGAAGTCCGGCTTGATCATGCTGGACATTCCCCGCCTCAAACCCGACTCGCATTTTCACATTTCGACTTCGCTGGGCATTGCTGGAATCCGGGGCACAAGGCTTTTCGTGCTTTCGCAGAAAGAGCGCGCTGCCATCGGTGTCACCACTGGCCGTGTGCTGGCTACGAGCATCACTGGTCAAACGCAATCCGTCGATCCCGGCGAGGCTGTCGTCCTCACCGGGAGCGGATTTGCGGTTCCTGGCGGCGTCGAAAAAAACCTCCTTCGCGAGTTGGAATCGAACTTCGGCAGTTCTCGCTCGAAATCACCTGTCGAACCTCCCGTATCGACGAAATCCTCTCTCCAAAAAAACGCCCCTCAAAGCCGCGCGACTTATAAAACTTCCGAGTGACCTGAATGCCTAAGTCTCAGAAAGAATGGCGACGCCTACGGGAATCGAACCCGTGCACCAGCCGTGAGAGGGCTGTGTCCTAACCGCTAGACGAAGGCGCCGTGTCGGGGAGGTAAAAACTATGCGCCGGAGCTGCTTTGACAAGGGGAAAATCCTGATCTGGTTTGTAGCGGCTTTTTATGACTGCCGAATCGAAAGCCACCACAGCAACCGCACGGCATCGCGCTCGCGCATGCAGGGTAGGGTCGGCGCGCCGCCGCTGACCCATTTGCTCGGCGAGGCCGCCATTGCATCCAGAAGAGACGCTGCTTCGCGCCTGAATCTTGGGACGCCGACGGCGCGGCATCCCTTGGATTACGAAGCGCGTTGCCGCGCGGGTTTGTAGCGGCTGTCTATGACTGCCGAATTGGAGGACCCTCCGGCGCTCATAGAGACGCCGCTACAGCAATCGCGCGACAGCGCGCTATTCGTGAAAATTAGGTGTATTCGTGGATGAAGAATCAACATGGATTTGAATCCCAATCGATCTTCGAATGGCGAGGTTTTCTCGTGTCAAAAAAGATCATCCAGTTTCCCTGCGATGCAGATGCGATTGGGCAGAGGTCAGGGTGTCTGAAATTTGTGGGCGGCCGCCGGGGCTGGGTTGCTGCTTTTTATTTGGCGACGATGTTCACGAGTTTCCCGGGGACCACGACGACTTTGACGATGGTTTGTCCTGCTGTTGCTTCTTGGATTTTTGCGCTGGCGAGGGCGGCTTTTTCGATTTCTTCTTTTGTGGCTTCTTTTGAAATGACAAGGCGCTCGCGGACTTTGCCGTTCACTTGCACGGCGAGTTCGACTTCGTTTTCGACGAGCAGGGATTCGTCATGCAAGGGCCAAGGTTGCTTGGAGGCGAGGCCGGCAAAGCCAAGGCGGCTCCAGAGTTCTTCGGCGAGGTGCGGTGCAAAGGGACTCAGAAGCGGAAGCAGGATGCGGAGCGCTTCCTGCGGGCGTGGCTTGGCGTTCACGAATTCGTTGGTGAAAACCATCATTTGCGAGATCGCCGTGTTGAAAGCCAGCATGCGGATGTCGGAGGTCACCTTCTTGATGGTCGCGTGGGCGATGCGGAGTTGCTGCGAGGTGAGCGGAATCTCGGCGAGGTCGCTTGAGAGTATCCATTCGCCTTCCTGGTTTTCCTCCATGGCCAAGCGCCAGACGCGGGCGAGGAAGCGGTAAACGCCTTCGACGCCTTTCATACTCCAGGGCTTCATTTGCTCGAGCGGGCCCATGAACATTTCATACAGGCGCAGCGAGTCGGCGCCGTATTCGGAGATGACGCTGTCGGGAGTGATGACATTGCCCCGGCTCTTGGACATTTTTTGTCCATCGGGGCCGAGGATCATGCCTTGGTTGACCAAACGCTGGAACGGTTCGGGCGTGGCCACATGGCCGAGGTCGTGGAGGACCTTGTGCCAGAAGCGGGCGTAGAGGAGATGCAGCACGGCGTGCTCGGTGCCGCCGACATACAGGTCCACGCCGCCGGGCTTGGCATTGCGCGCCATCCAGTATTCGTCGGCTTCCTTGCCGATGAAGCGGTCGGAATTTGTGGCATCGCAGAAACGCAGGTAATACCAGCAAGATCCAGCCCACTGCGGCATGGTGTTGGTCTCGCGCTGCGCGGAGTCAGAGTATTTCAACCAATCGAGAGCCTTGCTGAGTGGGGGTTCTGGCGTGCCAGTGGGTTTGAAATCCTCCATGTCGGGTTGGATGACGGGGAGTTCGTCCTGGGTCAGCGAGCGATGGCGTCCGCCCTCCCATACGATGGGAAATGGCTCGCCCCAGTAGCGCTGGCGGGAAAAAAGCCAGTCGCGGAGTTTGTAGTTCACCGTGCCGCGGCCGAGAGCCTTTTCCTCAAGCCAAGCAGTGATCTTTTGCTTCGCCTCGGTGGTTGGAAGGCCGTCGAGAAAACCCGAGTTCACAGCCACTCCCTCGCCAGCGAAGCAGGAGGAGGTGTCATTTGCTGAGTTGCCGCGCACCACTTCGCGGATGGGGAGGTGGAATTTTGTGGCGAATTCGAAGTCGCGCTCGTCGTGGGCGGGGACGGCCATGATGGCGCCTGTGCCGTAGCCCATGAGCACATAGTCGGCGATCCAGACGGGGATTTTGTCGCCGTTGACGGGATTGATGGCGAAGGCGCCGGTGAAGACGCCGCTTTTTTCCTTGTTGAGTTCGGTGCGGTCGAGGTCGCTCTTGGATGCGACGGAGGCTTTGTATTTTTCTACGGCTTCGCGCTGGTTGGGGGTGGTAATGGCAGCGACGAGCGGATGCTCTGGTGCGAGGATCATGTAGGTCGCGCCGAAGAGTGTGTCAGGGCGTGTCGTGAAGACCTCCACTTCGCACGGCTCATTTTCGATTTGGAATTTAACCAATGCTCCCTCGCTGCGGCCGATCCAGTTTCGCTGGAGAAGCTTGATGCCTTCGGGCCAATCGAGTCCATCAAGTCCGTCAAGGAGGCGCTCGGCGAAGGTAGTGATGCGCAGCATCCATTGGCGGAGCGGACGGCGCTCGACGGGGAATCCGCCGACTTCGCTTTTGCCGTCGACGACCTCTTCGTTCGCCAGCACGGTGCCGAGTTGCGGGCACCAGTTGACCGGCATTTCAGCGACATAGGCAAGGCGCACGGAGTCGGGATCGTTGCCGGTGTAGGTAGAGATGGGCTCGGCCTTGCGTGTCGCGGGGTTGAACCAAGCGTTGTAGAGTTGGAGAAAAATCCACTGCGTCCACTGGAAGTAGCCCGGGTCGGTGGTGCTGACTTCGCGATCCCAATCGTAGCTGAAACCTACGGCCTGAAGTTGACGGCGGAAGTTGTCGATATTGCGGGCCGTGGTTACGTGCGGGTGTTGGCCTGTTTTGATGGCGTATTGCTCGGCGGGGAGTCCGAAGGCGTCCCAACCCATTGGGTGGAGCACATTGAAGCCCTGCATGCGGTGGAAGCGCGCAAGGATGTCCGTGGCGGTGTATCCCTCGACATGGCCGACATGCAAACCGTCTCCGCTGGGGTAGGGGAACATGTCGAGAATGTAGTATTTCGGCTTCGAGGCGTCGAAATTGGCGTCCCCCGGATTGGCGGCGCGGAAGGCTCCGGCCTCCAGCCAGTGCTGTTGCCAGCGGGGTTCGAATTCAGTGAACGGATACTGTTTGCGCTGCGTGCTCATTTTGGAAAAAGGCGCATTCTATGCGGTAGAGCGCGAGCCTGCAAACCGATACGCGGGGTGGGTAAGCGGGCGTCCTGATGGATTGACCACAGAGTGCACAGAGAACTCAGAGGAGATGATTTTTTAAAACGGAATCTCGCCGTCTTCGTGGCGGGCGGAGGAGAAGGTGCGCGGGGCTTGATTGACTTCCCAGCATTCAAAGAGGGATTCCGGGACTTCGCGGAGGAAGCGCGAGGGTGAGAAGAATGACTGGTCGTAGCCAGCGGCGAGGCGCATTTCGGGGTAGGTGAGGTAGAGTTCGTCCATGCAGCGGGTCACTCCGACATAGAAAAGACGGCGTTCCTCCTCGAGCGCGCGGGGGTCTTCTATGCTGCGACTGCTTGGAAACATTCCCTCGGCGAGCCAGATGAGAAAGACGACTTTCCATTCGAGGCCTTTGGCCTGGTGGAGTGTGGAGAGGGTCACTTTTTCGGTTTCAGCCGCTCCGGCAAAGGCCTCCGCGGTTTCGAGTCCACCGAGCAGGGCGAGTTGGGAGAGGAAATCCGCTGTCGTTTCGAACTGTTCGGCGAACTCCTGAAGGGTGATGAGATCCTCGTGGCGGGCATCGTAGTTCGGGAACTTCTCTTTCATGTAGTCCTCGTAAACAGCGAAGAGCACACAGCTGATCATTTCGGCGGGCTTCATGGGGGCGTCGCCCGTGACCAGTTCGGCAAGGGTGTGGATGAATTGATCCCACGACTTTTGCGCTTTGGCAGGGACCTTCAGGCCGGCGAGGTCTTTGAAATTGGTTTTCCCATCGAGGATCGCAGAGGTCTTTTGCCAGAGCGTCTCGGCGGTTTTGTTTCCAATTCCCGGAAGCATGCGGATCATGCGTTTGAAGGCGGTTTCGTCGCGCGGGTTGACGGTGAATTTCAGGAAAGAGGCGACATCCTTGATGTGGGCCTGCTCGAAAAATCGAAGCCCGCTGGTGATGCTGAAGGGAATGCCGCGCCGGGTGAACTCGAGCTGCGTCTCCATCGAGTGGTAATGGGCGCGGTAGAGGACAGCGATTTGCTCGAGCGGCACGCCTTCGTCGGATAGTTCCATGATGCGCTGGGCGATGAAGGCCGCCTGCTGGTTGTTGTTGGGCAAGGCAACCAGCGCGGGCTTGATGGAATGCGGCTTCCGGACGGGCGCGAGGTTTTTAGGAAATTGATTTTCGTTTGTGAGAATCGCCGCGTTGGCGACATCCAGCACGCCGGGAACGCTGCGGTAATTCGTTTCGATTTTGAAGACTTTCGCGCCCGGATGCGTTTCGGGAAAACGCAGGATGTTTTCAAAATTCGCCCCGCGCCACGAGTAGATGCTCTGCGCGTCGTCGCCGACGACCATTACATTCCCGTGGTGTGCGGCGAGGAGGTCGATGAGTTCCGACTGGAGGCGGTTGGTATCCTGATACTCATCGACGAGGATGTGCTGAAACTGGCGTTGGTATTGCGCGGCGATTTCGGGATTCGTCAGGAAAAGCTCGAGGGTCTTGGCGAGGAGATCGTCGAAATCCATCGAGTTGGCCTCTTTTTTTCTCGATTCGTAGGCGGTCTGGACGCGCTCGATGTCCTGCGCCAGCGGGATGAAGTAGCGGTATTTCTCAACGAGAACCTTGGAAATCGGGAGGCCGGTATTGATCGAGTAGCTGAAAATGTCGGAGAGCACGCCTGCCTTTGGGAATCGCTTGTCGGTTGAAACGATGCCTTCCTTTGTCAGAACGGACGAAATCATGTCCTCGGAATCCTCACGATCCATGATGCTGAATCCCTGACGGAACCCCACGGCCTCGGCGTGGCGGCGTAGAATGCGGTTGCCGATCGAGTGGAATGTGCCGCTCCACATCCCGTCGGCCGCGCCTGGGATGAGGCTTTGCACGCGCTCGGTCATTTCCCGTGCGGCTTTGTTTGTAAAAGTGAGGAGCAGGATGGAGCGGGCAGGAACGCCTTGTTCCAGAATCCAGGCCACGCGGTAGGTGAGTGTGCGTGTTTTTCCACTGCCAGCGCCGGCGATGACCAAGGCCGCTCCGGCCGGATATGTCACGGCGGCGAGTTGCTGTTCGTTGAGTTCCGAGGGGTAGTCGATGACGCTGGATGCGGCCGGCAGTTGCAGTGTGTAGGAGCGGGACACGCCGGGTTTAGTTTTGCGAAATGCGCAGCGCGCCGAGTTTGGATGAAGGAATGTTCAGACCGTAGGCGAGAAGTTTTGCCGACTCATCGGCGATGCGGGCCTTGGTGCTGCCAAGGACCACGGCAATGACATCACGCCCGTTGTAGGATCCGCTGGAAATGAGGCAATGTCCGGCGAGGTCGGTGTAGCCGGTCTTCATGCCATTGCAGAACGAGTAGGTGCGAAGGACGCGGTTTGTATTGCGGAGGGGAACGACATTTCCCGAGTTGAAGCGGAAGTTGTAGTTTTTCGTCCTCATGATCTCGCGGAGCGTGGGATTGCGGTAGGCCATTCGTGCGACGCGGGCCATGTCTCGGGCGGTGGAATACTGGCCTTGGGCGGGCAGGCCGTTTGGATTTTCAAAATTCGAACTGGTGCCGCCGAGGCTGCGCACGCGTTGGGTCATCTTCTCCGCAAAGGCGCTTACGCTTCCGGCATTGTCACGGGCGAGGGTGCGGGCGACATCGTTGCCGCTCTTCACCAAAAGTGCGTTTAGGAGTTGGAGCCTTGTGTAGCTCTGTCCGGGTTTCACATAGATTTTGGTGGGCTCGCAATTCGTATCCGTGGTTTCAATTTCAACTTTTTTTTCCAAGTTGCCGGCTTCGGCGACGATCAGTGCCGTAAGAAGTTTCTGGGTGCTGGCGACCGGGCGCTTCGCCTCGTCATTTTTCGAATAAAGGACCTTGCCGGTGTTGGCATCCACCAGAATGGCCGCCTTGGCGCTGATCTGGGGAGCGGGCGCGGCTTGGAGAGGGATGATGGCAAGGAGGCAGAGAAATGCGGGAATCAGGCGGGTGAGCATATGAGGAAGCTAAGGTTTTTTTGGTGGTGTGCTGAATAACTTTTCCATTTGGGGATTTTTTTCAACCCCGAGTTCGATGGCTTTTTGATAATGCCGCCGCGAAAGCTCGATGGCGGGCGGTTTTTCTTCGAGGTAAAAGACCGCGAGATTATAGTGGGCGTCGGCATATGAGGGATCGAGTTCGACGGCGCGGCGGAGTTCGTGTTGCGCGCCTTCAATCCAACCCCGGCGGCCCATGACGACACCCAGAAAATTGCGCGTCCGGGCGTTTAGCGGATCCTGCAACATGGCTTGCGAGAGGGCGGCAATCGCTGCGTCCGATTCATTGCGATCCATGTAGATCATCCCCAGCGTGAGCCACGCCGGGGCGGACTCGAGGCGTTGGCGAACAGCTTTTTTGAGCAGTTCCTCGGCCTTGTCGGGGTGGCCTGAATAAAACTCCACCATGCCGAGATTCACGAGGGCCATGAGATTGTTGGGTTCCAGCGTGAGAACGCGAGTGTAGGCGTTTCTCGCGGCACCGTAGTCCTTGCGCTCGAAGGCGACATTTCCTTCCGCGATGGAGGCGGCGAGGGTGCGGGGCGTGAAATTTTTTCCCGTTTCGTCTGCTGGAAGCTCGTGCGCTAATGCGAGTGCGCATGCCGCCAGCAGGGCGTGAACGGCAGCGCGGCGCATCATGAAGCGGAGAGTTCCTTCGAGCGGCGCTCGGCTGCCCGGACGGCTTGGATCAATGCGGCGCGGACTCCGTTTTTTTCGAGTTCGCCCAATGCGGCGGCGGTGGTTCCTCCGGGGCTGGTCACCATCTCACGCAAGACGGCCGGATGCTCGCCAGTTTCCTTCGCGAGTTGCGCCGCTCCGAGAATGGTTTGGATGGCGAGTTGGCGTGCCAGATTCGTGGGAAGGCCGCAGGAGACGCCGCCGTCCGTGAGGGCTTCGATAATCAAGAAGATGTAAGCCGGTCCGCTTCCGCTCAGGCCGGTCACGGCGTCGAGGAGCTTTTCCTGAACTTGGGAAACAACGCCCACGCTGGCGAAGATCGCCTCCGCGCAGTTCTTGTCGGCATCGGTGGTGTTGGCTCCCGTGGTGAAGGCCGTCGCGCCACAACCGACGAGGGCAGGGGTGTTTGGCATGGCGCGGATGATCCGGCACTTTGGAGCCATTTTTTCCAAGGTGGCGACTGTGAGCCCTGCGGCAATGGAGATGAGGAGTTTCCCATCCAAGGCCGCTCCAGACTGTTTGATCGCGGTAGCCGCTTCTTGCGGTTTGACGCAAAGAATCACGACAGGGGCTGCGGCGGCGGCTTCCTCGTTGGAAGTCGTGACTCGCACGGCGGTGGAGTCCTGCAGGCTTTCAAGCATCTGCGCCTCGGGGCATGAGGCAATGATCTCCCCGGCGCTGCAGACCTTGCCGCGCAACATTCCTTGAATAATGGCGGATGCCATTTTCCCTGCTCCGAGAAACGCGTATTTCATGTGCAGACGCTAAAGGAGGGGCGCTGGAATGCAAAGTCTCGATTCCCAAACCCGAGCCCTCGTTTTCAACAAATCCGTCACATTTCAAACCTTGTTTCCTGCGAAGGCCCGGCATAGGACATCGCCACCAATGGACGCCTCTACCTCGATCCTTTCAATTCAGGACCTCCACAAGAGCTTCGATCAAACACCCATCCTCAAGGGCGTGAGCTTTTCCATCGAGGAGGGCGATCTGGTTTCGGTCATTGGCCCCTCGGGATGTGGCAAAAGCACGATGCTGCGCTGCATCAATGGCCTGGAAACACTGGACTCAGGCGTCATCAACGCCGCCGGCGCGTGCATTTCCCGAATGCCCGGTGCCAAGTTGGATGGGAACTTCGAGAAAAATGCCCACACCCTGCGCCAGCGGGTCGGCATGGTTTTTCAACAATTCAATCTCTTCCCCCACCGGACGCTTTTGCAAAACACCATGATGGCTCCCATCATTGTTCGTGGCATTCCCCGTGAGGATGCCGAGAGAACCGGGCGCGCCCTTCTTGAAAAAGTCGGGCTCGGCGCCCATGTGGACAGGTATCCCGCGAATCTCTCCGGCGGGCAGCAGCAGCGTGCGGCCATCGCACGGGCGCTTGCCATGCAGCCGAAGGTCATGCTCTACGATGAGCCGACCAGCGCGCTGGACCCCGAACTGGTCGATGAGGTCCTGCATGTCATGAAGGCGCTCGATGCCGAGGGCATGACGCAGATCGTTGTGACGCACGAGATGCGCTTCGCAAGGGACGCCAGCGACTACATCATCTACATGGAGGGCGGTCACATCGTGGAAATCTCCGACGAGGACGAAATTTTCGAAAACCCGAAAGACGAGCGCACCCGCAGGTTCCTCAGGAGGTTCATCTGATGAAAAAAACCACACTTCTTTTATTTTTGGCGCTGGGATTTCTTTTCCAATCCATCGCGCAGGCCGACACCAAGACGCTCCGCTGGGCTGCAGCGACGGACAGCAACGCGCCCTATGCTTTCTACGGTCCCGGCAACAAGCTGACCGGCTTTGAATACGAGGTCATCCAAGCCGTCGCCCGCGAGATGGGACGCGAGCCTGTTTTTGTGCCGAACGACTGGGACGGCCTCATCCCCGGCCTTGGTCGAGGTCTCTACGACTGCGTCATCTGCGGCATCGAGATCACTCCCGACAAGGCGCAGGAGGTGCTTTTCACAAATCCCTACTATGTGACCTACGAACAGCTCGTGGTTAAAAAAGGCACGCCCCCGGTGACGAACCTTGATCAACTCCAAGGCAAGCAGATCGGCACCTTGAGCCAGACGGCATCCTTCAACATGCTCAGCAAGACGCCCGGTGTCGTGGTGAAAATTTACGACGAGGAGGTCAACGCCTATGCGGATGTTGCGAACGGTCGCCTCTTCGGCGTGCTCCTCGATTACCCGATTGCGAAATATTACGCCTTTGCAAATCCGAATCTGAAATTCACCGGCCCGCCGTTCGGCCAGGTCACCTACGGGATCGCCCTCACCAAGGGGAACTCTTCCCTCGCGGCCGAAATGAACGCCGCGCTTGCCCGCGTCGTCGCCAGCGGAGAAATGCGCGACATCCTTTCTCGCTGGGGACTCTGGACCGCTATGGTCGCCGACACATTCGGCCAGCCGGAGGATCCCTCTCTTCCCGACACCGAGTATCGGGCCTTTGTGGCCGCCACAGCCGAGCAACCCACCTTGTTGAACCGCATCATCGGCTACGCCCGCTTCTGGCCGCTGTTGCTTGAGGCCTCGCTCCTCACCATCGAAGTCAGCCTACTCGGCATGGCAGGGGCCGTCCTGCTGGGTTTCACGCTTGCGATCATGAGGGTTTACGGGCCTCTCCCCGCGCGCTGGCTCGCCTCATTCTACATCGAGCTGATTCGGGGAACTCCGCTGCTCATCCAGTTGCTTATCCTCTTCTATGGCCTGCCGAATATCGGCATCAAACTCGAGCCATTTGTAGCTGGTGTGCTCGGCCTCGCCTTGAACTACGCCGCCTACGAAGCCGAAAACTACCGCGCCGGTCTGCTCGCCATTCCGAAGGGACAAATGGAAGCCGCCCGAGCCCTCGGCATGACGCAACGGCAGGGTCTTTTCCATGTCGTGATCCCTCAGTCTTTCCGGTTGGTGCTGCCGCCCGTGACAAACGATTTCATCTCGCTTCTCAAGGACTCCTCGCTCGTTTCCATGGTCACGCTGGTGGACCTCACCGGCGCCTACAAACAAATCGCGACACAGACATTCGACTACTTCGGCGCCGGTTTACTGGTGGCGGCATTTTATCTTCTCATCGGCCTCCCTTTTGTTCGCCTCGCCCGCTACACCGAGCTGCTCTTGAATCCCGCTGCCAACTCCCATGGCGCGAAGGCTGGGCGGTTCCAGTTCCATCTTGGAAAATCCTGATCCGCCGCACGGGTCCCCGCCTTATCGACATTCGCCCGCCCCGCGATTAACTTGCCCCCGTGTTCAACCGCTATCGAAACATCCAGCTTACGCCGGTGAAGGTCCTCATTGGCCTGAATATTCTCGCTTTCGTCTTCATTGAAATCCTGCCGCAACGCCAGCAGGCGGTTGCCGACCAACTCTTCGGCTTGAGTGGTGCCGGACTGGGGCAGGGGATGCTTTGGCAGTTCATCACCTACCAATTTCTCCATGCGGGGATTCTCCATCTGGCTGTGAACATGATGGGCCTCTGGTTCACGGGAAACATCCTCGAGCGCGTTTTGGGCGTTCGGAGTTTTGTGTTTCTCTACCTTCTCTGCGGCGTTGCCGGAGGCGTTTTGCAATTGATGATCAATCCCGGTCCGACGCTGATCGGAGCTTCAGGTGCGGTCTGCGGCCTCGTTGCCGCCTTCTCCACGCTCTACCCGCGAATGCCTATCACGGCACTGTTGTTTTTTGTCATCCCGGTTCGCATGCAGGCGATGTGGCTTGGAATCATAGTTGTCGGCATGTCCTTGTTCTTTTTGCTCACAGGCCTCTTTGGTGACATCGGCAACGGAGCGCACATCGGCGGCGCGCTCGCTGGTTTTTGCTGGGTCAAATACCGCCAACGCCACTTCCGCGTCGTCCGTTCCTGAACGGGATCGACTGCATGGCCTAATTCAAAGACGGCGCCTGCGGAGTCGCTCCGGGAATGCTCATGCGAATATAGTCGGTCGCGCCCCCAAGAATCGTGCAGGTCAAGAGCCCAACCCTCTCCCGGCGGAAGAAAAAAACCGTGAAGAAGCGGTTCTCGGCCATGCCGCTTCCGTGAAAAAAATCGAAGCGCGGATAGTGTAAAATCCTGATGCCGGAAGGCGGCGATTGAATCCCGAGACGGTTGCGCAGGGCTGAAGAAATCGCCTTTTCTAAAAGATCGTTGCTCTTAGGGCGGCAGTGAGAGTTGAGGTCTGTGCTCTCGGCAAGATCCAGAAACTGGTTCGCGATTTTGGAAAAAACAGGCTCGGACTGGACTTGGGCCAGCAAATCTTTCAGGGCGGTATCACAGGTGTTCATGGCAATCTTTGCTCAAGTGCCCGCAACGGGATGCGAGTCCAAGAAAAATACCCTTCGTTACAAAAATGTCACACGGGCTGTTCGGACTCGCGGAGCACTTCGTTAAGGAATGCGGCATCGTCCGTCAGGGCCTCGTGGGAGTCTCCGGCAACGAATTCGAGAAGGATGTTGGCATCCACGCCGAGGGCGCGGAGTTCCGAGACATAGGCGGTCCATCGATCCTTGCCCGCCCGCAAAGGCAGGCGGTGCGAGGGATCCGGCCACCAATGGAATCCGTGCACATGCTGGAGCCTTGGCGCGAGGGTGCGCAGACCGTGAAGGCATTCTTCCAGCGGACGGCCATGCGGCGGCTGCCAGAGCGTTTTGATGAAGGGATGCGCTGTTGCGGTCAGCAGGTCGCAGGTGGATTCGAGCGTGTCGGTGAGCGTGCCGCCGTGAAACTCGTAGCAAATTGTGATGTCTTTTTTGGCTGCCAGATCGGCGCAGCGTAGGGCGTCTTGGACAACCTCGTTGCGCCAGCCTGCATCGGCATCCGCCGAACCTCGATTGCCTGCCCACACGCGAATAGCTTTGGTTTCCAGTGTAACGGCGGAAGCCAGCACGGAGGAAAAATGGAGTCCATCTGCCGGACTCGCCGCAAGGCGGTAGTAGGAACCATACGCGGCGACATCAAGCCCGTGCTGGCGAGTCAGCCGACCGACTTGAGTAGCCGTGTCGATGTCGCCATGCGGCACATGCACATCGCCGCCCCACTCGATGACTTGGAGTCTGTTTTGAACGCAAAGTTCGACGATTTGCTGCGGCGTGAGTTGACGGAAGGTGATCGATACAAGTCCGGGAAGCATAAAAAATGTGTCAGGCCATGCGGGCGAGCATGTCTTCGGAGACGCCATGCTGAAGAGGTTTCCCAGCCAGATAGAGGTCCAGTTCGTCATTCATCCAATATCCCATGCGGGCGACCTCTCCCCCAATGCTGCCGGCGATGTGCGGAGTGAGGACGACATTTTCCAAAGTCCGCAATGGCGAGTCCGGAAGCGGCGGTTCGGGGTGGGTTACATCCAGAATGGCAGTGATGTCCTGACGCTCGGCGAGAACCTGGCAGAGGTCTGTTTCATCGATCACCGCCCCGCGCGAGGTGTTGATGAGGGTGGCGCCTTCGGGCATCGAGCGGAGGAGAGGTCCATTGATCATTTTCTCGGTCTCCGGCAACCAGGGAGTGTGGATGCTCACCACATGGCTTTTTGCAAAAAGCTCCTGAAGGGAAACCAGCGTGACTCCAAGCGCGGCCGCCGCAGCAGGCGTTGCGTAGGGATCGTAGGCGAGGATGTTAATTTCGTGTTTCGCCAGATGTCCTGCTACAAGGCGACCGATGGCTCCCAAGGAGACGAGGCCGACATTCGAATGGAATGCGCCTGCCACAGGGGAATGTTGATGACTAAATTTGCCAGCCCGGGCGAGGCGTTGGCTCGACCAGAAGCCTGTGAGCCCAAGAAGAATTGTAGCGTGGGAATACTCGGCCACAGGAATGGCATTCGCCTGCCAAGCGCTTGAAATCACGATTCCCCGCTTGTAGGACTCGGGCGTTGCAAAGCATTTCACCGAGCCGGCCGCGTAGAAGACCGCTTTCAATCGTGGCGCGGCGGCGAGAAATTCCTCGTCGAGCTTTGGCATTCCCCAAGTCGCAAAAAGCACATCCGCTTCGGCAAGGGCCGCAGTGTGAATTTTCCATTCTGATCCGCTGACAGATTCAGGAAGGAGACGAACTTTTTTGCCAATTTCCGCTCGCAAGGCTTCGGGATAGGCCTTCGGCAAGTAGTTTGGCATTCCGATCAGGAGAGCATTAAGGGAAGTCATTTAATTGCTATTAGCAGATCGTTTTTTTCGTTCGAGAGGAAAAGCCCCTTTGGTCCGCAGGTGTTCGCAGCCTTATTTGCCTTCCTGACAGGCACGCAATCCGGCAGGGACATCGAAGCGGGGCTTCCAACCAGCGGCCATGAGCTTTGAGGGATCCGATGTCGAGTGGCGGATGTCTCCTGCCCGCACGGGCTCGAAGCGGATTTCCGACTTGGAGCCGGTGAGCCGCAGGATCTCCTGGACGAGTTCGAGGATGGTAATGGATTTGCCGTAGCCAGCATTGAAGACTCCCGTGGCGTGCGGGGTTTCGGCGGCAAAAGCGAGCGCGCCGACGATGTCCTTTACGAAGATGAAATCCCTCGTCTGGCCACCATCACCATAGACCGTGATGGGCTCCCCGCTGAGCGCGCGGTGGAGGAAGATCGGCACGGCGGCGGCATAGGCGCTGCGCGGGTCTTGGCGTGGACCAAAGACATTGAAGAAACGGATGCACGCCGTTTGTAGCCAGCCCTCGCGGGCATAGAGGCTGCAGTAGTATTCGCCGTCGAGCTTGGTGATGGCATAGGGACTCCGGGGATCGGGCGTCATGCTTTCCACCTTGGGTTGGATGGGGTTTTCGCCATACACGGCTGCGGAGCTGGCGAAGCAGAGCTTCTTCACGCCGTGTTTGCGGCCCGCCTCGAGCACATTCAGAAGCCCGCGCACATTGAGTTCCACGGTTTCGTCTGGTCGTTGCATGGATTCCGGCACGCTGATGAGGGCGGCCAGATGGAAGATGTAATCCACCCCCTGCATGACTTCGTCGAGGAGCGGTTTGTCCATGATGGATCCCTCCACGAACCGGCACTTCAGGCCGTCTAGGTTCTTGCGATGTCCACTGCGCAGGTTGTCCAAAACGACGACCTCTGCGATGTCTTGGTAATGCTCCACGACATGACTGCCGATGAAGCCGCTTCCGCCGGTGATGAGAATTTTCATTTCGAGGCCTTTCTAACGAAGTCGTTCATGGCTTCTTCTTGATCTTCGATGCTCTTCACAAGCGCAAGCTGGGTGCGAAGGCGGTCGAGGTTGTGCGTGGGATGCTTGATTTTGAAATACACATCGCCCTCGAGGTAGTCGGTGAGGAAGCGAATGCCGATTTCGAGTGTGATGAGCTTGCCGGAGAAGGCGAGGTGGGCGATTTCGGCCTCGTTCAGGAACGAGCGCGCGGAAGAAAGATAGCCGCTGACGAGCGCTTCGAACATGGGCATCTGCATGCGAACCTTGGAGACATCGGGCTCGTCCTCCAGCGCAGGACTGGTGGCGGTGCGCACCATGTCACCAAAGTCGTAGAGCGCGAGGCCAGGCATGACCGTATCGAGATCGACCACGCAAACGCCTGTCTCAGTGGCATCGTCGATCATCACATTGTTGAGCTTGGTGTCGTTGTGTGTGACTCGTTCGGGAATTTCCCCTTTGCCGCAGAGGTCCAGCAGGCGGTCGACGATGTCCTCGCGGCGCTGAATGAAATCCCACTCGGCTTTGACCTCTGTAAGCCGACCCTTGGCATCTGCCGCGACGGCCTGTTTCAGGCGTTCCAGACGCGAGCGGGTGTTGTGAAAATTAGGGATTGTCTCGTGGAGCCGTCCGCCGGGAAGTGCCGCCACGAGGCCTTGGAATCCGCCAAAAGCCTTCGCCGCCTCGTAGGCCTGGCGCCCGTTTTTGATGATGTCATACGAGCGGGCCCCTTCGATGAACAAATAGCCCCGCCAGTATTTGCCTTCCGCATCACGGTGGTAAGGGAGTCCATCCTTACTCAGCAGGACCGTCAAAGCGCGACGCGAGGCATCCGGCACTCCGGCGATCTCAAGCTGTCTGTGTGCCTCCTCGGTGACGCGCTGGATGTTTTCCATCAACGCCACGGGGTTGGTGAAAATGCGCTCGTTGATTCGTTGAAAAATGTAACGCACACGCGTGCCCGCCTGGCTGAAAGCAGCTGCGAAGGTGTCATTGATATGACCGCCTCCATAAGGTGTGCTCTCGAGGAAGGATCCTTGGATTCGAAATCCTTTGATGATGTCTGCTACTGGGTGTGATGTTGTCATGGGAAATGCGTTCTGAAAACAGGGTATAAAAACCTGCAACCGCGCGGGCATGTTGTTCTTTCTAAATGGGGCGGTTTTTATTCGCAAACATAAATTTTATTGCAAATAGATTCGCTTTTTCCATGATGTCGCCATGCCTCGAAAGCCCACACTCCTTGCAAGGAGGGCGAGGGAGCGTCTTGCCGAAATAGCCGCTTCCACCGAAGCCAGTCGCTGCCTTCCGACCCTGGCTGTATTGTCCTGCGAGTTGAAGCTTCACGCCTCCACCATCTTTCGAATCCTGCAGGACCTGGCGGTGGAGGGCGTTGTTTGGCAAAGCCCGAGCGGAAGGTTTTACCCTGCCTCAGCCCGCGTCGAACAGGTGAGGGGAAAGCCGCTGTGCTTCATCGGTCGCGAGATGTGCCACTGGAGCCGCCTCTATCAAGAAATCCTCTCAGGCGTGTCTGAGGCAAGTTCGGCGAATGCGGGCAGTTTGGTGCTTTGTTCGGCCCCGTCGTTGCTCAAGCAGGCGGATTCGCTTCAACCGCCCCGATTCGCATCCCTCGACATCCAGCGGCGCGAACTGGATTCCATCCTCAAAAACGCCCCCCGAGGTTGCTGCGGTTTTCTTTTCGACCATCTATGGGCTCCGGAGGTGATCGCGGCTTCTTCCTGCCCGGATGGAATGCGTTTGCAACTGCTGCGAAGCGCTCCGGTTGGCATTGACCAGAAACACGGGGCGCGGCTTGTGCGTGGAATGATAGACCGCAGCGCGTTTGCCGGAGTGGTTCTGGTGGTGCCCTTCAGAGGTGATGCCGTGATCGATGAGTCGATGGCATTTCTCGAGGAGGAATTAGAGGGGCGAATCGTGAAGCGGATGGATTATGCGGCGGCGGCGAAGGAGGTTGCTTCGCTTTGTGCGAAGGGCTTTGCATTTGTTTGTCCCGAGGACCATGTGTCCCGCGCCTTGGCCGAAAAAATCGCTCCCCTCCACAAGTCCGGCGAGGTATTTCCGCTAATCGCCACGCAAGGCACCGGCATCCTCTCGGCACCTGTCAGCCGCTTGAGGTATGATTTTCGGCGTCTCGGGCGCAGTGCGGCGTCGGCTCTTCTCAATGGAACCCGCTCGCCCTCGCTCAAGCCCGCCCTCGTCAGCGCCGTGTCTTCTTAAAAACTTCCTTCATGACCACCACAGAAAACCTTCCGTCCATTCCGCTCGCATGGCTTGAACCCGCCGCTCCGCCGCTTGAAATCGACTTCGGCTGCCATCGCGGCGCGTTTCTCATCGGCATGGCGGCTTTGCATCCCGGATCGAATTTTCTCGGCATCGAAAAACAGTCCGACCGCGTGAACAAATGCAACGCCCGTGCCTCGCGTCTGGGATTGTCGAATGCCGCCGCCATTCAAGGCTTGGGCGTCGAGGCGCTACAGGCCTTGCCGCCAGCAAGCGTGTCGATTTTTCATTTGTATTTCCCCGATCCCTGGCCGAAACGCCGTCACTCGAACCGCCGTGTGTTTCAAAAAAACTTCCTTGCCGAGATTCGCCGCGTCTTGCGTCCACAAGGCGTGCTCCGCCTCATGACAGACGATGCCCCCTACTTCGGGGAAATGCGCGAACTCACCCGCGAGGGCTGGGCGGAAATCCCATGGGACGATGGACGCGAAACCGTGTTGACCGCGTTTGAAAAAACATTCCGCAATCGTGGTCAAATCCCGCATCAGGCCGCATTGATGCCGGTCTGAGTGCGTTTTGCCATCTACTCCGCCGAAACCCGCGGCCTGCCCTGCGCATCGGCCTTAAGCGAGTTCATCACGATGTAAAGCAAGCCCTCCAGCATCTTCGGCGTGGTGCGGTAAATGTCAGCTGATCCCGCAGGCGGCTCCCAAGTGGAAGCAGGCAGGGTGGGGGAGAACATCAATTCCCTCACATCCACAACCATCGAAAAATCGCGTCTCTTGACCTCAAGTCGTTTGATTTTATGCCCGGCTGCAACCCAGACGCGCGCTTGAAAATCCTCCGCTCCCGTCGCCTTGGCCAACTCCGGCATGAGCCCCGCCGTAAGAACCCTGCAGCTCTCGCCATTGAGTTCCACGACCTCCGCCACATCAGGTCGGCTCACGGAAAAAAGCGCAGGCAGAAAAATCGCCTGCTGGGGAGTGATCGGCAGGGTAATTGGTGTTTTCAATTTCGGGCCTTTTCTTGGCACGACTTGGAATTGCGAGAGGAGGTATTCCACTTTCGAACCCGGAGTGACCCACACCTCATCGCCGTTGCGGCAGACCGTAAAAGTCTCTCCCAGCACGGGCGCGGCGACTTTCACCTTGTCGGGAAATTGAACCTCCGCCTGCAGAGTGGCGCCTTTCATTTCCTGCGGAAGACGCCCGCCGACATCGGCCACATCAAGCTGGATCGAGGCCGCGCGGTTCGCTCCATTCGACTCCGTGAGAAGCACCCCCAAGAGCGGTTGGAAGATTTTTGCAAACACATCGTATGGGTTTTCGCGGAGTGCCGGCTGCTGCGCCCCAACGCGCGTGGCCAGGAGAAACATCAAGCTCAGTAAAGGAAAAAACAGGCGCATGGTTTCATTTAATCCTCGTCCTTCCGCTCTGGCAAAAGAATCGTTTTGCATTTCCACGCCGTCGGGTGTCTTTATGTGTCCGTTATGGAAGGCAACATGGCAGCAAGTCCCCGAATTCGGGGCATTGAAAACAAATGATGATCGCCGCAGGTATTATCTATGCTTTCACGGAAAGCACGCTTGAGGGAAAGCTGATCCTCCTCGTGCTTTTTCTGGCCTCGATTTTCAGCTGGGCCGTCATGGTGACCAAGATCCGCTTCCTGAGCTTTTGCAAGCGCCAGAACGACCGCTTCCAAAACCTCTTCCACCAAGACCGCCAGCCGCTTCGTATCTACGAGTCGGGCATCGCCTTCGAGGGGTCGAATATTTTTGAAATCTACGAAGCTGGAGCGAACGAACTGTGCTTTCAAATGCTGGGATCCGTCGAGGTCGATGAGAGTTTCTCCTCGCGTCTCAAGACCGCTGAAAAAATTACCCCCGCCCAGATGCGCGCCGTCCAAGCCGCCATGGAGCGCGCCGTCGGGGAATCCGCTCTGAAACTAGAGTCGAAAATGATCGTGCTTTCGACCGCGGTGAGCGGTGCGCCCTTCCTCGGCCTGCTTGGAACTGTATGGGGCGTCATGGATGCCTTTGCGGGCATTGCTGTTTCGGGAAATGCCAACCTCGCCGCCATGGCCCCTGGCATTTCAGGCTCGCTCATCACCACCATCATCAGCCTCCTCGTGGCCATTCCAGCGATGTTCGGCTACAATTTTTTGGTGACCACGCTGCGCTCGCTCCTCGTGCAGGCCGACAATTTCGCCGCCGAGTTTTCTTCGGAAATCGAGCACCGCTATGTCGAGTTCGGCAACCGCGAAGGCCGTAGATCGCTCCTCTGATCCCGCATGCGACGCTACTCTTCGAAAAACGGCCTGCACTCGCTCACGGAGCTGAATATCACGCCCATGCTCGATTTGGTTTTTGTGTTGTTGATTATTTTTATGATCACAACACCCCTCATCGAAAACAGTATGGACCTGGTCGTTCCGAAAAGCTCCACAGCCGCTGGAGCATCGAATCCTTCGCAGACCTTCAACATCTCGATCGATAAAAACAATGTCCTCAAAATCGACAATGCGGTCGTGACCCCCGCCGATCTCGAGGCCCGACTCGCCGCTTTGAAGGCTGAAAAACCGGACACCGCCGTCGTCGTGCGCCCCCACTTCGAATTGCCGATCCAGAAATTTATTTCCGTCATGGATATTCTCCAACGCGTCGGAATCACCAAAGTCGGAGTCATGACGCTCAAAGACGACGCCTCCGCGCCGGCCAACGCCCGCTGACATGGAAAATCCGCACTTCAGGCGGAACCTGATTGTCGTCGCCGCCCTTCACCTTCTGCTCATCGGTGGAATCCTCTATTTCACCAAGCGGGAAATCAAAAAGCCCCAAGGCGACATCACCTGGGTGAATCCCGGCTCCTTTGCTGCCGCCGCAGCGGCTGCTGCTGGAGATCCACCTCCGCATGTCGAGGAAGAGCCCGAACCAACCCCTCCACCCAAACCCAAAGCCACACCGCCACCAACTCCCGAGCCCACGCCCGAACCGACTCCGGAGCCAACCCCTGAGCCGACTCCCGAACCAACGCCCGAGCCAAAAACGGAAAAATCCGATCTCATCGAGTCCACTCCAACCCCTACTCCGAAGCCCACACCCACTCCAACGCCTAAACCCAAGCCGACTCCAACGCCCACTCCCAAACCCAAGCCAAGCCCGACTCCCACACCGAAGCCCAAACCCTCGGCCACGCCTTCACCCAAGCCATCCGCCAGCCCCTCCCCGAAACCCAAACCATCCGCTTCTCCCAAAGCCTCCCCCTCTGCATCCCCGAAACCTTCGCCCGGTGCCTCACCGAAGGCCTCCCCGGGCTCCTCGCCTAAAGCATCTCCTTCAGCATCCCCAGGCACCGCATCAGGCGCGGCCAAACCCTCGGCATCCCCCGGAGAGGGCAAGTCTTCTTCAACGGGTGCAGCAAAACCCGGAGCCACCGGCGGCGGAGGTGGCACGGCGGCCAGCGGCACCGGAAAAGGCGGAGCGGGCGGCACCGCCAGCGAATTCGGATGGTATCACGAACTCATCCACGACCGTTTCTTCAGTCAATGGGAGCAACCCACCTCCATCTTCGAGCAGGACAAATCCTTCGTCTGCACCGTAAAAATCCAAATCAAACGAGACGGCACTATCGCCAGCGCCGAAATCGTCCGCCCCAGCGGCAACCCCCTCATGGACCAATCCGTCCTCGCCGCCCTAAACCGCGTCACCCGCATCGACGCCCTCCCCACCGGCCTCGGCACCGGCGACGCCTACACCATCAACATCAACTTCGAGCTGCAGTAAATTCCGCGCATAGCGCATCGCTGGCGTGTATAGAGACTGCTCAAAATCCACCAGTGTTTATCTTGGCTTTTACGGATTTCTGTCATATTCGATTTTGCCCTCCAGTCGGCCGATACCAATTCCATGGACTCAGAGAAAAAAATGCCCAAGTCGAGTATGCTGCCTGCGAGGAAGTCGAAGGTTTTTCAGAAAGAGCCTGAAACGCCCTCCGAGTCGCCGATCTGGGTTCCGCCTTCTTTCGCGTCCCAGGATCAACGAGGTTCTTCCGAGCATGCACGCGTTTTCAAATCGAAAAAGCCATCCTTCATTCCCAAGGCCTCCCAACCTCTTGAGACGCCTTCTGAAGAAACTCCAGTTGTTGAATCGCGCCCTCCTGTCGAGGATTTCCAGACTGTGTCCGCTATCCAGGATCATTTGCCTTTCAAGATATCGCCTCTATTGGTGGCATCTATGCTTGCAGGCGCGCTGATTTGTTTCCTGCTAGTGGGGTGGTTGGCTTACCGTCAAGGTTTTTCGGCGTCTCAAAAACGCTTCAACGAACTGCGCATGGAGCTGCCTCCAGCGATCCCTCCCGAATTCCAAGCCTCCATTGATTCCGCCTTACAGGCATACAGCAAAGGAAATGCCGCCGATGCGGTGGAAATTTTGTCCGGGGTTTATCGAAAGAACCAAACGATTCCATCCACTTGCTACATCTTGGCCCTTACAGCGATACAGAGTGGAAACCTTCAGCTCGCCAGCGAAAAAGTGGACGAATCGATTTTCAAAGGCGAGAGACTATCCGACTCCTTGGCCCTCAAGGCCGCCATAGAAATGGAAAAATCAAACAAAGGTGGAATGGGAGACCCCAAGGTCCGCGCGGAAAGTCTTCTTCGATCCGCCATGGCGGCCGATGTTTCAAATCCCCGACCCTACATCGAACTCGCATCCCTGCTTCGTTTTCAAGGCAGGAACGACGAAGCCCGCCAATTGTTTGAAGCCGCCAGTATGCGTCTCAATCCTGTTGAAGGCCAGGCCTTGGTCGACACCTCGCTTTCCCTTCTGAATCTCCAGCAAACCCCTGACAACAAGCTGCCAGAAAATTTAGACTCCGACAAAGACCCTCGTTCACTGGTATCCGCCGCCTATGTAGCCATGCGCAAAAACGACATCCCGACCGTCAAGGTTCTGCTCGCCAAAGCAAGAGAACGGCTGTCACCTGCGCTTTATGATTATCTCATGAACGATCCAGCCGTCCGGGCTTTTTCCAAAAACCCGCAAATGTCGGGACTCTTCTGAGCGGAATTCTGAAAAAAATACCAGCTAGCGACTAAGTGGCGTCATTATCGCGATAGCCTTCTTCCTTATTCTGTTTGGTAGATTCCAATTCAACCGCGCAACTTTGCGCTTGGGAAAATGAAGCTCCGGCACTCGATTCTTCATCAAATGTGACGAAAATGTCACATGACAGGTCTTCCTGTGATGTTCGCCCTTAGCTCATCAATGATTGCCTATTCCAATGAAGTCTAAAGCAAGTAACATCCCACCTCCAAGTGCTGAGCGCAAAGTCTCTGCCATTGTAGGTAAAGGAGCCCGTGCAAAGAGTCGGAAGGGAATAAAAACTACACCTGCCGTTGTTGCGCTCCCGGTTCTCCATGAACCTAATGATGATGATGATGAAATTTTTGATGCGCCTCCCCGTAAACGCACAACTGCAAAAAAAATTGCACAAGTTAAAGATGTCCATACTGGCCAAGTTCAGGTCCAGAAGCCATCCAAGGATAAGGACTCGAATTTCCGTCTATCCCGAGCAAAGAAAGCAGTGCATGGTGAAAATGCTTGGGTCTCTTTCCAGTCCGTCGGGGATTCTCAAAGAAAAGAAAAGGACACAGATCATATCGGTAGCAGTCCGCAGTCTGCCAATTCCTCCAGCCCGGATTCGGTTCAACCTCCTCCCAAGGTTTCTTTACGCCGCAAATCCAGAAGGCGCGATACAGATTCCACGGTTCCTTCGGACTTCGAAGAGTCAACATCCAACCCGGAAAGCGCCGAAGAACTCACCAAAGAAAGCCCTTTCCTAGCATCCCACGCGATTGTCCTCGCCCATTTTCAAAAAATTCTCGCCAAGCATCCTCGCATCCTTGCCGCAGCCGCCATTTTCATATTGCTTTTAACCGGCTTTCTTTTCGGCAGGCTTCAGTCGGGTTCATCGGCCGAAGAAGAGGAGCTCACTCTGGCGAAGCCAACCCCGCAGCTCGTCAAGGAACTCAACGAAGCCCTCGCCCTTATCGAGTCCGGCGAATCCTCCGAAGCTCTTCAAAAAATCCAAAGCCTCAGCGCCAAGCATCCCGATGTCTCCTCGCTCGATTACCTCGCCGCTCTCACCGCCATGCAAGCGGGCGATCTGAAGACGGCGCAGGAAAGGGCCTCGCTTTCGGTCTCAAAAAATCAAAAGGTCTCGGACTCGCTGGTGCTTCTTTCCATGACTGAGTCCGGCGCCGGCACGGGCGGAAAATCCTCCCTGCGCGATCCAAAAATCGTGCGCGAATCCCTGCTCCGCGAGGCTGTGAACGCGGATATCGCCAACCCATTTCCCATGATCGAACTCGCCTCCTTCCTGCGTGGTCAGAAGCGTGACGAGGAAGCCCTCGACCTGCTCCGCGCCGCCAATGCCCGCCTACATCCGATCGATACCCATGTCGTCGTGCGAACTTCGATCCAGCTCATAAAGCTCCAGCAAATGCCGGACGAACAACTCCCCGCCGCGTCCAGCGAAGGCTCGATCACTGAAATCTTTTCCTCCGTCTACATTTCGCTTCGTAAAAAAGATTACAACCAAGCGGCTATCGCCCTCGAAAAAGGCCGCCAGCAAGCCGCGCCAGACCTCTTCGCCTACCTCATTAACGATCCCGTCTTCAAACCATTCCTTTCTGAACCGGTCATGACGAGAGCTCTCTGACGGGCGGTTTTTAAACCCGTCTTTTGCATCCTGCAAAGACGCCGCTTCGCGGCTGAAGAATGGGACGCCAAGGGCCTGGCAGTTCCTACCCTGAGTTATGAAAGGCCGCTTTGCAGCTGAAAAAAGGGTCATGTTTATCAAGGTAGGGGCAGCGCGCCGCCGCTGACCCACTTGCGCGGCACCGCTGCCATTGCATCCAGCAGGGACGCTGCTTCGCCGCTGAAACTTGGGACATGCGAGGACGATGAACCCTCCCAAGTTACGAATCGCGCTGCCGCGCGGGGTGCGAGAGAGGGGAGCACGGTCGTCCCGACCGTGAACGATGCTGGCGTGTGAACCTCAATGTGGGATGGGAAACAATTGCTTGGGGTGCAGTTCAGAAAGCTTGAGCTTTGTCGCCGTTTGCAGGTATCTGCGCCCAAGACTCGAATTCAAAAATTCCGAACACCGCGAAATCCAAGGTGTTCGCGGTGGCGAGGCACTTGATGCCGCGCTCGTGGTAGGTGGCGGCCAGATAGGTATCGAGTATCCGTTTGCGGCCAAGGCGGAATTTCTCCATCCAAGTCCATGCCTGCTCCCATGCGCGTCCGCCGGGATGGCATTGAACGACCTCAGCGGACTCCCACCAGAAGCGGGATCGTTCCATTGCCTGATCCATGGTCAGCGGCAGCTTGAAGCGACGGGGATCTGTAGCCACATGCACAAATTCTTGCAGAACCTGCGGGCAAATGGCGAATTGAACATTGCCTGACCGGCATGCCGTGGCGATGTGGGTGCGCAGGGCTTCGTGGCCTGATGCCTCCTTGATCTCGTGCGTGAGAAGCACCGTTGTGTCGAGTCCGATCATTGCCTGTCGAAAAAATCTTCCAACAAATCCTCGCGCCCGGCCCATGGGGTCAAAATTTGCCCCACGCTGACGGCGGGGCCTGCCTCGGCGAGGGATGACTGTTTTTTTATAAATGTTCTTCGGTAAGCTTCCATGGCCTCTCGGATCAATTCGGAGGTCGAGCGCTTCGCCTTGCGCGCCATTTTTTGATACTCTCTGTAGACTGGATCATCCAAATGGACTGTCACTGCTTTCATATGTCACAACATATGTCATGCCTCTTGGATCACACAAGAAAAAAGCTTTTTTAACCACCGAGGACACGGAGAGCACGGAGAAAAAACCATGGTTGCATTAACCACGAATCGCGCGAGTCGGCGCGAAGAAGGAAATGTCGGGCGCGGGGCGCACCCGACGGCGCCCGAGTGCGGACGCGCTCCCCGGGACCTGCGCTTCCGCGCCAGCGCACCACAAACTGGAGGGCGCTCAGTCCGTCTTTCCAGACGATTTTTTGCCTTCGGCGTAGGCGCGGTCGTGGTGGGAGATGGCGGATTCTTGCGCTGCGCGGCTGGAGCAAACTAACCACGGATTAACCGGATGGGCACCGATGATCCCGGCACTGCGGGATTGGCAGAAAAAAAGTAAAAATCTCACAAGCCTGCTTGCGGAGTTTTTGTTTTTGCCCTGCCCCATTCGCGTTACGAATGCACCTGCGTTTTGGTCTGTTTGCGTTGATTAGGATTACAGGAGGAAGTTGAGGCGGTGCCGCACTCGTGGCGGGGACGACTTTCGGAGAATTTCGATCTATGAGCTTGGAAAAATGGCGGGGATTTTTTGGGAACGAAAGCGCCGGTAGATTGAGAAATCCGCGCGGTCTGTGGTGATGATTCGCGCCTTGGGATTCTGTTCCGAGAGGACAACGATCGAGGCATCGCCGGCATCCATCGTGGGATACTTGAGCATTAGTTCCTGTGTGCGGGTGAGATTTTCTGGCCAAGGTCGCAAAAGGCGGATGCATCCTTTACCCACCAAACTGAGCAAGGCGTGAACGGGCTTGGTGTTGCCTCCCAGATTCCAACAGGCTTCGCCAAGCACAATCTCGCTTGTGTGGATCGGGCCTTTGACTTTTTTGAGAACGGATACACTCCACCCGTGCCATTGGTCGGTGGCATTGAGCCAACCGATCAACGGACCGGCATCAACGATTGTCTGGACTTCCATAGCCCTCGCGCGTGGAGAGGTCCGAAGGACCGCTGAACATCCCGCAATACGGTGCAGCCAAGGCGGCGAAGTCTACCTCGCCCTCAAGTTCCCGAGTCAACGCACGACGGATTGTTTCGGAAAAATGCTCCTTTTTGAGAGCGGCAGATTTTCTGAGTTTTTCGTTCAAGGCATCGGGAATTTTTACCGTAATGGTCTTCATGTAATACTTACGGTATTACGAACGAATCGCGGTTGTCAAAGGTGGAGAATTCTCGAAACCCAGCGTGGAGGGGCAGTCTCAAAGGGGGGCAGAATTATAGATGGCAGAATCATGTATGGCAGGGGGCAGAAGGATGGCGGTGTGTTTTGTGGTCCGCATCAGTCGCAGCAGAGCTGGGGAGTTTGTTTCGTGAGTCTCGTGTCAGCATGGTTTCACGCGGTCTCAGGAAATCATGTGGTCTTTGGAAAAAATGAAAGAAAATGAACACTGACCC